>JAFPWZ010000027.1 GCA_017412625.1 Methanomicrobium sp.
CTTTTTGCATCATAATTTACTGCCAAATTCCTGACGTCAGGAAATAGGGAAAAATTTTGTTGGATTAACGATTGAGGCATTATCTTGTGGTATTTTTCCGATAAGCCGCACCCTTTTTCAACCTGTGCGGATTTTGCACATGTTGCCTATACGATAACGGTGTCGACCGCCGCGGCGGTCTATCCTGTATGGGGGGCATGGGATTATAATCCAATGCTTTAGAGTAATAGCATGGGATTATAATCCAATGCTTTGTGGTAATAGCATGGGATTATAATCCAATGCTATAGGGATGCGGCAAATCGCCGTCCGCAAAGATCGTCCCGTGAATTCAGTATCTGCAAAATTTTCACAAACTGCCGCCGGCGCAAAAAATGAAATTTCAACCTGTGCAAAAAATGCACAAGTTGCCGATGAAGGGCAGGCATACCCAAAATGCTTTATAGTATGTCGTTTATTGAAGGCAATGCCAAATATGTTGATATTTGCATTGGTTTTACAAATCCTCGATAATTTATTAGATAATTTTAAATATGACCAAATCGTCCCCAGTTGGGGACGATTTTGAAACTTCATCACTCATCACCGATTATATGCATATTTCTCTCTGACCTCAATCGGTGTGTTCGTCTCAAAAATTTCAACTTGTGCAAAAAATGCACAGTTTGCCGTTGTGGAAATACTTACCATATTCTTTTTATAGTATGATTCTTTTTGAAGATATTGCTGAATCGTATGTAGTTAGCCTCAATATTACAATCCGTCGATAATTTGTGAGATAATTATAAATATATCCAAATTGTCCCCGGTTGGGGACGATTTTGAAACCTCATCAGTCATCACCAATTATATATCAATTTCCTTGTGGTCACATTCTATGTGTTTGTCTTGATATCGGTTCCTCATTATTGGTAATTCGTGATGAATAATGAAATTAAGAAAGGTTAATGCTATTGTAACTTTTATTTAAAAATAAGGACTGTCTGATAAGATATTTGGGTGGAAATAGACGGGATATTGCAGAAATATTGAGGATATGAATAACATGAGCAACTTGATCAAGGTTAATGAAGAGTATAAAAACTGGATTTTGGAAGTATCGAACAGGTTCAGACAGAGCCAGCTTAATGCCGCTGTTAAGTTAAATGAAGAAATGTTGATGTTTTACTGGTCTTTGGGAAAAGGTATTGCCGAAATTAGCGAGAAAAACGGATACGGCACTGAATTTTATAAGTAATCAGCAATGACCTAAAGGAAATTCTCCCTGATGTAAAATCCTTTTCGCCTACAAATCTGAAGTACATGCGGTACTTTTACGAGATGTATCCTAATGTGGAAATTTGTACCCCTGATGAGAATATTTTTGAAAAAACGTATATGTTCTTCATACCTTGGGGACACAATAAGATAATCATCGATAAATGCAAAGGTAATCCGCAAAAAGCTCAGTTCTATGTCAAAAAGACACTGGAAAACAACTGGTCGAGAGCAGTTCTTTTGAACTTTCTGGACACTAATCTTTTCGAGCGGCATGGTAAAGCAGTAACCAATTTTGCTCTGACGCTTCCGGAATTGGAAAGCGATCTGGCGCAAGAAATCACAAAAGATCCTTACAATTTTGATTTCCTTTCAATCCGCGAAAAATATGATGAAAAAGAACTGAAAGATGCCCTAATGGACAATATCGGCAAGTTCCTCCTTGAACTTGGAAACGGTTTTGCATTTGTGGGAAGAGAAGTAAGGCTTGTGATCGGCGAGACTGAAAACTTCGTCGACATGCTCTTTTACAATATCAAACTTCACTGCTATGTCGTTGTCGAGGTCAAGGTTGTTGAGTTCAGCGCCCGCGATATGGGTCAGCTCGGAACTTACATGGTTGCCGTAAATCACCAGCTGAAGGGCGAAAATGACGGACCCACGCTTGGACTCATAATCTGCAAATCAAAAGACAACGTAAAAGCAAAATATGCCCTCGAAGCCAGCAGCCAGCCCATGGGAATCTCCGAATACGATATCAATACTTTCCTGCCGGAGAACTACAAGTCCTCGTTACCCACGATTGAAGAGATAGAAGCCGAACTCGGCGATGCTACAAAATAAGATCGAAAGAGGTAATTGTCCGCGAATTGTCGCGGAACTCTGTCTAAACTAATTACATTTTTTTAAATTCAACCTGTGCAAATTTTGCACAAGTTGCCGTGCCTCTCTTTTACCCTCTTCAGCAGATAACCTTCCTAATCTCCTCGAGCGGTGCATCCGTCTTGATGCCGGTGCCCTCGTAGTGAACACGCGAAGCACGGTATCCCGCCGACCTTAAAGCCTCGACAACGGTATCGACCGCCGCCGGAGAAACCTTCCAGAACCTGCCCAGCGTATGATAATCATAGAAGGTCGAGGTATCGATCTCGTCGTGACATAGCTCCAGAAGGCGTGAAAGGCGCTTTTCGCTCCCGAAACCGCATTCCGGCAGCATGCTCAGCATCCTCTCTATGATATCCGCCCTGCTCACCGCACCCAGCCAGAGCGGACCCGCAACCGTCATCGGTCTGCCGCAATCGGGGCAGAGATGCGTATGAGCCGAGATACCCCTCTCCTCGATACGCTGCGGGCAGTGCGGGCACTGGTGGATAAAACCGATATTCTCCATCGCCTTATCTGCATTTCCCGCGCCGTATGACAGCTTAAGATAAATCCTCACGAAATGCTCGTTCGTAAACGAAAAGAGCGGCTCAACACCGCGGTCGTACTTCACAATCTCCCTCACCGCCGCTCCCAGAAGAATCCTCAGCCCCATCTCGCTGTGATACTCGGTATTCAGCGGCCTTGCAAAATAGCGCCGGATACCCGCCTTCAGGTGAGAACCGCAGAGCGGAGCCGTATCCGTCGCCGTTATGAAAAGATACCTCTTCGCACAGCCCGCGGCCGCGTTCAGAAACGGCGCCGGCGTCCCGAAAGGATCGATATCCACGACATCGAACCGGCGCTCGTGCATCAGAACATTCGCATCCAGATTGGAAATCTTAAGCTGCGGCGCATAGGTATCGCGGTTCTTCTCCAGAAGCGGAATCGTATCCGCACTCTTATCGTTGACCGTCGCCTCCAGACCGCACTCATTGACAACGCGAAGACCCCGCACCCCCGTCGCGCTCATCGCGTCCAGATAGGTCTTGACCGCGTCCTCCCCGTCGGCCCTCTTATCGATATCCTTCAGAACCTTAAGCATAAGGACGGTGGAATCGCGGTTGATCTCCATCTTCTTATTGAAGAAAACCTCCGCGCTTGCCGCCGGAAAATTACTCTCCGCATCCTGAACGGGGATCAGAAATCTCGTCTTCCCCTCCCTTGCCTCAATCAGTTCCATTGCAGTTACATATCGTAATCGGGAAAACTTATAGGTTATCCAGATCAACTAATATAGGCGCAACAGCGCACTCAAAGCAAAGACACTTTTTGGGTTTGTGGCCTAGCCTGGATATGGCGTTAGCCTCCTAAGCTAAAAGCCGGGGGTTCGAATCCCCCCAAACCCGCTCTTTAAGAACCGCGACTCATAAAGAAGACTATTTCCAGTCGGAACACAAAAACTCTCATAATGCTTAAAGGATACCTTAAGATAATCCGCCCCGCAAACTCGGTAGCCGCGGGTTTAGCCGTCCTCCTCGGAGTAATAATAGCGACAGGCACAATACCCCCCGCCTCGCTCCCGCTCATAGCCGTCGTCTTCCTCATAACCGGCGCCGGAAACGTAATCAACGACTATTGCGACAGCGAAATCGACGCAATAAACCGACCCGACCGCCCCATCCCCTCCGGTGCCGTCACGAAAAAAGGCGCTCTCGTCTACAGCATACTTCTCTTCGCCGCAGGCATCGCAATCTGCCTTCTCCCAATCGTAAACCCCCTCTGCCTCGTATTCGCCGTCCTTAACTCCGCAATCCTCATCCTCTATGCCGGAAGCTTCAAAGGAAAACCCCTCATCGGCAATATCTGCGTATCCTACCTTGCCGCAAGCATCTTCCTCTTCGGCGGCGCCTTCGCAGGCATCGAAGGACTCATGCAGAACACCGTCATCGCCGCAATCACATTCTTCGCAATGCTCTCGCGTGAACTCTTAAAAGACGCCGAGGACATCGAAGGCGACCGTGCCGGCGGAGCAAAGACCCTCCCCATGATAATCGGCGTTCCGAAAACCGGAAAACTCTGCCTCGTCCTCGCCTTAACCGGCATAATCATAAGCCTTCTGCCCCTGATCAAATTCTGGGGCATATACTACCTCATACTCATAGCCGTCGCCGACGCAATCATCCTTTATGCCGCCATCAAAGGAGTCCGTGCCGCCGACTCAAAATCCCTCACGGACTCGAAGGTCACAACCGTCCTCAAAGCCGGCATGTTCCTTGCGACCGCATTCATGCTTGTCTCCGCCCTGCTCTTCTGACATCTTCGCAGGCATCGCCGAAGACATCGCCGAAGACATCGCCGAAGACATCTCCCGACATCCCCGACGACATTGCCACGACATAGCCGCAAAACCCCCTTTTTTTCGGACACATCATTCAAAATGATTATATCCTTTGATATAAAATTTTAATAATCCATGAAAGTCTTTAGGGATGGGGATACTTTCATAGCCCCAAGAGGTTCTTACTTTGAAGGAAATGTCAGGATAAACGGGGACTTCATCGCACCCCCCGACACGCATTTCTGGGGTCATCTGGTGGTGGACGGAAATCTGGAACTCGGACCGAACTCTAGCGTCAAATACAAACTGACCTGTCACAGTGCCGTAATCGGCGCAAACGTAAGAATCGGCGGTGACGTAAACGTCGATGGCAGCATCACAATCTGCGACAACACGACGATGAAGAACATAACCGCCGGCGGAAACGTGGTCATCCGCCCCGGCGTAACCGTAGGCGACGTCAAATGCGGCGGAACGCTCTACGTCTTCGGCAAGGTAAAATCCGGCAAACTCTACGGAAAACAGGTAAAGATACTCCGCGACCCGTATCCGCAGTACATTGAAGAAACCGAACCCGCGGACGAAATGGACTCACAGGGCGGACTGCCCCCCGAAAATCCCGGATACGCAGGCGAATACGCAACAGATTACGCAACCGAAGAAGAAACCCGGAACCGCTACTGAAAGCAGAGCAAAAACCGGCGCGGAATAAAAATATCAATAAGCGCCTACTTTTTTACGATTTTTAATCTTTAAAACATTTACACCCGATAAATCGGATAGTACAGATAAAACAGATTCAAATATTTTCGGCATTTTCGCCGGGCTCCAGACCCAGAAGTGCCGTATCCATCAGATCCTGCCAGTTCATCATGGTCTCCACGCAGCCGTCCTTGAGGGTAACCACGCCCATGCCGATGATATTCGCCTTATCGAGAAGTTCCAGACCCTCTCTGACCTCAATCATGCAGCCCACGCCTATAACCCCCTTCGGTCTGTACTGCTTGACCATCCTCTTTATCAGCGTGGAACCCGGCGCTATCCAGACATGATAGCCGAGCGCCTCCAGACTGTCGACATGCGAACCGATCTCGCAGCGCCCGCAGCGCCTGCATATAATCCCCTCCGGCGTCAGATGAGCGGGACAGTCCGCATTCCTCAGACACTGCGGGATGAAAATGGCACGCCTGTCGGCGGGCACCTTCTCGAAATCGCTCTGATTCATGGCATTGTGAAGGCGTATGGCAAAAGCCGTCATCTCCTTATCGTCCAGACCCAGAAGCTTGCAGATACCCTTTGCCATACCTTCGGTAGCCACGATACCCGACTTCACAAGCCGCGGCAGATAAAAATACCCGCGCCTGATTGAGTAAAAAGAAAGAGCGACGACTACTATCGAAAGCAGGATAAACCCGATAATAAGAATAAGCGTAATCTCGCCGACAATGTAGACAAGCTGATCGAAGATCGGACTTCCCGCCATACAGTATTCTTTACCTCTTATCTTAAATATCTCTTCTTGATATCATGCGAAAAAGTTCGGAAAATTCCAAAAACCCTATTTCCGCGTGAGATCCTCTTTTCCAATCGGCGGTCGCAGGACACCCTTCTCCGTGATAATCGCGGTAACAAGCTCCATAGGCGTGGCATCGAAGGCGTAATTCAAAGCATCGACATTATCCGGCATAAGCTGCCTGTCGCCGCAGAAAGCAAGCTCGTCGCGGCTTCTCTCCTCAATCACGATATCCTTCTCCAGCCGCACCGCATCGAAGGTCGAATACGGCGCCGCGACATAAAACGGAATACTGTGGTATTTCGCGCTGACCGCGTGCGTATACGTCCCTATCTTGTTGAAGACGGCATCCCGCGTAATCCTGTCGGCGCCGACGACAACCGCGTCTATAATGCCCTTCCTCATCAGAAACGCCGCCGAAGAATCCGTAATCGTCTTAACGGGGATTTTATCGCGGGCAAGCTCCCATGCCGTAAGGCGCGAGCCCTGATTGAGCGGACGCGTCTCGCAGGAGATGACCGAGACATCCTTGCCCGCCTCGACTGCGGAACGGATGACGCCCAGCGCCGTTCCCCACGTCCAGCATGCCAGCGCACCCGCATTGCAGTGCGTAAGCACCGTGCATCTGTCGGGTAAAAGCGCCGCCCCGTTCCTGCCGATACTGCGGCACATCTCCTCATCCTCGTGCGCAATCGCATCCGCCTCCGAGAGTGCCGAAGCCCGTGCCTCATCAACGCTCTCCGCGTCCTCGATTGCCTTAAAGACGCGGTTTATGCCCCACGAGAGATTAATCGCCGTAGGTCGCGTGGAAGCCAGATACTTCGCATCGTCGGAGACAAGCCGCATGAAACCCTCGATATTGCGGTCATCGTGCACGAAGGTCGAGAGCGCAACGCCGTATCCGCCCGCAACACCCAGAGCGGGAGCGCCGCGGATATCCAGAGTCCTTATCGCCTCGGCAAGTTCCTCAATCGTCCTGCATTCCGCCGTCTTATACACGGCGGGGAGAAGCGTCTGTCTTACGAAAACTATGCAGTTCTTATCGTTATCCCAGAAAAGTGTCTTATCGGAATTCGGCATATTATCCATTATATCCCTTATATACCCTTAATACGTCACGGCATCGCGGAATGCCTTCATGGCCGCAGCCTCGCCCTGAGTAACGCTGTCGGGGATATCCTTTGGTGCACAGGCGGCGCCCGCGATATAGATACCCTGCCTGACCGTGCCCACGGGATTGAGCTGATAATTCTCCGACTCGTAAAAACCGCTCTCGGAGAGGGGAATGCCCAGAGACTCCGCAAGCCTGCCCGCATCCTTTGCCGGCTGCATGCCGACGGAGAGTACCACAAGCTCGGGATTGAGCCTCAGAATCTCTCCCGTCTCGGTATTCTCCACGACAATCCGCGGGCTGTCGTCGCCCTGAATAATCTCGCCCGGCATACCGCGGATGAACCTGATTCCAAGCTTCTTTGCACGTTCGTAATACTCCTCGTATCCCTTGCCGTAGGCGCGGATATCCATATACAGCATCGTAATCTCGAGATCGCGGTTCTTCTCCTTGAGAAGGATGGCGTTCTTTATCGCATACATGCAGCAGACACAGGAGCAGTAACCGCGGTTGATGGTCATGTCGCGTGAGCCCACGCACTGAACAAAGACGATGGACTTCGGTTTTTCGCCGTTCGAAAGCCTTCGCGGAACGCCGCCCGTCGGACCCGAAGCACAGATGAGCCTCTCGAACTCCAGGCTCGTAATCACGTCCTTGATCTTAAGATAGCGCAGATTCCTCTTTATACGCGGATCGAAGGTCTCATAGCCGGTCGTCAGCACAATGCTCGCGACATCTATGGTAACCTCGCGGTCGCCGTCCTCGTCGTTCCTTAAGACCGCTTTCTTGCCGCAGGAATCGTAGCACATCCCGCACTCTATGCAGTGCTCGCTGTCGCGGACCATGATATTCGGCACCGCCTGCGGATGCGGCTTATAGATTGCCTTCCTCACGCCGACGCCGGCATCATACTTATTGTAGACCTCGACCGGGCAGGACTCCACGCAGTCGCCGCAGCCGTTGCACTCGTGCTCTCTGACATACCTCGGGTGACGAAGCAGGGTAACCTTAAAATTGCCGACCTCGCCCGAGATCTCCTTAACCTCGGTGAGC
>JAFPWZ010000028.1 GCA_017412625.1 Methanomicrobium sp.
ATCACTTAATACGGAGGGTTAAGGAGAGAGACGGCGATGTTCCGCTTATTTTTACGAAGATGGCGGAGAGACCCGAAGTTCTCATCTCGCATCTGCTTTACAAGACCTCGATTGCCGAGACGAGCGCTCTCGATCCGAAATGCGTGGAACTGATAAGTCTTGCCGTGGGTGCGGCACTGAACTGTCGTCCCTGCACGGAATACCATATGAGATCCGCGCTTAAGAAGGGTGTCTCGAAGGATGAGATCCTCGAAGCCGTTCTTCTTGCCGGTCTGCTGGCGCAGTCTTCAGTGCTTGCCGACGCTTACCGTGTCCTCGACTCCGAGGATGTCTGCTCGGACGGTTCCTGCTCGGTCGGCGGAATAAGTTCAAAATAATCGGTTTTCCGATACAAAATCTTTTTTTTTCAGATATGTATGGTCGTATTCTTCCCGCAATAGTTTTCCCGTGATCGTGTTGCCTGTAAAAAGTTCCCCAGATTAATCGGATTGTCTTAACCGTGCTGTAAAAAGCCTCAAAAACATCAAAAACAGCACAACTTTTTTATTGTAGCATATGATATTATACTATTAAGGATTTTTAACGTCCTGATGGAGGAAACTATGAATATTGGTTCTAATTTGTCGAGTTCTTTTGGTTATGCAAAAGACGGTTTAGTAGGACACTGGGTCAGATGGATTCTGCTCATTATCTCATGTATCATATTCCCGTTAATGATGGGATATCAGCTCAGAGTCATGCGTGGAGAAAGCCCCGCACCTGAAGCAGACAACTGGGTAAAGATGCTTATTGACGGTATACTTTACTGTATCATCGCTTTCATCTATGTGATACCCCTGATTATCATTGCAATGGTAACGATGGGTCCGGGCGTATTCTCACTTATGACAAACCCATCTGCTGTTGCTACGGGTTTCGGCGCATTGGGAATAGGCATTATTATATTCATCATCGTGGCTATCATTATCAGCCTGTTCGAGTCAATTGCGATTGTCAACTTTGCACGCAAAGAGAGCTTCGGAGCTGCGTTCGCCTTCGGCGACATCCTTGGAAAGATTAAGGAAATCGGTTGGATCTCACTGTTCATCCAGGTACTTGTACTTGAGATTGTATTCTCAATCATCTACTTCGTACTCGGAATTATTCCGGTTCTCGGATGGCTCCTTATGATTATCCTTGCACCAATGTTTGCAATCTGGTCAGCAAAGTACTTCTGCAACATTTATGAGAATGCACAGTAAGTAAGAAAAACCAACCAATTTTTTTAATAATTCTTTTTAGCTCCGCATTTTTTGTGTAATTCAGCTTTCTTTTTCGTGTTATTCTGCTTTCGTCTTCGTTTTATTCGTTTTATTCGGTTTTCGAATATCATTTGCGAAAGGTATTTTTCCAAATATTTCACAAATATGTCGGATCGTCTTAATCGTCTTATCCGTGCTGTAAAATGCCTTAAAAGCATCAAAATAAGCACAACTTTTTTATTGTAGCATATGATATTATAATATTAAGGATTTTTAACGTCCTGATGGAGGAAACTATGAATATTGGTTCTAATTTGTCGAGTTCTTTTGCATATGCGAAAGACGGTTTAGTTGGACACTGGGTCAGATGGATTCTGCTCCTTATTTCATGTATAATATTCCCGCTGATTATGGGATATCAGATTAGGATTATGCGCGGCGAAGACCCGGCACCCGAAGCGGACAACTGGGTAAAGATGCTCGTTGACGGTATACTCTACATAATCATCGGAATCATATACGCAATACCCCTGATTATCATTGCAATGGTAACGATGGGTCCCGGTCTGTTCGCGCTTATGTCAAACCCCGCTGATATTGCAACCGGTTTGGGCGCATTGGGAATAGGCATTATTATATTCATAATCGTGGGTATCATTATCAGCCTGTTCGAGACAATTGCAATTGTCAACTTTGCACGTGAAGAGAGATTCGGAGCTGCATTCGCCTTCGGCGCCATCCTTGCAAAGATTAAGGAGATCGGCTGGTTATCACTGTTCCTGCAGATTCTTGTATACGGTATCGTAATCAGTATCATTCAGTTTGTCCTTATGCTTATCCCGATTGTCGGAATGCTCATTCTGTTCATCCTTACGCCACTGTTCTCAATGTGGTATGCAAAGTTCGTCTGCAACATTTACGACAATGCATAAACCCGGATAAACAATCCAACATTTTTTTTATTTTCGCTTTTCACGTATCGTCTGCTTATCTTCGTCTTCACTTACCTTCGTCAATCACAAGTTTCTCGGAAAATTTTTGGCTGAATAAGACGAGAAATATGACAGGGTATTATGGAGATAAAGAAAGATGATGCCGCGTTGCTGGTCGCGGTCATGGTTATCGGAATTGTCTGCGGTTCGCTGCTCACGTTTCTGGTATTTTCGGCTGCGCATGCGGACGGTTCCGCAGACCCCATCGTAGGCAAGTGGGCGGGAACAACATCGTTTGCTTACGTCTTCTCGCTTCAGTCGAATATCTTCTTCTATGACGACAATACCGGCAATGTCGTCTTTGAGCTCTCGGCACCCGTCATCGGCACGCAGAAAGCCGGATTTAATTTCTCATGGGAGAAGACCGGTAAAAATGAGTATTCCGTGAGCAACGGCGCCGTCACGCTTCCGTTTACAATGTCGGACAGGAAAAGCACAATCACGACAACGGTAAGTCCCAAGGCAATCGGCTACGATCTGAGCATCGATGTGGCGGTCTTTGATCTGAAATACGTCAAAGTATAGAAAACGTCAAAGTACGGAAAAAAAGGAACGGCGGTGTATTGAGTTATCGGGGTTGGGGCATTGTATGTTATCGGGGTATGATATTGGAGTATGATTGGAGTATGATTGGAGTATGATATTGAGGTGTTGAGGTATCGGGTATTGATTGTAAGCCGGCGGCAGCGGCTTAAATCATGCCGCATGCCTCGAGATCGAATATTCTGCTGACCTTATCGGCATCATCCTCAGAAAATTCGGCGATATGCCTGATAACAATCTCTTTTGCCTCCTCGGAGAGGCAGCATACGCTCTCTTCGCCGCTGACAATAAGTTCCGTAAGATACTCCCAGTCTTCGCGCGACAGATAGGAGAGACGGCGGTCGAAGTCCTCCGTGCTTTCGGCGATATGGTTGCAGAGCGGCGGCAGGATGGATTTGAACTTTACGTTCGACGACGGACAGAGATCCTGTTCGTTTTCGGGCGCAAGCGTCCTGAGTATCTGTAAATCCCTTTCGGAGAGTTCACGTGCCATGTTCACCGCCGCCTTCAGAACCTGTATCTCTTTTTCTTCTCATTTTCGCTGTATGCATAGACCCCAACCGCGATAACGACGATCACAGCCGCAATCGCGCCGATGATGATTAAATATGATGAATCGCCGTTGCTGCCGCTCTCCGAATCCGCGGCTGCCTGCGGAGACGGGCTGACTTCGGGGGTGTTCACGGGCGTTGCCGCCTGTGTGGGTGCGGGCGTGGGGATAAGCGTCTGTACCTGTGTCGGTGCCGTTGTCTGCGTCACGGTTTGGGATTGCGTTGTACCCGTTGGCTTCAGCGTTGCCGTAACCTCGGTTTTATCTCCCGTATCCGTATATGCCGTCAGAGTCGGCGCCATAATCCTGACATTGATGTAGGAATACTCCGCCTGCGAGAGATCGTGCCTGTTTTTGGGCTTGTTCACGATATAAACGATATAATTGCCGTTATCGAGGATCCTGCCGCTCTCCGTCGTGCGCCACTTGTAACTCCAGCGGTTGTTCTTAACCGGAAGCCTCAGGAAGGTTGACGTATCGCCCGATATCGCCGGCTGAGAGAGATCCTCCAGCGA
>JAFPWZ010000029.1 GCA_017412625.1 Methanomicrobium sp.
AGATATCGTGATATCCTGAAATCTTATGGTTACTTTCTCTTCCAGAACGGCCTTTTGAGCTCTTCAATCTCGGCGGCGGCATCGGCGACCGACTTCTTAAGGCTGTTGCATACGGCATCCTGCGAGGCTTTGTATTCGTCAAGCGACTTCTCGAAGTAATTCACCCATTCGTTTGCGATATCGGTGCGCTTCTCCAGAGAACTCAGCATATCCTTAATGTCGTTCATGTTCCGCTCCGAAGTCTTCTGCATCGCGGCAATCTCGGACTCAATCTTTTCAATGCGAAGTGTAAGTTTTGATATCCTAAGTTCCGCGGCACCTATCTTATCGGCAACCTCACTGTCGGGAGCGCTGTCGGCAAGCGAGATAAGTCTGTTAACGCGCTTTTCTGCGGTCGATACGGCATCGGTGACCATGCTTATCATGGAAGGCGGTTCCGTCGTATCCCCTTTTTCCGCCTTTTCCGCGGATTTTGCCGTCGCCGACGACTTTTTCGAAGTTCTCGTTTTTGTGTCGGGCGGGATTGAGTTGCCGTAATCCTTTGTGATGTGTGCCGCCCTTGCACCCAGCGACGCCTGATTCTTTCGCAGGCTCTCGGTCATTCTCTCCTTTGTGCTCTTCTTTGCCGGCGCTGCCTTGCCGAACTGCGTGAAGATATCCTCGCTTGCCGTCCCGCTCTGTTTGAGTGAGTTTATCTTTGATATGACTTCCACGGCTTTCTCTTCGTAGATCTTTATTCTGCCGAGAGTGTGGCTCGGAATGAGGCTTGCGAACTCATCCGAGATATTCCTGACCTCTCTCTCGCTTATGCCGCTTATCTCGGCGATATCCGCCGCTTTCAGTTTCTTATCGGTATCTGCCATCCTCTTTACCTGTCTGTTAACCTGCTGTAACCTGTATCTGTGAATTGTTTACCTATCTGTGAATATTTCTATAATTAGATTGTCGTCCGTATTTGTCTGCGGAATACCGTAAATGTACCGTAAATGTACCTTGAATATACGTGAATGAAGATACTGAATTCCGAAGATAAAAATATAAAAAAGATGTTGATTTTATGACTTAATTATCCGATTTATGCCTTTGTCGATGCCAGAATATCTATAAGGACCTGACCCACGTCTAGCCAGACGATAAGGCGCTTCTTCTCTCCCGTCTCGGTCTCGGTTGCCTCCTTATCGTCTATCTTGATAACGCCCTTGACATAGGCTTCATTGGACAGAGGGCCTTTCATCGAATCAATCTCGTCATCCGTAATCTGAAGAACGGCATGGACATCATCGACTATGATACCCGTATTGGAGCCTTCCGCAGCTTCGGGAACGAGGACGATAATCTTCTGATCCTCTATGTTCTTGTTGGATGTCTCGGGCAGATCCAGAATCTTGTTGAGATTAATAATGTTTGTAATCTCACCGCGAAGATTAATAATTCCCGCAATATGCGCCGGAGCTCTGGGAACCGGTGTAATCGGTACCATCTCAACAATCTCACGGGTAAGCGTTATATCCAGTGCGTAACGCTCACTTCCGATCTCAAACTCGACTATATCAATAACTGTCATAAATCAACTCCATTCTCAGATTTTAAGTGTATCCAGCGACGATTTCAGATCGTTTGAAAGACCGTTGACTTCCTGAATTGCGCTGTTGATCTCCTGGACGGATGCGCTTGTCTCCTGCGAAAGTCCCGCAAGTCCCTCAATCTCGCTCTGGGTGTTGCGCGTGAGTTCACTGCTCTTCTCGCAATCTCCCACTATATTATTTGTAATATTCGCCTGATCCTCAATAGCTTTTGCTATCTCGCCCATGTTGCTGGTAAGATACTCGGCACCTTTTACAATCTTATTGAGTGAATCTATTGTCGCATTAACACTCTCGACACCCGAAACCACATGAGCATTTGCGGATTTGATCGACGCAACCGTCTTCTCGCTGGTCTTCTGGATACCGTTTACGACCCTGTCAATCTGTGCGGTTGCATTCTTGGCGTCGGTTGCAAGATTCTTAACCTCGCCTGCAACGACCGCGAATCCTCTGCCGTGTTCACCTGCGCGTGCCGCTTCGATAGCCGCGTTGAGCGCGAGCATGTTAATCTGATTTGTAATATCGTTTATCAACTTAATTACACTATTGATCTGAACAAGCTGTTTGTTGAGTTCGTCCATCTCTTGGACGCTGTCGTTTGTGATGGTAACGACGGAGTTCATCTTCTCGGTCGCCTCAATTCCGAGCTGCTCGGCATTCTTACCCATGGACGAGACATCTCTTGCCTGGTCGAGAACTTCCTGCGATGTGCTTGCTATCTCCTCGTTCGATGCCGAAAGGTCGGATATTGAACGTGTGATGTTCTCTATCTGCGCTAGGAGAGTGCGCGAGAGTTTTGCGGCATTCTGTGTTCTTACAGCCACATTCTCGGCAGCATGTGCGATACCTTCGGAACCGTTCGAGGCATCGTTCATGTTCTGGTTAATGGTATTCATTGCAGTGAACACATTCTTGATAATGCCGCTGAAGTCCGCAATCGAAGCGTTATAGTTCGCTTTCAGGTCTTTTAACGGATCATCGTCTTTTGCCGCGAGTTTGCATCTAAGGTCGCCGTTGCTTAAGCATTCGATTGCTCTGTTTACGCTGTCAATGCTTGCCTCGAGAACTTCTTCCTTCTCTTTGGCTTTATTCATCATCTCAACGATCTCGTTTTCTTTGGCGCGTACTTTTGTGACATCGTTGTAGACAATGAGAATGTTGCTTACATTGCCTTTTGCGCTGAGTACGGGAATACCGTACTGCTCGAGGATGAAGACGCCGGTGGGGAATTTGACCGTGACCGTGCCGAAACTTCTTGTTTTGGTCTCAAAGACCTTTCTGAGCCCCTCGCCTTCGGTATGCAGGACATCGAAGTCGTGAAGGGTCATATTGAGAAGTCTGTCTTTATTTATGCCCGAGAGATCTGCGTATGCCTTGTTGACAACGCGAATATTGAAGGTTTTGTCGCAGAGAAGTATGGGCATCGGGTTATCCTGAACAATTACCTCGGATCTTGCCTGAAGGACCTTTATTTTTTCCAGCTGCTTTGTTATCTCTTCCTTCTCGACGATTTCGTTGGTGACATTTTTAAAGACGAAGAGACCCATTTCCACGTTTCCGTTCGAGTCCATGAGCGGCACGCCTCTCTGCTCGACGAAGAGTTTTCTGCCGTCTTTAAAGGTTAATTCAACGAGTGTTTCCGTATTGTGGCCCGCTATGAAAAGAGTCTGTGTGTCGTCGCCCGAGACACGTCTGGATTTGTAGTCCGATGCCTGCATTGAGAGAATCTGATCTTTATTGTATCCCATCAGTTTCTCGTATGCGATGTTTACATCGATGGGCATGAAGTTCTTGTCCAGAAGCATCATGGGATAGGGGTTTTGCTGAATCATCATCGAAACATTGTCACAGGTTCGTTTGGAGTCTATAATAAACTCTATTGCCGTGTTTACCGTTTCGGCAAGTTCTTTCAGTTCATCTTCGGTATCATCGACATTGACTCTTAATGAGTAGTCACCCATCAGAGCGTTTTCAAGTATTTGCGTGATGTCTTTTAACGTCATCTTTTTCCCCATGTTTGCGAGACCGGCAGTTCGCGGTTTTCGGCGTAACCGTATGCACTCGGCATTTTCTTTTTTTGTCTCTTACTTTTGTTGCTGATGCCGCGTAATGATGAATTTAATGAAAAGCGATTGTTCTGTCAGGTCGATGGATCAAAGGATCCGGTCGTAAGTCCCGAATAATAATTCATGCAAATATCTTCAGGTTGCCGTCCGAGTTACCGAATCCGGATAAAGGTAATCTCTGTTTTCCGGCGATATATGCTTATTTCATCATTCCGTGCCGTATACGGATGCAGATTGCTGTAAACTGTCTGAATTTATCTGATCAAATTCGCGTTGTCAGATATATGAACACAAGTTCAATGAGATACTTTTAAAACATATTTCTATAAATAAGTACCCTTTTATTTTACACCTGCATGAAATATTGTTTCATTTTGCGCTTCACGGGTGAAAGATTTGTTTCCGAAGATTGCGGTTTATGTGGTTTATTTAATCCGCTTATGCTGCAATATTCATGAAAAACATTTTGCGTTTAAAAACCTTTTTTAATTGAGGCGTTAATAGTACCTGAAGCAGTTTAAAATCTGTTTGCCGAACCGTGTTTGTGAATCCGTATTTGCGAGGCCGTGTTTGCGGGACCGTCATGTAGGGGCCGGTTTTGATATTTGCATACGGATCCTTTGATTTATCGTTGATGTGACATGAGAATATTATTTGTAGTCTGCGGCGAGGGGCTGGGGCATGCCTCGCGTTCGACGAAACTTGCCAAGTATCTGGAGAAATTCGGGAATAAATGCTATTTTGCCTCATACGGCAAGGCTCTGGATTTTATCTCAAAACAGGGTTTTACTGTTTTTGATACATACCGCGAGGTCATTTTGGAGGGCGAATCCGGATATTTCAGCCTTTCAAAGACGGTCTGGTCGTCGAAAGGGGTGCTTCTGTCTCTTGCACGTTCCCTTCGCGATATACGCAGAATCATTATCGAGAAGAAGATCGACGTTCTCATAGCGGATACCATGTATGCGGCGATTTTCGCGGCGAAGATACAGGATATTCCTTCGCTTTTCATAACGAATCAGAATAAGTTCGCGTCGGCAAACGATGAGCATTCAAAGCACTGGGAGATTTTGAGCAGTGTCGTCGAGAAATACCTGACTCTTCCCGACAATATCATCATCCCCGATTTTTCGTATCCCAATACGGTAAGCGGCTACAATCTGGAGATAAAACGCGAGGATTCCTCCAGATACAAGTTTGTCGGTCCCATAATGGATGCAAAACTCTCGGACTATAAGATCGAGAAAAAGATAATATTCGCAAGTTTCGGGGGAGAACCGTTCAAAATCCCCATGTACGGCATGCTGAAAGAGATCGCAAACGAGCGCCCCTTCCATCAGTTCGAGGTCTTCTCCACATCCCCGGGACTGCCCGCCGAAAGCCGCAACTTCAAGACACACGGCTATACGTCCGATATTCTCACCTATATGGCGCAATCGCGGGTTAACATCCTCCACGGCGGTCTTACCTCGATTCACGAGTCGCTCTTTCTCGGAAAGCCGATTGTGATGATTATCGACCCCTATCATCCCGAGCAGTGGAACAACGGCAGAAAGATCGAGGAGATAGGCGCAGGCATCATGCTCTCCGGCGATAAGGTCACAAAAGAGACCTTAAGCGAAGCCATCGACGAGGCGCTGAACATGAAAGTCCCGGACATGTCTCATCTCTTCGTTCAGGAAGACGGACGCGTAAAGACGATGGCGGCAATCGAGGATGCGATAAGGAAGCACAAATCCGGCTGATTAACCACGGATTGATCTCTGATTAAGCTTATATGGGTTGCCGATTGACGAAAAACTCACAAATATCGTGCGGAGACCTGCCCATAAACTTTGAAAGTTTAATGCCCGATAACCGCCCTTTTTTCATACCGCGTTTTGGAAAAGATTTTAGACTATTGTTTATGAATAATTAATTAGGCTAATTCAGAAGGAAGAAAAGATATGGATCTCGAAAAAATGGAGACCGGCAAATTTCTTGCACTGTTAATAGTAATACTCGCGATATTTGCAGGTCTGTTGATGTTTGCGGCAGGTTTCTTCTATCCGTTCGGTTTTGATGCACTCGGTATCGATCCCGTGAGCACATATACCTATACCGCCACGGTTGACGCCACCGCAGAACTGACGGGCGTGACCATGTTCCTGCCGGTTCCGTCGAATAAAGGAAACTCGCCGCTCGGCGTCGAGTTCGCGGACGGCAGAGGCACGGGTCTGGGAAGCGGCATCACTGCAGACTATTTCGCGGCCAAGGACGCCGCGTTCATCAAGGTGACCGGCGACAAACTCAGGAGCGAGAAAATCGGTGCCAAAGTTGAAATCGACCCGATGATTATCGATACAAAGAATCCCGCCGCGAACGCATATCTCTTTGCGCCCGCCGAAGCGGACTCGGATCCGGCAAATTACAAGGTAAACGTATATCTGAAATATAACTGCGCCGAGGACACGGTCGTGAAGATCTCGCTCAAGTGCGTCGGCAAAAACCAATGGTCGTATTATAACGGCGATAAAGACAACTCCTACGTCAACACGATGGAGTTATCCGTCAAAGGACCTCAGAGCGGCTGGGTAACCGCGGATGCCTCCTGCGTAAGCGGTATGGGCGACTACAGAATCTCATTATAATCTTTTTTTTTGTAATCGCGAATCAGCGTAAAGGTAAACATATGTCCCGTTCGCAACAGTGCGTTCAATGTAAAGGCAGAGGGTTCTGCGGCCTCCCCAAATGCCCGATAACGAGCCGATTTTATGCGAAACTGAAAGAAAAACCGCGACCCTTCGAGAGCTACATGGGCGAAAGCCCCTCGGTCTTCATCGGCAGTTACAGTTATCCCAAGGTTGCGGGCGGACCCATGATGACGGGTCAGGCGGACGATCCAGAGGACTGGGTAAAGAAAGGTTGCAGTATCGATGATATCGTCGCAATGCGTTCATCGACCGTCCGCGGCTCAAAGACGCTCAATGCCGCGGCAGGCAAGGCATTCCTCGCAAGAACCGCCGACTCGATACAGGAGGTGGCAATCTCGCAGAAGCCGATTGATATCGAGGTCGCATTCGAGAAACCCGTATCTTTCGATCTCAAGTTCGACGGCACTCTTGCGCCCGTGGGTCTGTCTGGGGAGATAAAGAAGATGGATGTCCTCGACAATGCCTTTGTTCCGCGAATTGTCGACAAGATAACCTCCGACGGCGATCTGAGAGCGGTTGACGGAATGTATGAGCTCTTCAAAGGCGGCATAGACGTCCACCACATTCAGAACGTTTTGGGCGCGGGGCTCCTCGGTATTGAGAAGAATCGCCGTTTTGTGCCGACAAGGTGGGGAATAACCGCGATTGACGATTCAATCTCCCGCCGTCTGAAATCCGAGGTCATGAAGTACCCGCCGATATCCGACGTGATCGTATTTTCGGGCGCGATTCATGCAAATCATATCGTCTGTATGCTTGTCCCGGGGGAGTGGAAGTTCGAGATGATAGAGATCTGGGAGAAGAACAGCATGTGGGCGGGAGACAGCGATGTCATAGTCACGGACTCCGAGACAAAGAAGAACAAGAACGATTATTCCCCGATAGGCGGCGCCTATTACTCGGCAAGACTCGCGGTACTCGAATATCTCTTGGATATCCGCAGGAATGCGGAGGTAATCCTCGTCCGCCGCGCCACTAAGGATTACTGGGCGCCGCTGGGCACATGGGTAATCAGAGAGGCTACACGAAACGCCATGAACTCACAGCCCGTCAAGTGCGAAGATACCAAAGAGGGTGCCGATACCGTGACGAAGTTCTGCGGCAACGACACATGGCTCAGACACAGCCGGCTGTTTACCGAACTCCGCACGCAAAAAAGTCTGTTTGATTTCTGATATGATTTCTGATATTGATTTTTGATTGGCAGGGACGCGTCGGGATGTATCATCCCTGAAGTCTCTTTGTCTGCTCGGCGAATCTGGCCTCGATTGATTGCAGGGTCTCGATTTCTTCCACGCTCTTATCGTCGCGGAGGCGTATGAATCTAGGGAATCGCAGGGCATAACCCGCCTCATAGGTGGGGCTCTTCTGAATCTCGGCATAACCGACCTCAAAGACCGTATCCGGCTCAAAGGTCACGGTATTCTTCGACTCCGAGATTACGATATCCTTAAGCATGTCATAGAGTATGTCGAGCATCTCGTCCGAGATTCCCGTAGCCACCTTGGATACGGGGATAAGTTCTCCGAGTTCGTCGCGGCATGCGAGAAGGAACGATCCGAAGTGTTTTGCGCGTTTACCCTCGCCCCATTCGGCGCCGATGACCGCGAGATCCATGGTGTCGACCGCGGGCTTGATCTTTACCCATTCTTTTCCGCGAACGCCGGGTGTATAGTGTGCGCTGCGCGATTTTATCATGATTCCTTCGTGTCCGTCCGCGAGTGCCGAGCGATAAAACGCCTCTATGGTCTCGATATCGTCCGAGACTATCTGCGGCGCCACGTATCTCGAGACGGATTCGGTAAGAATCTTTCTCCTTTCGGAGAACGGCTCGTCAATGAGCGTTCTGCCGTCGATACAGATTATGTCGAAGATATTGGGGACAAGTTTGATCTTCTGCATGTGCCCCTCGACATCGTGTTTTCTTCTGAAACGGCGAAGCACATACTGAAACGGCAGGGGGCGCCCGGTCTCTTCGTCGATTGCAATCACTTCGCCGTCGAGGATAGCGTCATGCGTAGTCGCTTCAAGGAGCATATTTGCGACATCGGGTATGGCTTTTGTGACCTCCTCGAGTTTTCGGGAGTAGATTCTGCATTCGTTGCCCTTTTTGTGGAACTGGAATCTTGTTCCGTCGTATTTGTATTCGGCGGCAAGCACACCTTCTTCTTCGAGCATAGCGGCAATGGTTCCCTGACGGGCAAGCATCATCTTGACGGGTCTGAAGAGCTCCACTTTAACGTCTTCGAGCGCTTCGATACCTTTCTTTGCCAGCACTGCCACCTCGCCGAGATCGTTTGAGGCCTGGAATGCGTGCTCTACGGCGGCGGCAGGCACATCGAATGCTTTTGCAACGGCATCGCGGATATTCCCCTCACCGATACCGATTCTGAGTTCGCCGAGAATAAGTCTTGTAATGTAGCGCGCCTCAACGGGTTTCGCGTTTGCAAAGATCTTCTTGAGGACTTTGAGTTTCTCCTTCTGCGAACTGCCGCCCTCAACGCCGGAGATATAGATGAAGTCATTGTAGACCTCCAGAAGATCGAGTGTCTCGGAGAAGAAGGATGTCTGCTCTTTCTTCAGCAGCAGCCCCTCGATTGCCCTTCCCGCGTCGCCGCCGGCGTTGATCTTTCTTATGACCGTGTTCCTGCTGTCGCCGACAACGTAGGCAACCGCGTCATAGACGAGATTGGGTCCGATTCCTATCTTCTCGGGGCTCCAGTCGGGAAATATCCTTCCCATGAGGAATCTGACGAAAACGGGGAGTTCTTCATCGGTCAGTGTCTTGAGGACGCCCGACACTATATCTATCGAATCGAGTCTGCCGCGGGTCGACTCAATTCTGTCACATATCTCTGAAAATTCCGAAAACTGCATCCTCCGACTTCCTGTATGTGTATATCGTTTTATTTTATATTCTGTATTTGTTCAATATTGTTCTGTCTGTTTTCTCTGATTTTGCATATCTCTCGTTTCATATTCTGACGGTATCGCAGATCTTATCCTGAAGAGAGACTTCAAATAGGATATCGTCGACCGAGAGCCCCGCATAGTTCTTTGCGCTCGAGAGTGCTTTCTCGGGGGTATTGTTCTCCTGACTCAGGTGCGCCAGAATAATCTCTCCGATATCGCCGTTGCTCCTTTTTATGAACTCGCCCGCAGCGGTATTGGAGAGGTGGCCGCGTTTTCTGTCGCGGATTCTCTCCTTGAGAAACTTGGGATAAGGTCCGTTTTCGAGCATGACGGGGCAGTGATTGCTCTCGAGCACGACGGCATCGCAGCCGAAGAGTTCTTCTTCCATCTTCTCGGTAATCTGCCCCGTATCCGTGCAGAAGCCGAATTTTGAGTCGTTCTGGACAATCCTGAAGCCGCAGGGATCGATTGCGTCATGATACGTAGAGAACGGCTTGATCCTGAATCCCGCAAACTCGAAGATATCGCCGGTCTTAAGAGGAATCATCGATATCTCCTTCAGCCTGCTCTTTGGGTTTCTCTTGCTCTCAAACTCCCAGAGTGTTCCCTGCGTTGCCAGAACGGGCACGTCGAGTTTTCTCGCAAGGGTGTCGAGTCCGCTGATATGGTCGCTGTGCTCGTGCGTCACCAGAATACCCTCTATCAGCTCGTGATTGCCGCCGGCAGACTCGAGCCTCAGCAGGGTTTCGCGTGCGCTCAGCCCCGCATCTATGATAAGAGCTCCGCTCTCGCCTTCAAGATAAGTGCAGTTACCTTTGCTTCCGCTGGCAAGGACAGTTGCTTTCATCCGATATAGATATGGATTGTATCCCAAAAAAGTGTATCATTTTGAATACTCCGCACCTATCCGTTGCCCTCCGCAGCCGACTGCCCCGTCGATAACATCTCCGGCAGTCACGGTATGCTAAATTATATTCCGATTAAGATTCAAAACTAATACGAAGAGCGATGTTAAAAGAACTTGATGTTGGGGCATGGATCGGCGGTCGGCGTCAGGGGCTGACCGGAGTTTACGACACGGTCTCCGAGATTATCGACAATGTCAGAAAGAACGGCGACTCCGCACTTTATGAGTATGCAAAGAAGTTTGACAAAATAGAGCTTGAACATCTCAGAGTCACGGAAGATGAGATTGACGAGGCATACAATTCGGTCGAAGACCGCCTGATTGAGTGTTTGACGCAGGCGGAGGCGCGAATCGCCGAGTTCCACGAGTTCCAGAAGCACGACGATCTCTGGCTGAGGGAGGTATCGCCGGGGGTCACGCTCGGCGTCAAGACCACGCCGCTCAGCCGTGTGGGCTGTTATATCCCGGGAGGGCGTGCGTCTTATCCGTCGACGGCGCTCATGACCGCGGTTCCCGCACGCGTTGCCGGCGTTAAGGAAATATGCGCCTGTTCGCCGCCGCCGATAAACCCGCTTACCATAGTGGCATTCGATATTGCGGGCGTATCCGAGATATACCGTGTCGGCGGTGCGCAGGCAATCGCGGCTCTGGCATTGGGCACGGAGTCTATAAAGAAGGTCGACAAGATTGTGGGCCCCGGCAATGTCTTTGTCACTGCCGCCAAGATGCTCCTTCGCGACAATGCCGAGATCGACTTCCCCGCCGGTCCCTCGGAGATTGGAATTATTGCGGACTCCACCGCAAATCCGAGATTTGTCGCGGCGGATATTCTTGCACAGGCAGAGCATGATCCAAACTCCGCCTGCGTCCTCGTGACCGCGGACAAGTCCCTCATTGATGCGGTATCAAAAGAGGTCGAACGTCAGTTTGCTACCGCTGCAAGACGTGAGATTATCGAGAAATCACTTAAGAATTCGGGATATGTGCTTGCGGACTCGCTCGAAGACGCCGTCGCAAAGATGGACAGAATCGCACCCGAACATCTCTCTATTCAGGTTGCCGACACGCTGAGCGTCCTGAACAAAGTTCACAACGCAGGCTCGATATTTGCGGGTCCGTATACGCCGGTTGCCTGCGGTGATTATGCCTCGGGAACAAACCACGTTCTGCCGACCGCGGGCTACTCAAAGATATATTCGGGTCTTAATGTGAATCATTTCTGCAAGACCTCGACCGTTCAGATAGTAGACCGCGAAGGTCTCGAAGAGATAGGGGATATCGCCGAGACTCTGGCAACTGCCGAAGGTCTCATCGCTCATGCCGAATCCGTAAAAATCAGAAGGAAATAACTCTAAAATATTTACCTTATTTTTGATCCGAAAAATTGGATATTTGATGTTTTGATATTTTGGCAATATTTTGCCGTTGTTCAGTGTGTTATTGTTTATGTCCGTTCGTTAAAAAATCAGAAGAGATAGTCGTCGCGCTTTGGCGCGTCCTCTTCCTGTTTCTCGGTTTCGTATCCGTAATACTCTTCGTAGGTTGACATGGATTCGCCGCCTTCCTCATCGTCCTTGGGCGGAAGGTGGACATCGGCATCCTGCATAAGACCGAGGTCAACGCCGTCGAAAGGCGATGTTCTCGGCTTGTCAAGACCGCCAGCCTCAGCGAACTCTTCCGCAAGAGTCTTCCTTACGGGTTTTTCCGGCGGCGTCACGGGCTCTTCGGGCTCCTGCTCTTCATCGTTGTATTCGGCCCGTGCAGGTTCATCTGAATAATCCCTTGCCGGAGCGCTTTCGGTCATGTAGTCGGATTCGTCAGGTTCGGCACTCTCCGCGCGATAATTCTGGATACGCGGCGGCGCTGCAAAGTCATCGGGCTCAATTCCCCCGCCATTGCCATTGCCGTATCCGCCGTTTTGGTATGCGGCGTTTGCGTAATTATCGGGATATCCGCCGTAGTAGGAGTTCTGAGCCGCGGCGTTGGGGATACTGCGATATCCGTCTTCGGTGACGTATCCTGCCGCAGCCTTCGCCTGCGATACCGCCGATGATGTGATGAACTGCTCCTGGACGTCGATGATAAGCGAGCCGAGTTCGCAGAGGACTCTCTGAGACTCTCCGCTCCACTTGATCTCGGTATTGTTCATCAGCATACCGTTTGTCCTGCACTCTTTATTGCACTGGAAATTGAGCTTGAGTCTCTTGGAGCCTGCGATAACGGCGATGATGCCGAAGAGAAGTCCGATTGCCGCAACCGCGGGACCCGCATAATTGTGACCGATATGCATGTTGATGTCATAGAATATTGTCGACATCGGTTTGTAGGTTCCGAATGCGCCTGCAAGAAGAATTATCAGACCGATTATTAAAAGAGGGCGATTGACTGCTTTGTTCTCATAGACCTCGACGCCGCGGATATCCTCGATTCTGACATCCTGCGAGAGTGAAGGGCGGTTCATCTTCATGGCTTTTCGCGTCATTGCGTAGAGAATCAGCCTCTTTGACGTCACCGCAATTGTCAGGGTCGCGGATTGCGGTTTGAGCATCTTAAACCCTTTGTATTCACGTATTACTTCTTCATCGGCGGAGAGCTTGATGAAGTCCGAAACTTCTGACATTATAAAAAATCTTGATTTATGTATGTATAAAATATTGCATAAAAGTCCTGAGGCTTATTGACGGCATAAAGCGCCGCGTTATGCGGCATTATTATTTGAAGCAGTCGGTAATACTGCGCTGGCTCTTCTTTTCGGACCCGCTTCCCTTTCCGCTCACAAAGTTTCCGCCGCCGTTATCTCCAGCACCCCTCTCTCCGCCCGTGTCATCGCAGGATGCGGATTTGTATACGAAGGAATCGGATTTTCTGCCCCAGACCGATTCGCCCGGGTTCACGGATTTCAGGTCTTCGTCGACCTCATGGATCTTCGCGCTGATATTGTCGGCAAGGTGAACCGCCCATGCTTCAGCGGTCTGCGGCATTGTCTCGCCGTGTTCGCCGTGATGCGACTGAACTATGTGCAGAAGTTCGCGGAACGTCTCCGCATCCGTGAATGCACGGTAATGCGAGAGATACATCATCGCCGTCGCCGTATGCCCGAGAAGGGAGTATTCCGGCAGAGGCACGTATGAGAGCCCCTTCTTCTCGAAGGACTGACATTTGCCTATGTCGTGAAGGAGTGCGCCCGCGATAAGCAGGTCGCGTCTGAGTCTGACGCCGCTGAGGCTTTCTTCAATCGAGAGCGCCGTCTTTGCGACCTCGAGGGAATGCTCGCAGAGCCCCCCGAAGTAACCGTGATGCCGTCCCTTTGCCGCGGGCTTCTCGAAGAATCCGTCGGCTTTTGTAACGGCGCTCGACACAAGTGTCCTCAGACCTTCGTCGCCTATGCTATCAATCAGAGCAAGAATCTGTTTTTTGCATGCGGCAATATCCACGGGTGAGTTGATGAAATCCGAATCCGGGAGTTTAGAGGAATCCGCTGGCTTACTGAGGTATACGATGCCGTCGTTGACATTTATTCCGAGTTCGCCCTTGTAGAGCGCGGCTCTGCCCGCAATCCTGAATATGCTCCCCTGCGATTGCGAGAGAGCATTGTAGTATCCTTCGATATCGGACTCGCTCATTCCCGCATCTCCCCATATCTTGCAGGGAAGCCTGCCGGTGCGGTCCGATACCGTGCACGAGATATAGGATTTTTTGTTGCTGCTGTTTCGAAGCGTTACTTCGTCCACAACGAAAAGTGAATCAACGACCGCGTTCGGTAAAACTGATGAGATGAATTCTTTTTTCATATTTGCCCCCAAACTTCCTGCCCCGCCGTTCAGCTGAGTCTTATTTTTATGAGATTTATGAGCATCTTAAGTGCATCCCCGATGCCTACATGCGACCCGCCCATCTCGGACCAGAGAATGGGGACTTCCTTAATCATGAAGCCGCCGCGATAGAGGATATAGAGAATCTCGGCGTCGAAGGCGAATCCCGTTGATCTGACGCGGGGCAGCAATGCCTCGACCGCCGTTTTCTTAAAGACCTTGGCTCCGCACTGCGTGTCTTTGAACGGAATTCCGAGGATCAGTTTTACGCAGAGATTGAAGATGCGGCTCTGCAGTTTTCTGCTGAAGGACTGGGATTTTTCTATCTTCGATGCCGCAAGCCACCTCGAACCGAAAGCACAGTCGCAGGTCTCAGTCTCCGAGAACAGCCTGCGCATCTCCGATATCGGCGTTGCGCTGTCGGCATCGCAGTATCCTATATATTCCGTGGTTGCGGCTTTCATCCCCGCGGTTATGCCGCCGCCCTTTCCCAGACGTTCGTTGAATGAAAGAACCGTGATATCGGGATATTTTTTGCCGTTCTCGTCCGCCGTCAGCGTATCGGTGTAACTGCGGATTATCTCCGGCGTTCTGTCGTCGCCGTCGCAGACAAAGATGATTGGACCGCGGTATGCCGAGATATCAGCAAGACATCTTTCTATTCTTTTTTCCTCGTTGTATGCGGGAATTATGAGGGTGCACTCTTCTTCTTTTATCATTAGTATTGCTGATTTACTGCTGATCTGCGATTATTCGGGTTTTTTCCGCGGTCTGAGTATGTTTTAGTCTGATGCCTTATCAGTTGAGTTTTGCGAGAATTTCCTGCGCAAACTTAACCGATGCCACGGGATGATCTCCCGTAACAATGTTCTTGTCCGAGACCACGGCTTCTTTGACGTATTTTGCGCCGCTCTGTCTTAAGAGCTCGACGCTTGCGGGAGTGTCGAAGACCGTCGCCTTTATGCCGTCCAGGACTCTTGCATAGGCAAGGATGACCGGAGCGAGACAGATTGCGCCGATGACCTTTCCTTTTGCGTTAAACTGCTTTACAAGTTCGATTAACGGCTCGTGCGTCCAGAGAAAATCGCGTGCGCCGATACCGCCGCAGATGACAAGTGCATCGTAATCCGCTTCTTTTGCATCGGCAACTGCCAGCGATGCGTTCTGCACCGACCCCATCATACCTTCGCAGTCGCCTGCCGCGGTTGAAGCGACATCGTATGCAACGCCGTTTTTCTCGAAAACTTCGGCAGATTTACTGAATTCTTCATCTCTGTATCCTTTAGGAGCTATAACCATCAGAACTTTCATACCTGATACCTGACTTTTTGTTCTTTTAATTTATGTGCTGTATATTCTTTAATTCTGTCATACGATTATTGATGCTTTAAGAGATGCTCTTTCAGCCCCGTGTTCGGCTTGTATCTTTCAGCGATATCGAGTGCCGCGGCTCTCAGTTTGCCGTGCTCGATTCTGCATGACTCGGGAATATCCGCTTTACGCAGAATCTGCGAGGAGTTCTCGGTAATCTGAATAAGTTCGGTCGCGATAACCGAGTTCAGCCAGAGGAGTTCGCCGAGCATCTCTTTTATTTCTTTAATGTCTTTCATCCCGTTCGTGTCTTCGTTAATCCTGTCTGTCATTTTATCCACCTGATTATCTGTTCCAATTCGGAATATTTGCGGGCTTATAATATATATCTGATGAACAATAACCTAAATCGCATGAGTTATCCGGAAGAGATGAGGAAGAAAGGAAAGGATGCAAACCCCTTCTTCTGCCTGATGGGAATAGAGCCCGTATACTTCGGCGACGGAAAAGCCGCACTCTCCATGACGACACGCCCAGATATGCTCAACGGCGTCGGCTGGCTTCAGGGCGGCGTCTATTTTGCATTAATTGACGAATCCATGGCTCTTGCAATCTGCACCATTATCGACGACGATCAGGGAATTGCGACAATCTCGGCTGCGACCGACTACTATAAGGGCGTCGGCGCGGGTGCGGATCTCGTTGCCGAATCCCATGTCGTAAAGCGCGGTCACAAGATAATATTTGCAGAAGGGTCCGTGCACCTCAAAGATTCCCCGGATACAATCCTTGCGAAAACCTCGGCATCGTTCCTGATAACACACAACAGCAGACAATAATACGCAGAGTCAGGAATCTCGAACAGTTCTTTCTGAAGAAGCAGGAGGCCTGAAAGGCTCCGTTTTTTATATTGCCGGATTTTATGGCATTCCACGATATTCGTCAACGGGGAATACCTGTGAATTCCCGCGAATGTAAATCTATCATTTTATTTTATTGAAAGTTCAATCACTCTCTATATTTATTTTTGGAGAGGGTCCAGTGAAGTATATTTTTGTAACAGGGGGTGTAATGAGTGGGCTCGGCAAAGGCATCACTACTGCATCCATCGGCAGAATTTTGAAGAACCGCGGTTTTCTCGTGACTGCGGTCAAGATAGATCCGTATCTCAACATTGATGCGGGCACGATGAATCCGGCGCAGCACGGTGAGGTCTTCGTTCTTAAGGACGGCGGCGAGGTCGATCTTGACCTCGGAAACTACGAGCGTTTCCTTGACATAAATCTGACGTCAAAGCACAGCATAACGACGGGTAAGATCTATCGGACCGTCATCGAGAAGGAGAGGCACGGCGACTATCTCGGCGGCACCGTGCAGATAATTCCGCATATCACCGATGAGATAAAGCGCCGCATAAAAGACGCCGCCGAGTCCTACACCGAGAACGGCAGGAAAGCGGATGTCTGTCTTGTCGAGGTCGGCGGAACGGTCGGCGATATCGAGAGCATGCCTTTCCTCGAGGCCGTAAGGCAGCTTGTCGGCGAACTGCCCAAGAGCGATATTGCTCTCGTGCACGTGACCCTTGTCCCGGAGGACACCATGGGCGACCACAAGACAAAGCCGACACAGCATTCCGTGAAGGCTCTGCGCGAATCCGGTCTTCACCCCGATGTTATCGTGGGACGCTGTATTACCGTCATGAGTCCGTCGACGAAGAGAAAGATCTCCGATTTCTGTGACGTTCCCGCCCGTGCCGTGATTACGGCGGCAACCGCAAAGGACACATACGAGGTCCCCATCGAGATGGAGAAGGAGGGAATGGCGTCGGTGATAATGGACCTGCTCGGTCTGGGAGAGCGGTCTGCCAACAACGACTGGTACAGAATGGTCACGGTCGAGTACACAAACCGCATCACCGTCGCCGTCGTCACGAAATACGGCGTTGAAGATGTCTATATCTCGATTAAAGAGGCGCTGAAGCATGCTGGTCGAAAACTTTCGACCGAGGTCATAATCAAATGGATAGATGCCGAAAACTTCACCGATGACGATTTCGCCGACGTCGACGGTATCGTAATCCCGGGCGGTTTCGGTCCGCGCGGTATCGAGGGCAAGATAAATGCAATCAGATATGCCCGTGAGAACAATGTTCCTCTTCTCGGTCTGTGTCTCGGTTTCCAGCTGGTTGTCATCGAATACTGCCGCAATGTTCTCGGCTGGAAGGATTCTACCTCGGAGGAGATGGGCCCCGGAAAGCATGTCATTGCAATCCTGCCCGAGCAGGAGAATGTCACGGACCTCGGCGGCACCATGAGACTGGGCGACTGCGAGATTGATCTCAAGAAGGGCACAAGAATTGAGAAGCTCTACGGCGCCACAAAGATTGTAGAGCGTCACCGCCACAGGTATGAGGTAAATCCCGAGTATATCGCGGATATTGAGAAGGCGGGACTTGTCTTTTCGGGGTCGTCGGGCAGAAGGATGGAAGTCGGCGAGCTGAACCGCGATTCGTTCTTCCTTGCTACCCAGTTCCACCCCGAATATAAATCCACACCGAGCCACCCGTCACCGCCGTATCTCGGATTTGTCGAGGCGTGCGCAAAGAGCAGGAAAGTGTGATTTGCAGAGTAATTTGTGAAGTGTAAAGCTGAAGTGCGGATAAGCCGCGATAACCTAGATAATATACAACAACCCCCTCCGGAATACAACCGATAAAAAACGTTAAACAGGTAAAAAAATGGTAAACACAGAGAAGTTCATTGCGAAGGCAATTGATGAGATAAAAAAGAAGTCCGACGGCAAGAAGGTCGTTATGGCACTTTCAGGCGGCGTCGACTCCTCGGTATGTGCCGAACTTGCACGCCGTGCCATAGGAGACAATCTGATTCCGATTTATGTCGATACGGGACTTATGAGAAAGGGCGAGACGAAGAAGATTCAGGATGTATTTGCGGGGCTTAACCTGATTACGGTTGATGCCGGCGCGGAATACCTCGAAGCCCTTAAGGGCGTCACCGATCCCGAGGCCAAGAGGAAGGTTATCGGCGAGAAGTTCATCCGCATCTTCGAGCGCGAGGCTAAGAAGACCGGCGCCGAATACCTCCTTCAGGGAACGATTTATCCCGATATCATAGAGAGCGAGGGCGGAATCAAGAGCCACCACAATGTCGGCGGTCTGCCGTATAACATCGAATTTAAAGGTTTAATCGAGCCGCTGGTCGATCTCTACAAGGATGAGGTGAGGGAGGTTGCCGCCGCTCTCGATATGCCGCAGGAGATTGTGCAGAGAATGCCTTTCCCGGGTCCGGGTCTCGCAGTCCGCGTTATCGGTGAGCTTACCGAGGAGAAGGTAAGAGTCTGCCGTGAGGCCAACGCGATTGCCGAAGAAGAAATTGTGCCCAAGTTCAACCCGTGGCAGTGTTTTGCCGCGGTTATAGGTCGCGGTACGGGTGTAAAGGGAGATATACGCCTTCACGGGTATATTGTCGCGGTAAGAGCGGTTTACTCAAGGGATGCCATGACAGCCGAAGTTGTCGAGGTTCCGTGGGACGTCATGCATAAGATTGCCACTAGGATAACCGCGGAGATTCCCGAGGTTGCAAGGGTTGTCTACGATATCACACCCAAGCCGCCGGCGACGATTGAGTATGAGTAATAACCCACTCTCAAAAACCCTGTGTTTATGCGGATTCCAAGCATATTAGCTTAGTCGATGACAACAAAATGACACCAGCAATCTAAATCTGATTTTTATGCAACAATAAGTAAAATGGTTGCTGGAGAAAATGTTGCCATGGATGTGGTATAAAAAAGATGTAGGGCATTGGATGTAGATGTTGATGATATAGCAGTATTCATTATTGAGGACGATGTCAAATGATTTATGATAATTCTGAAATTGCCAAACCCAATGCGGCCTCTTTAATGCAGTCTTTGCGCGCGTTTGGATATGATACGGCCACTGCTGTTGCTGACTTAATTGACAACAGTATTACTGCGCAAGCATCCAATGTATTTGTGTGCTTTGAATGGAATAACGGAGTTCCGTGGATTTCAATTGCTGATGACGGATATGGTATGACCGAAAATGAACTGTTTGAAGCAATGAAGACTGGAAGCAAAAACCCATTAGATGAGAGATCTGTCGATGACTTAGGTAGGTTTGGATTAGGCTTGAAAACGGCGTCCTTTTCTCAATGCAAAAGACTAACTGTTGCTTCAAAAAAAACCAATGGTCCAGTCAGTGTAAGGTGTTGGGATCTGGATGTCGTTTCAGAAAAAAATGATTGGGTCTTATTAAAAGTTGCTTCAGAAAATGCAAATACACTTATCCAAGAATATTTTAATGAAGCGGTTTCTGGGACTTTGGTTGTTTGGGAAAAAATAGATCGGATCGTTCCAGGTACGCATATTGACGACGAAGAGTACCAGAAAGCATTTTTATCATATGCGAAATCTGTAAAAGACCAAATCTCAGCTGTTTTTTCCTCATACATGCATGGCAGCAGGAAAATTCAATTCTTTCTGAATGGAAGACAGATTCAAATGTGGGATCCATTTTTGGCAGATAACACATTCACTTCGAAAATGCCTAATGAAAGTTTATATGTTAATGGAAGTGAAGTACGAATCAAGCCATATATACTGCCTCATCAGAGCAAACTATCTAGGGAGGAATTTGAGAAAGGGTCCGGGTTGCATGGATGGACAGCCCAGCAAGGATTTTA
>JAFPWZ010000030.1 GCA_017412625.1 Methanomicrobium sp.
AAAAAATCCAATAAAACAGTCAAAAAATCCAATAAAACAGTCAAAAAATCCAATAAAAAAGCCAATAGATCTTTAAAAATATTTTTTGTTATTTTATTTTTCAGTGCGAGTGCGGGTGTGCATCGTCCTCAATCGGGATTGTGGTGAGTTTGACGGAGTCCACGCCCTTCTGCGCCATAAGCGTCTCGGCAATCCTTTTGATGTCGCCGGCATCGCCGCGGACGAGGATTATCTCAAGACATTTGTCATGGCTTACGTGCGAGTGAAGCGAAGATTGAATAATGTCCATATTTTCGTGCTGAATCTCGGTAAGGACCTGCATGAGACCGCGGTGCTCGTGATCGTAGACCATGGTGATTACTCCCTGACGTTCACCCGTGACATCGGACATCCACTGGTAATATGTGATATAACTTCGGATAGCATCACGTATACCCTCAGAACGTGAAGAATATCCCCTGAAATTCAGTATTTCATCAAACTTGTCGAGAAGATTTTTCGGAAGCGATATGCCTATTCTTGAGAGATCTGAATCATGTACCATATTTTTCACCTGAATCAGAGATCATGGACTCACGTCATGCCCTGATAACATAATTTTACTTTTTGCGTACATTTATATTATTCTTTCTTACTTATTGCGCATGCAGTCTCTCGGTTCACCAAAGTTTTTTCATAATTTGTTGATATTCACCTAATCTGTTTTTAACAAACTTTTCACCGTTCACCCGCAAATATTTAGCAAACATTTAACAAGCATTTACGAACATTTAGCAGACATTCGGCAAACCTCACCGTTACTTCCGCAAATGTCACTTGCGCAAATCATTGACAGATCTGCAACGGCTTTCAAAATCCGCAACAGACTCCCATGCGTATTTACGTTTTCTGAGAGTGAATATGCTAAGTTTTATTCCTTTTACAGTCATACACTACTGCAGAAATCAACTTCTAATTCCGAACTGTTTTGTGTAATCCGGTTTATTCAATCATATCCGCCTTAAACCGGCGGCACGACCACAAAATCTGATTGCGGTTCGGCAATATCCAAGGAGGTCTGAGAATCAGTGAGCAGTGAATTTATTCCGGATATAAATATCGGTCTTGTAGGTCATGTCGATCACGGTAAAACCACTCTTGTAGCGGGAATTACGGGACAATGGACGGACAGACACAGCGAAGAGATAAAGCGCGGCATCTCCATACGCCTCGGATATGCGGACGCGACCGTATACAAATGCCCCAACTGTGAGGGCGCGGATGCCTATTCGTCCGCGAAAGTCTGCCCGCACTGCGGCGCGGAGACCGTCCCCTACAGGACATTCTCATTCGTCGACGCACCAGGTCACGAGACGCTCATGGCGACAATGCTCTCGGGTTCCGCCATCATGGACGGCGCCATGCTCGTCATTGCCGCGAACGAAAAATGCCCGCAGCCGCAGACAAAAGAGCATTTAATGGCTCTGGAGCTTGTCGGAATCAAGAATATCATAATTGTTCAGAACAAGATCGATGTCGTCTCGCAGGATCAGGCACTTGCTCACTATAAACAGATAAAGCAGTTCGTAAAGGGAACCATTGCCGAAGATGCGCCAATTATTCCCGTTTCTGCACAGAAGGGCATCAATATCGGCGTTCTGCTTCAGGCTATCGACGAGTACTTCCCGATTCCCAAGCGCGATCCGACGCAGGATCCCGTGATGCTTATCGCAAGATCTTTCGATATCAATAAGCCGGGATGCAACTGGCGCGATGTCAAAGGCGGAGTTATCGGCGGGTCGCTCATTCAGGGTGTCCTGAAAGAGGGCGACGACATCGAGATTCGCCCGGGAAGAAAGGTCGAAACGGAAAATCAGGTGCACTGGGAGCCGATTCTTACCAAGATTACCACGACAAACTCGGGTGTAAACAGGATTGCCGAGGCTACCCCCGGCGGTCTTATCGCTATCGGAACCAAGCTTGACCCCGCCATCACAAAGAGCGATGCGCTCTCCGGTCAGGTCGTGGGTCTTGAGGGCAAACTGCCGCCCGTCTGGAGCAAACTCTCCTTCAAGGTCTCGCTCATGGAGAGGGTCGTCGGCGCCGATGACGAGTTCGTAATCGAGCCGTTAAAGCACAGGGAGCCGCTCATGCTCTCGGTCGGCACCGCAGTCACGGTTGGCGTGGTTGCCGGCGCAAAGAAAGATGTCGTCGAAGTCGATCTCAAGAGACCGGTCTGCGTCAAGGTCGGCTCGCGCATTGCAATCAGCAGAATGGTCGGCGGACGCTGGAGACTTATCGGAATGGGAACTCTCCTCGGAGACAAATCCTAATCCCAATCCGAAATCGGACATTCCGATAAATCCGGAATTTCAATTTTTTTTATGGATACCCAGACCTCAGATGAGATGCCGCGCGTGCCGCGCGTTCTCTTCGATGCAAATGCGCTCATGATTCCCGGGGAGTTCGGCGTCGACGTATTCACCGAGACCGAGATGCTTATCGGCAGTTATGAGCCGATTACCCTGCGCGGCGTCGTCAACGAGCTTGAAGGACTCTCACAGGGCAGAGGGCGCGGCGCATCCGCGGCAAGGGTGGGTCTGAGGCTCTCGCAGAGGTGCACGGTCTTTGAGAATCCGAGCGAAACCGTGCCCGTAGATGACATGATTGTCATGTTTGCGGAGAATTCCCGGTGTATTGTCATGACGAACGACCGCGGTCTGAAGAAGAAGCTGAGCAGATGCGGTACGGACATCATTGTTCTTCGCAACCAGAAGACACTTGATATAATCAGAAGCTAAATAAGTACAGTATCAGACTCCGCTGGTGCGAGTCATTCCGGCAGAAGATATAAGATTTCTTCGCGCGCAACGTGATGCCGACCGAAATCCCGACGAATTCCCGACCGAATAAGTCAGGCGGGACGGCGGCACCCCCGCGCGAATCTTGATTGACCGGCATAAATCCGCTGAATGAAAAACAGGTGAAATATGTATTACAAGATTAAACTTCAGGATAAAGTGCGCGTGCCCCCGGGACGTCTCGGAGAGGACTTGAAGTCGGTTGTCCTTGATGAACTTCAGAGACAGCTCGAAGGCAGTATCGATAAAGAGATAGGCATTTTCATTGCCGTTACCGAGATCCACGAGATCGGCGAGGGTGACATCATCCCCGGCGACGGTGCCGTCTACTACTATGTCGAGTTCGACGCGGTTGTTCTGCGCCTTGCAATGCAGGAGGTTATCGAGGGCGAGGTCGTCGAGACTACAAGTTTCGGTGCATTCGTCTCGCTCGGACCCATAGATGCAATGCTTCACGTAAGCCAGATCTCCGACGATTTCATAAATTACGATGAGAAGAACAACACCCTCATCTGTCAGGAATCCAAGAGGAAGATCAGTGTCGGCGATACAATCCGTGCGCGTGTCGTCTCGCTGAGTCTTTCCGAGCGCGACCCGCACGAGTCAAAGGTGGGTCTTACGATGAGACAGGCAGGTCTCGGTACTGGAACATGGCTGGAAGAAGATCTTTTACATGGCGGAGATGCAGCAGATGGCGTCAAAAACTAAGACTAAGAAGGTTCTGAGAGTATGCCGCAACTGTCACCACGTTGTCGACGGCGAGGCATGCGTTACCTGCGGCAGTTCGAACTTAAGCGAGGACTGGGCGGGATACCTCTATATCGTCGATCCCAAGAGATCGAAGATTGCAGAGAAGATGAACATAGACATGCCGGGCAGGTATGCCCTTAAAGTCCGCTGAAAGAACCGGCATCATACTTTTTTATTATGTGGTATCTGCCTGAGAAAGATCGGGTCAGGTTTAAGGCTCCTTTCGGAGTTCTCTTTCCGGATATCGAGAGCGCTCTTTTGTATGCCGGCGACAGACGGCTTTATGCCGTAGGCGACGTCGTTACGTCGAATATCGTCCGAAAAGGCATTATTCCGAGCATCTGCGTCATAGACGGGAGCACAATGCGCGTGCCCTTCAGAGATGCGCACCTCTCCACGCAGGCTTTGAGCGTAAAGCGCTATGAGGTCTCAAATCCGGCGGGGTATATCACGGATGAACTGATTGATGCGCTGAGGAGCGCAATCGAATTCTCCGCGGACTCCCAGCCCGCGCTCGTCCATGTCAACGGCGAGGAGGATCTGGCAGTTATTCCCCTTGTAAGGATGCTTCCTTTAGAGAGCGCGGTATTTTACGGTCAGCCGGGTGAGGGTGTAGTCGTCAAAATCATTGACGATGCGGCAAAAGAACAGGCAAATGAGCTTTTTTCATATTTCGAGAGAAGGGACGGTGCAGGCTCTGCCTGATGAGCACATATCGAAAATCGATTTGCACGGTCTTTTAAGAAAGTTTTTCAATCGGTTTTAAATAAAACGGTAGACAATATTTGAGGGATATCGATGGACTTTGAATTTACCAGAGACAACGAAAACAAGCTTCTTAACCGCACAGAGCTTGATTTTGTTCTTAAATATGAGGGCGCGACCCCTTCAAGACAGGATGTTTTAGGAAAGCTTTGCGCACTGCGCAATATCGAGACAGAGAAATGCGTTGTTGATTCATTCAGATGCGAGTTCGGAAAACAGGAGATCAAGGGAACCGCACGCATTTACGGCTCTGCAGACGAGCTTAAGGCTACCGAGCTTGAGTATGTTGTCAAGCGCTGTCAGGTCAAGGAAGCTGCACCTGCGGAAGAGGCATAAATATGGCAGCAAAGAAACCGGCAAAATCAGCGGCCGTAAAGCGCTCCTCGATGTACAAGGTTGAGGGCGACAAGGCTGTTGCACAGCGCAAGAACTGCCCGCGCTGCGGTGCAGGTGTCTTTATGGCACAGCACAAGGACAGACTGGCATGCGGCAAGTGCGGCTATACTGAATTCAACAATTAAACAATATAGAATAATGCCTGAAGGAGTGCCTGAAGGGCAAATACTTGGAATTGAGGGGACGGCATGGAACCTCAGTGCCTCTGTTTTCGGAGAGGATTTAATCTCTCTTTATTCGAATCCCTACAGTCCGCCTGCCGGAGGTATCCACCCCCGCGAAGCGGCGCAGCATCATGCTTCGGTCTTAAAGGAAGTCGTCTCCAAGGCGCTTTCCGAGACGGATATCGATAAAATCGCAGGCGTAGCCTTTTCTCAGGGTCCGGGTCTTGGTCCCTGTCTGAGGACAGTGGGAACGGCGGCACGCACGCTTGCGCTTACGCTCGGCGTTCCGTTAATCGGCGTCAATCACTGCGTTGCGCATGTCGAGATAGGCAGGTTTGCCTGCGGCTGCAAAGATCCGATAGTTCTCTACGCGAGCGGCGCAAATACGCAGGTTCTGGGATTTCTGAGATCGCGTTACCGCATTTTCGGGGAGACTCTGGATATAGGGCTCGGAAACTCCATAGACAAGTTTGCGAGGAGCAAGGGTCTTCCGCACCCGGGCGGTCCGCTCGTCGAGAAGTATGCACGCGAGGGAAGCCCCATAAGTCTGCCCTATACGGTAAAAGGTATGGATCTGGCTTTTTCCGGTCTGATGTCGGCGGCGAAGGATTCCAAAGCGCCGATTGAGGACGTATGCGCTGGTTATCAGGAGACGGCATTTGCGATGTGCGTCGAGGTTACCGAGAGGGCGCTTGCCCATTCGGGAAAGGATGAGGTTCTGCTCGTCGGCGGTGTCGGCGCAAATCAGCGTCTTCAGGAGATGCTCCGCGAGATGTGCGATGAGCGCGGCGCGAGCTTTTATGTGCCCGAAAGGAAGTATATCGGCGATAACGGCGCGATGATCGCGTATACGGGTAAGATCATGCTTGAGGCGGGGCAGACTCTTTCTCTTGAGGATTCCGCGGTGAATCCTAATTTCCGTTCCGACGATGTCGAGGTCCGCTGGCGCAGCGATACCGGCAATCTTTCGTATGAGCGTGCCAACCGTATCGAATGCGGCAACGCAAGAGGCGCGGAGGCTGTCGTGACTCTCTGCGACGGCGGCAGAAACGTTCTCAAACGCCGTCTTTCGAAGGGTTACCGCACGGCGGAGCTTGACAGGCGTCTGATTGCCGAGAGGACGCGTGCCGAGGCGCGTATGATATCCCTTGCCCGCAGATGCGGTGTGGCAACCCCCGTTATCCGCGATATTACGCATGACTCGATTGTTATGGAGAATATCCGCGGCAGTATGCTCAAGCTTGTTCTCAATGACGAAAATGTCTACAATGCGGGCGTTGCGGTCGGTAAACTCCACGGCGGCGGCATCATCCACGGCGATCTGACGACCTCGAATATAATTATAGGCAACAATCCGTCAAAGGATTCCGCCGAAGATGCCGCATCCAAGCCCTATCTGATCGATTTCGGACTGTCATATATCTCGAACGAGCTTGAGTCGAGGGGCGTCGACCTGCATGTCTTCTTCAGGACGCTCGAGAGCACGGCGCCTGAGATGTCGCATCTCCTGAAGTCCTTCTCCGAAGGTTATGCCGCGGCATTTAAGGATGCGGCGGACGTCCTTGAGCGTGTCGACGAGATTAAGATGCGCGGTCGCTATCTGCACTGATTCCGCGCAGGGTGTCGCCGTGCCGGATGCGGTTTTTTACACCCGCATTCCGTTATTTTTTGCATGATTTCGCTCAACTTTTGAGATGATTTTCATACGGGTTACAGCCCGATATCATTCGGTTTTCGTTCGGAAATATGCAGAATTAAACGGCATATTTTACCCGGATTTAAAATAAGCCCGAATTATGCTTTTTATTCTTTGTCGCGTTAAGAAAGCGTATATACTTGGTGAGACTATGATCAATTATGGCATGTAAGAAACCAGAAGACAAAAAGGAAAAGAAAGAAGAGAAGAAATCAACCGGCGGTTGCGGATGCGGCTGCGGTGGAAGGAAGTCCAAGAACTGATCCGATCCGTTTCGGTATCCGATCTTTGATCATACTGAATTGCATGCTTTTCCCGGCACGGGATTCGGTATGATCATTCTCTTCAATGCTTCCCGATAATCATTAACCAAACATTATTCCAACCATTCAGTCATTTTTTGTCACGTTATCTAATGTTATGTCATGTTATGCCATATTCAGCCGCGTTATGTCATATTCGGACATATTCGGAAATTTTCGGAAATTTTCGGTAATCTTCAGTGATATTCAGTCCTGTTCACTCTTCCCGTGCGGGAGTCTTGTTATCTTAATATGCATCGCCGTCCAATATATTCGGGTATCCCGAAGAACGCCGTTTCCGCGGGATAATTCATGATTCATAGAAGGAAGCAGTATGTCCGATATGACCGAGATTTCCGATGTGACCGATCCCGTCGCCGATAACGAAAGCAGATCGAAGACCGAGACCGAAGCCACCGAAGGTGTGGAGATAATGACGGGCGACCCCAGGAAAGCGCTCATTAAGCTCTCCGTTCCCATGATAGCGGCAATGATCCTCCTCTCGGTCTATAATGTCATAGACGCCGTCTGGGTCTCGGGTCTCGGAAGCGATGCCCTTGCCGCCGTCGGTTTTACGATGCCGCTTATCATCATTGTAATCGGTCTCGGTAACGGCATCGGCGCGGGTGTCAACTCGCTTATCTCGCGTCTCATCGGTGCCGGCGAGAAGGCACGTGCGGACAATGCCGCAATGCACGCCTTCTGTATTACGGCGGCAATCTCGATACTCATAACCGTGCCTTTGCTGCTGTTTTTGAAGCCGCTGTTATTTGCGCTCGGTGCCGACAGCACAATCGATCTGGCGTATCGGTATGCGATAATCCTCTTTACCAGTATCGCATTCTTCCTGTTCCTGAATATAGGATACGCCGTTTTCAGATCCGAAGGCGATATGAAGCGCCCCATGTATGCGATGGCCGCATCCTCGATTCTGAACATAGTCCTCGACCCGATCTTCATATACGTCTTCGATTGGGGTATCGAGGGTGCGGCATGGGCTTCGGTCGTATCGGTTGCCGCGGTCTCCGCCGTCATGGTCTACTGGTTCCGCTTCGGTAAGTCATACCTCACATTCTCGTGGAAATGCTTTAAGTTCGACGGCAAAATTGTCCTGGATACGCTGAAGGTCGGCATTCCGGCGAGCATGGAATATCTGCTCATCGCGATTATCGTGGTCATAATGAACCTGCTCCTCGTCGATGTCGCCAACGAGGATGCGGTCGCGGTCTACACTACGGTCTGGTGTGTGGTCATGTTCGCAATAGTGCCTCTTGTAGCCATATCGACGGCGGCAATATCCATTTACGGCGCGAATTTCGGTGCGACGAGATATGACAATCTTAAGGTCACGCTTCTCTACGGCACCGGAATCGGGGTGGCGCTGAGCATCGTCATCGCCGTTATTGTCTGCGTGTTTGCGCACGAGATCGCGTATCTCTTCACCTATGCCGACGGAAGTGCGCATCTTGCCGGCGATTTCGCGGCATTTCTACGGATAATGTGCATCCTGTTTCCGTTCGCGGCTCTGGGACTCATGGCGAATTCGCTCTTTCAGGGCATCGGAAAAGGCGGGACTTCGCTTGCAATCAGTCTCTTCAGAGAGGTCATTTTCTCGGCGGTTTTCGCGTATATCCTTGCCGAAAACATGGGTTTCGGTCAGCTCGGAGTCTGGTGGGGCGGTCTGCTCGGGTATATCGCCGGCGACAGCCTCGGATTTGTCTGGGCATATCTGCACATACGCCGGCTGCTCAGCCGTAATGGTGCGCATGAAGAGAAACCGGCTGTTAAGTAATACCGATTTAATTATATTTTGCACCAAATTATAAAAAAATCAGACTTATTTCTGCTTTCGCGGGCACAGTGCCTTTTATATTCTGCGGATAATGCAATCCGCAATGCCTTTATTTTCTTCATTTATCAGATTATGTGCTGCCCTGACGGCTGTGACGTGGTAAAAATCTATATCATATAAATGCATAGTAAAAATTATCAAGTCAGGGCAGGTCGAGGAGATTATGAAAGAGATCACAGTGGTGACCGGAAACGAGAATAAGGCACGTGAAGTCGCGGCATTCTTTGAGGGGATATGCAGTGTCGATCACATCAATATGGATCTGACCGAGATTCAAAGTGATGACATAGGTCAGATTGCACATTTTAAGGCGCATGAAGCCTACGAACTCCTGAAAAAACCCGTTATCGTCGATGACACGGGATTCTTCATCAATGCTTTCAAAGGTTTTCCAGGGGCATATTCGGCTTATGTGCTTGATACGATAGGTATATCGGGCATTCTTTCGCTTCTTGCGGGACTTCCCGACAGAAACGGCACTTTCGTGACGGCGATTGCCTATGCCGACTCCGAAGGCATACAGGTATTCGAGGGCGAGGTCAAAGGAAAGATAACCAAGGTGCCGCGCGGCAGCAACGGCTTCGGATACGACCCGATATTCGAGTATGAAGGCAGGACTTTTGCCGAGATTGGTCTGAAAGAGAAGTCTATGATCTCGCACAGGGCGCGTGCGCTCACCGAGTTCAAGAAGTGGTATGTGCAAAATCGCGCATAATTTTCCCGTCTTTTCTTTCAGAACTATTTTTGAGGATTATTTCACGGAATTTTCCGGGCGGTATCTCCGTCTGTCACGGATTTTGAAACCGCCGTTCCAAAAATATTAATATCGTATACGTCGTTGTATATAGAACTGAAAGTTAACTCAGGGGTATATAATATGGCAAAATTCCCGGAAGCAGAAGCAAGACTCCTTGATGTGCAGGTCTGTATGAAATGCAATGCAAGGAATGCAAAGCGTGCAAAGACATGCCGCAAGTGCGGTTCGGACAATCTCAGACCGAAGAACAAAGAGAGAAAAGCATAATTCTTATTTTGGCGGATTTTTACGGAAAATCCCCGCAAATATTTTTTGGGATTTGATTGGCACGATCCGATCTTCAATCTTAATTTATAAAATCTAAATATACTAAATATAATTTTACAAACTGTAATTTTACGGGATGCAAATTTACGCACTGTAATAGGTGACTTTTTTGCCGCCTTCGGAGTATTCGCCCTGATAGGTCTCGATATTCCTCTTGTAGCCTATTCTTTTCTCTACGCCGAGTGCCCTCAGTTTTTCGCGGATTTCCATGACGTCCTTCTCATCCGACCAGTCAGCCGTGCTGACATAGATTACGACCCTGTTGTCGTCCGATTCGGGCAGTGCTTTTGCGGTCGAGACTTTTGCCCAGATGCCGAGATCGTTTGCGGCGGTGGCATCACGAATCTTTCTCCAGAGTTCGTCGGCTTCGTCGGCGTCGGCAAAGACCAGCCATTTGCCGCCCTTATCCTCTTCTTCGGCATCTTCGCCGTCGGAATCGCCGTCCGTTTCCTTTTCCTTTACATCCGCTTCGGCGGAATCCACGGGGGAACCTGCTGCGGTCTTTTCGGGTGCGTCCAGGACAATCCAGTACATTCTGTGTGTTTTGGACGGGATTACGCCTTCGCCGGCGCGGAAATTCTCGTAGAGGGCTTCCACGGATTCGAAACTCTCCGTGAGTGCGTCGGCAAGCATTCCGTAATCGCGTTCGAATTCCAGGAAGATGCTCTTAAAGTCGGCAAAGAAATCCTCATTGCTCTCGACTCTCTCGAAAAGATAGCGTCCGCGTTCTTTAAGTCCCCGATTTAAGAAAATCTCGAAGAGACCGTAGGCTGCATCCCCCAGACTTTCCATCTCTGCATCTTCCTCCATGATAATGAGTATCTGAGATTATTCTATAAAATATTTCGATCCGTATCGCGGCGGTATCCCCGCGGCATAATGCCGTTTGATAACGTACTGATGTTTTTAAACAATGATACGCATAGTATAAGGTACATATGTTCAATGTAAGCACTACAAATCAATGGAAGAGAGACTGGGGTCTTACGGGACGTGTTTTTCTTACATGGATTCTGATTCTCTTAGTCTATATCGTCTTTATAGGCGTAATCAATCTCCTCTTCCCGGGACACTTTTATTTACTGATAGGTCTCGCGTTCGTGATGGCGTTTGCCCAGTACTTCTTCTCGGATAAGCTTGTACTGATGACGACCCGCGCCAAGATCGTCGAAGAACACGAGTATCCCGAGTTTCACCGCATGATTCGCAAGCTCTGCACGGAGGCAAATCTGCCGATGCCGAGGGTTGCCATCATGCCCTCATCGGTTCCGAACGCCTTTGCGACGGGAAGAAGCCCTAATCATGCGGTTGTTGCCGCTACGGACTCAATCATGAATCTTTTGACCGAGGAGGAGCTTGAGGCGGTCATGGCGCACGAGCTTTCGCACGTGAAGAACCGCGATATCCTGACAATGACGATTGCAAGTTTTATTGCAATGGTTGCGTCGATTATCATCCACAATGCGTTCTTCATGAACATTCTCGACGGACGCAACAATAACGGTGCATGGATTATCATGTTAGTGGTTGCAGTCGCGGTCTGGATTGTTTCGACGCTCCTTATGCTTCTTCTCTCGAGATACCGCGAGTTTGCCGCCGACAGGGGAAGTGCGGCCATCACGCGTAATCCGCGTGCACTGATATCGGCACTCAATAAGATCAGCGGCAGAATGGAGAACGTTCCCGAGAAGTACAAGAAGGAAGTCTCCGGCGCAAACGCATTCTTTATCATTCCGGCTCTTACGGGAAAGAGCCTGATGGAGATTTTATCGACGCACCCGTCCCTCGAGAGACGTGTTGCGGCTCTTGAAAAGATAGAGTCCGAGATGCGCGGATACTGACGCCGGTACAAAATACCTTTTTTTTATTTTTTTATATTTTCAGCCGTGTTTACAGCGGTATTTCTGTGAGTATTCTTAATAAGAAGAATTAATAAGAAGAAACTTCAATCTATAATGGCACAAGCGATTGTGTTTGCACCGATGGTCTAGTGGCATGACTTTGGCCTTCCAAGCCAATAGCCCGGGTTCAATTCCCGGTCGGTGCACTGAAAAAAGTCATTTAACCGGAATATAATATTCTGTTTTTTTGTTTGTTCTGTAGTAATTTTGTTGTATTCAGCAGTACTTTCTGTTGTGATTCTGATGTTCTTTTTCCTGCAGTTTGCTGTTTGTTTTGTTGTAATCCGTGATTATATCCTATTCCTTATGTCTGATGTCCTTATGCCCGTTTTGCCGACCTGTAGGATATCAGCGCCGAGCATGTGCCGATTATGCCGAGGAAGAAGAACAGGGTAAATCCGAGATTTATCGAGGATACCAGTGCCGCGTGATCGGCTTCGGCGAGGACGGCGGAGCCCACTCCTATGGAGAATACGAGGGATGCTAGCGCCATCGAGATCATCATGCCCGATACCCGCATTGTGCTCAGAACGCCTGATGCCACGCCCGATGATCTGTCTTCGACGCTGTCCATGACCGTATGTGTG
>JAFPWZ010000031.1 GCA_017412625.1 Methanomicrobium sp.
CAGAACATGCGCCGTCCCAAAGCGGCGGATGCGCTCTATGTCCTTCACCCCATCTCCGAAGAGCCGACCATGTTCGGAACCGATATCCTGCCGCTCATGATGGAGACCTTACAGACGAACCAGCACCGCGAGCTTCCGCAGAGGCTCTTCTCCGCCGGCGACGTCGTACACGGACGCGAGACCTATCAGACCGTGTCCGCTGTCTCCATGCACAGTGCCGCGGATTTCTCCGAGATATATGCGATTGTCGACGCCTTCATGCATGAACTCGGTCTGGAATATACCGCCGAAGTCTCGGAGGATGAAGCATTCCTAAAGGGAAGGCGTGCGGATATAATCGTGAACGGCAAAAAAGTCGGTGTCTTCGGAGAGATTCACCCCGAGGTAATAACCGCATTCGATATGGATCAGCCGGTAAGCGCTTTCGAGTTCGACTTAAGAGTGCTCTATCCGGAAAAGATTGAATAATACGCTCGAAAATTACATTAGAAAATACATTAGAAACGTTTGAGAGACTCCTTCTCAAACCCTCCTCTCAAGCCCTCTTTTTTTGATGTATTGTACCTGGTACATAGGTAACATATAAATTCAAATGTAAAAAATACTGTACGTCAGATTATTCCCGCCATTTGAGGGCAAAACATGAAACTTCAGAATAAAATATTTGCAGCAATATTTTTGATAATGCTTGCGGCATTCGCGGGCACGGTATCGGCAGAAGACGAAAATTCGGGCTCGGCATACCTTACAATAACGGGTGTATCATCCGATCCCGCCGTCTTCATGTACGGCGATACCGGAACGGTCACGGTAAAAATCAAGAATACGGGTACGACAAGTGTCAACTATCAGCGTGCCGATCTCTATTCGAAAGATCTTCAGATCTTAAACGAAAATGCATACGACACAGCGGGATTCATCGGCGGAGGCAACGAGATTGAATTCGTATTCTATGTCAAAGCAACCTCCAATGACGGAATATACTATCCGCATTTCTATCTTGATATGAAAGGCTCGGGCAGTGTTAGTTACAACGTACCCGTAAAGATAGAGAATACGGGGCTTGTAATCTCAGCTCTGAACGCACCCGATTACTACCAGGAAGGCATAAGCAAGAAGATAAATATCCTTGTAGGAAACCCCAGAGAGAACGCGGTTTCGGGCGTTACCGTAACCGTTAAGGGTGACGTGACCACGACACAGACAAGCAGATTCATAGGCGCACTTGCCGCGGATGCCTCGGCAACGGCGGAATTCGAGGTGACGCCGACTTCGGAGGGCACAATGACCTTTGAGGTATCCTACAAGAACGGCATGACCACGCATACGTCCGAACTGACCCTGCCCATAGTCTACGGCACCAGCAAGGTCTCGCCCAATCCCATTATCACAAATGTCAAGTTAACAGACAGCGGCGCATACAAGACACTCTCGGGAGATGTCAACAATGCCGGAATCGAAGACGCAAAATCGATGGTCATCACGGTTGCCTCGCCGGCAGTCCCGGTAGACCCGTACAAATCCTCGGTTATCGGATCGCTTGACTCGGATGACTTCTCAAGCTTCGAGATTACATTCAGATGCGACAGCGACGAAGTGCCCGTGCTCATCACCTTCAAGGATGCCTCAGGAAACACCTATACTAAGACCGATAAGATAAAGAGCAATTCACAGGACATATTCAGTGCGGAAAGCGCTGCCGGCGAAAGCAGGGGACAGTTCCCGCCGAACGGCGGCGGCAGAGGAATGGGCGGAATAATGAGAGGCATGGGCGGCGGAAGTCTCCCGATTACCGAGATAATTATACTCATAATCATAGCAGGCGCGGTTGCCGTGGCATGGAAGAAGGGCTATATCACAAAGGCAACGGATGCGATAAAGAAACAGACGGAAAAGAAGAACTGAGTCGCGGGGAACCAATATGACAGAAGAACCGGTCATAAAACTGGAAAATGTGACTAAAATCTACGTTCTTCCAACCGATCAGGTGACTGCGCTGAACAACGTATCCCTTGAGATACATAAAGGGGAGTTTGTCGCCATCATGGGACAGTCGGGTTCCGGCAAATCCACACTCCTCAACCAGATAGGATGCCTTGACGTGCCCACATCCGGCAAACTCTACATAGACGGAAACGACGTGAGCCTTCTCAACGACGATCAGCTTACGGACCTGAGGCGCGACAAGATAGGGTATATCTTTCAGCAGTTCAACCTGATTCCGCTGCTTAATCTTCGCGAGAATGTGGAGTATCCGCTTATACTCAAGACAAAAAAACGCGATACGACGGGGTATCCTGAAAAACTGCTGGAGATGGTGGGTCTGGGTCCGTCAAGGATAATGCACAAGCCCAAAGAGATCTCCGGCGGTCAGCAGCAGAGGGTGGCAATAGCTAGGGCGCTCGTAAACGACCCGACAATACTTCTCTGCGACGAGCCTACGGGTAACCTCGACTCGAAGACAAGTATTCAGGTCATGAACATGCTCAAAGACCTGAACAATCAGGGAAGAACCATAGTCATGGTAACGCACGACGAAGAGACGGCGGCGTATGCCAAACGCCAGATTCTCTTCTCGGACGGACAGATTATAGAGGAGAAGTTCAATGATAATTCTTGACGACATCTTCTTTGAACTCTCGGTAAGGAACGTAAGACTCCATTTCTTAAGGAGTCTGCTTGCCGCCATCGGTATTGTCATAGGCGTGGTGGCGGTTACGTCCATCGGCATCCTCGGAGCAAACATGACGCAGTCGGTTACCGCGGACCTCTCGGCGAACGGCAACATTATCATGCTCTCGCCTCAGGGCGGCGGCTTTAACAGTAATGACGATGACTACATCTCCCAGAAACAGCTCGCCAAGATTGAGAAGACGGCAGGTACCGAGAATCTTGTAATCGCGATGTATTCCGATTCCGACAAGATATATGTCGGTTCCGACGAAGGAAGAGCGTCGATATACGCTCTGGAGATGGATGTCCTCAAGAATCTCGTCGAGGTCGAGACAGGTGATTATCCGACTTCGTTGACGAGTGTCGTTGTCGGACCTTCTCTTGCCGAACGCTATGACCTGAAAGTCGGCAGCAGGATTAAGATAGGCGATAAGGACAAGGAAGACGTTAAGCAGACGACGGTGCGTGTCTCGGGCATACTCAAGGAAAGAGGCATGTCCATGGACTTAAACTCCGATAACGCGATAATTGCGATGGATAAATGGTTCACCAACCACTACGGCGGCGAAGGTAAATACGATCAGGTAAACATTGTCGTTGCCGATATCAACACCATCGACGATCTGGAGGAGAAACTGGATCATGCACTCAACTACCGCAAGGATGAGATAAGAATCATGGATTCTGGATCCCTGATAGAGAGGATTTCCTCCACAATCGGCGTGATTATCGCTTTCATGTCGGCAATCGGTGCCATCTCGCTTCTGGTAGCGGCAGTCTCGATATTCAATGTCATGCTGATGTCGGTTACCGAGAGAATCAAGGAGATAGGTATTCTCAGAAGCATAGGCACACGCCGCTCCGAGATTCGAAGGATGTTCCTTTACGAGTCGGCGATACTGGGTATCATAGGTTCGGCACTGGGTGCGGTATTCAGCCTTATCGGCAGCTATCTGCTGACAAGCGTGATGCTTGACACTACCGAGTATTTCTTTACCATGCAGAGTCTGATACATATCCCGTACGGAATCGCCATAGGTGTGATTATCTGTGTGATCTCGGGAGTGTATCCCGCGTGGAAGGCTTCGAACATGGACCCCATAGAAGCTTTGAGAGCGGACTGACGGCGAACATAAACGCGATGCGGGCTTTCGATGCGGATAACAATATCCGCAATATTTTTCTTTTTTTGTCCGGGATTTTCATCAGGGTCGTTACTTGCGTAATTTGCTATGTGCCCGACTTTTTTATGACGTATAAGACCTGACAGATATTCCGAGACTTCAAAAGAAGATCCGAACCGGATTCAAGCTTAAATTAACCTGATTTAACTTCTTTGAACTCCTTTCAAACAATAAACAAAGATTTAAAAGAAACGGTATCCGAATTAATAGTGCATTCTGATTTTTAGGGTACGGACAGCATGAAAAAGAACACATATTACATTATTACTTCGATTATAGTTTTCATAGTCGCTTTAATCAACTATGGCGCGATATGCTTAAACCGATATCCCGCAATGCTCATTGTGACCGCATCTGTCCTGATTGCGGCAATAACTCTCTTCATTCTGAGGAGCAGGATAGAGGATCCCGCGGTAACGGACGAACTCATCTCGAAGATAAACGAGATGTCGGCAACACGTTCCCTTCAGATAACATGGATTCTGGTTTTTGCAGCCGTTGTTGCCAACCTAAGCATTGTCTGGTATATGGATGATCCTGTATTAAGATCCGCTCTGCTTCATCTGGGTATGCCGTTTCTGATCAATCTCGCGATTATGATCATGGTATATGCCATCTTCAGGATTTATTACACGCATAAGTATATGGGGCTTGATGACGATGAAGAATCAGATTAAAGTATGTCGCGCAAAATACGATCTGACTCAGGGGGATCTGGCGGATGACGTGGGAGTAACCCGTCAGACCATTATCGCAATCGAGAAGAATAAGTATTCCCCATCGCTTGAACTTGCATTCAGGATTGCACGCCGTTTTGATGCCAAGATAGACGACATATTCCAATACGAAGACTGAAACGGCACAGGCGGTGTTTCCGGCGCGGATATCGCCGAAATATCATCAAACCAATATTCGCACGATATCCTCATGACAAGTATCCACATGCCAACCCCCCATGCCAATTTTATCACACCGTACTTTTCTCATCGATGTTACGTAATGCATAAGCCATTCATTTAACCGAAACGTTATATGACCTGTGCACGGGGATTTCATTCATTTATATACTCCGCTACCCACATTATTATTCAGAGAGTGCACTCAGCCTAAGGGTGCATCTGCTCACAAAAAAGGATTCCAAATATTGCGGAAATTTAAACCTAATCTCAGTAAATTGAATTCACAAGTCATCCAAATCATCAAATCATCCAACCTAAAACCTCCGAATAATTCAAATACGGACATATCCGTTCAAAAACCATACAAACCGTAAGCAACCATAAGCAACCAAACAGAAACCAACGGCGATTACAAACATAATACCTAATATCGGATACGGAACAGCCGTAATACAAGAGAAAATCTCTTGAATTCCAAAATGTGCATAAAACGGCTGAAAGTTGCCTGAATTCGGGAACAATTTACCCACAACGTTCCCGAAAGGATTTCAGGCAATCTTCTTCATATTCGTTTCTTCGATCTCTTTTATGCCGATAAGATAACATGCAAAGCTATTTTTATTTCACACTGCTATCTATAGATATCGCAAATTAATCGCGGCGGTCGTTGATCCATATGAATTTGAGAACGGCGGATAAATCGGATATCGATGAACTTGTCAGGCAGCGGCTTGATTATCTTCATCTCGAATACGGCACAATGTCCGATGAACTGTTCGATAAGATCAAGTCGCAGTTGCCCGGGTTCTATGAAAAGCACTTAAACGAGGATTTCTTTGCGTATATCGCCGAAGAAAACGGCCATATCTACTCCTCGGTCTTCCTGCTTGTTCAGGAAAAGCCCGCAAATCAGCTCTTCGTAACCGGAAAGACCGGTCTTATTCTCAATGTGTTCACGGACGAGAGATACCGCCATCACGGTTTTGCAACCACGCTCTTAAATCGGGTAATCGAGAAGAGCAAAGAGCTTGATCTCTCCTATCTGGAACTGACGGCCACGGATGAGGGGCGACCGCTCTATCAGAAACTCAATTTCGTTCCGAAAGTGCCCCGCCATCCCGAGATGATCCTCGAATTGCAGTGATTTTTCGGATTTTTCGGGATGAGTTTTCACACACGGAATCAATACAAAACATATAATAATGACTAACACTAAGTTTATTAGGCAACATAACAGGGCCCGTAGCATAGTCGGTGGTGCACCCGGCTGATAACCGGGAGGTCGTGCGTTCGAGTCGCACCGGGCCCACTCTTTTTACGCTGTTTTGAAAGTTTTTGTGAGGACAGTTATTCAATTTCACTGCCGAAAAAAGAATTATTGTGTATTCTGTTCATCTTCGCTCTTGAAGACATAAGCAAGGGTCTTCTCGAGAGACGAGACCAGATCGTCGCTTCTCCCGAGATACTGCTCGAATGCCTTATAGAGCATGAACATGATGTCAAAACCGTAAAGATCGAATGCTTCTTCCGCGCTAATCTCGCGGATATACGAATCCGTCATGAACTCGGAATTCGTATACATAATCTCGGAGAAGACACCTTTCTCGGATAAGGCACAGAACTGAGTATCTACCTTCTTTGTCATATCGTCGGGACGATACGGCATCGGATCGGTCTTTCCGAGAATGAACATCTTCTCATCGGAATAAACCTGATCGTACATCTCACCGTTAGCGCCCGCCTTGCCGCGTATTAGAAGATTCACACCCATCTTCGCGGCGAGAGGAGCCGCGGTCCTTCCCATCGCCGAGAGAAGTTGCGCACGGTTCTTCTTAACTTCTTCCGAAAGCTCATCGGCTTTGGCTTTGCCCGCGTCAATCTCGCTGATAATGGCATCAAAGCCTTTTTTTATTATATCCGCAGTCTCGCTGTCCATATTATCGATTCCTTTAATCAGATACTAACTATTCGCCGTCAAGATATAAAATAATATAAAAACGGGTGCGACCGCGGGCGATGAAATACGGTCGACAAAATGTAAGTCGGCAAAAAGTAATTCAGTAACCTGAAAACACAAAAAAGGAAAATATCGTGAGTATTAAAAAGCAGATTAGGGAGATTATGCCGGTTTCGCGGCACCGTTGCTGTTGTTGCCGCGAACCAGAATATCATAAAGTATCTTTGCTATATCGACCCAGATAATCAGATAATCGCCGCTGTTCTCGTCTTTGCCGCCGTCTTCCTTCCCGATTTTGATGACGCCCTTAACGTATGCCTCACGCGAGAGTGAATTATCGATCTGATCTACGGAATCCTCGGATATCCTTCTGACACTGTGAACGTCGTCAACTATAAGTCCCACATTCGAGCCCTCGGTCGCATCCGGCGCAAGAACTATAATCTTCTTGTCGTCACGCTCTTCCACGGGAAGACCCATAAGATAATTCAGACTGAGAATATTTGTAATCTCACCGCGAAGATTTATGATTCCGGCAATATACTCGGGTGCACGCGGCACGGGAGTGATCGGCATCATCTCCACAATCTCTCTTGTCATTTGGATATCCAGAGCATAATTGACTCCCGATATCTCAAATTGCACAATATCTATCACTGTACCTCCTCCTGTTTTTTACGAATAAAATTAAAGTTCAGGTGAGTGTTTCAGCACTTGAACTTCGCATTCGCATTCTCAAGGTTCTTGACAAGGTTACCGACTTCGTGGATTGCACTGGAGATCTCCTCAATGGAAGCACTCTCCTCCTCGGCAAGTGCTGCAAGCTCCTCGGTCTCCTTCTGAACCTCACGTGTCTTCTGTGTACCGCTGTCGGCAGCCTTTACAATGTTATTGGAGATATTTGCCTGATCCTCGATAGCACGGGTAATCTCGCCGATATCGTTGGTGACCTGACCGGACTTCGCAATAATCGTGTTGAGTGCGACGATTGTCTTGTTGACGCTGTCGACACCCTCGACAATCTCCTTGTTTGCCGCGATTATTGCCTCTGCGGTCTTCTCGCTGCTCGCCTGAACCACGGAGACAACACTCTCGATGGTCTCGGTTGCCGCACGGGCCTCTGCCGCAAGGTTCTTGACCTCGCCTGCGACTACAGCGAATCCGCGACCGTGTTCACCGGCACGTGCCGCTTCAATAGCCGCATTGAGTGCCAGCAGGTTGATCTGACCCGCGATTGCATTGATCATCCTTACGACATTGCTGACTTCCTTGATCTTCTCGGAGAGCTCGGAGATGCTCTGGACACTGCCGCTTGCAATCTTCTCGACATTGTTCATCTTTATGTTTGCATCGTTACCGAGGGACTGTGCCTCCTTACCGATGTCGACAACCTGATTCGCCGCGTTGAAGACTTCCTGTGACGTACTTGCAATCTCCTCGTTGGATGCCGAGAGATCGGATATCTGGTTGCTGATCTCCTCAATGCTCTGGAAGAGTGCGGTTGTCAGGTCGGCAGCCCTCTGACTTGCGCCGGCAACGCTCTCTGCAGCCTTTGCAATCTCATCCGTTCCCTTAATGATCTCGCCGGAGGTCTGTGAGACCTGCATTGTGACCTTGTTGGACTCACGGACATTCTCGGAGACCTTCTCGCCGATATTGTTAAGCGACTGCTTGAACTTGTCGAAGTCGCCCTTTACGGCGATATCCTCGGAGAATCTTGCAGAGAAGTCGCCTGCCGCGTAGAACTCCGAGATCTGCATTGCCTCGTTAAGCGGTGTGGCAACAGCCTCCATGAGTTTGTTCAGGTCCTGACCGAGCAGGTTGAAGAGACCCTGGTAGACATCCGCATCGATACGGTATTCGAGTTTACCGTCAATACCTGCATTCGCAAGTTTCTCGATATCGTTGATGACACCTGCAAGAACATCTCTGAGACGCTGGACCGAGTTGAAGATCTCGACAAACTGCGCACGCATCTCCTTTGTGTATACGTCGGCATCGTTGACGTCAAGCTGCAGACCTTCCTTGTTTCCTGTTGCCAGAGATTCAAGGCTTGCGGCTATACGCTGGACATGGACATCCATGTACTCGCTCTGGGTGACTTCGGGTGTTCTGTCCTGATAGATGTAGTAGTTGACATCAATCTCGCCCTTATCGTCAACAATAGGCGTCTGGAAGAGTCTGAGGTAGCTCTTTGTTCCGTCTTCCCACTTGACCGTCATGTCCGAGACTTCATTCTTCTTGGAGTTGAATGACTCGTAGAAGTCGGCACCTGTGACCTCAACGTTGAAGTCATAAAGCTTCTTTGCCATCAGCTCGTCATAGGTGCCGTGCCAGATCTTCTCGTACTGCTTGTTAAGGTCAAGCCTGTGCTTGTCAGGCGCAAGAACCGCAATACCCTGCGGGTTGTTCTTGACGAAGGCTTCCGCACGCTTCTGGAGTCTTGCGGAGTTGTCGATCTCTTTGCGCAGTTCGGTGATATCGTTGTAGACCGTAAGGATACTGTCCACCTTGCCGCCGGCGGTGAGGAGCGGTATATTGTATCTCTCGACGTCCTTGTCGCCGCTCGGGAACCTGACTGCCGCTTCGCCGTGGCTTGCGGTCTTTGTCTCAAGTGTCTCCTTGACGGATTTACCCGCCTGCTTGAGATAGACCATGTCCTTTATTGTGAGGTTGGCTGCTTCCTCAGGCGTGTATCCCGATAATTTGAGGAATGCCTTGTTTGTAACCTCGGCTTTCATGTCGGTATTCCAGATGACAATCGGCATCGGGTTTTCCTGAACGATTGCATCCGTACGCTGCTGAAGCGTCTTGATGGACTCCAGCTGCTCGGTCATCTCGGTTAAGTCCTGATAGATGTAGTAGTTGACATCGATCTCGCCGTCTTCGTTGAGGATAGGTGTCTGGAACAGTCTGAGGTAGCTGAACGTGCCGTCTTCCCACTTGATCTTCATGTCCGAGACTGCCTTCTTCTTGGTCTCGAAGGACTTGTAGAAGTCGTCGCCCGTGACCTCGATGTTGAAGTCGTAGAGCTTCTTTGCCATCAGCTCGTCGTACGTGCCGTGCCAGATTCTCTCGTATTCCTTGTTAAGGTCGAGTCTGTGCTTGTCGGCAGCAAGTACGGCAATACCCTGCGGGTTGTCGGTTACGAAGAGTTCCGCACGTCTCTGGAGTGCCTTGTTCGACTCGATCTGTGCCTTCATCTCGGTTAAGTCCTGATAGATGTAGTAGTTGACATCGATCTCGCCGTTTTCATCAAGGATAGGTGTCTGGAAGAGTCTGAGGTAGCTGTACGTGCCGTCTTCCCACTTGATCTTCATGTCCGAGACTGCCTTCTTCTTGGTCTCGAAGGACTTGTAGAAGTCGTCGCCCGTTACTTCGATGTTGAAGTCGTAGAGCTTCTTTGCCATCAGCTCGTCGTACGTGCCGTGCCAGATTCTCTCGTATTCCTTGTTAAGGTCGAGTCTGTGCTTGTCGGGAGCGAGTACGGCAATACCCTGCGGGTTGTCGGTTACGAAGAGATCCGCACGTCTCTGGAGTGCTCTGTTGACCTTCTCGTCTTCCTTGATTGTCGTCATCAGCTCTGCAATGATTTCGGCTATTTCCTTTTCGTCACCGGAATAATCGTTGGGATTTACCACAGCGGAATTCCTGTCTGCCAAAAATTTCTTTACTGTACTTTTTAGATCAGATATTGACATAACAAAAGTCTCCCTATTATTAAAATAGACTATTACTCAAAGACATATATTATTTATGTCCTTGTCAATCCGAAAACGAAATAATATTTTTATGCTATCCTATTCAGTTAACTGATTTGGGAATTAGTATGTCGTCTCAAACACAATTTATTTTCCAAAATCAACCGCATTTTGGAGCCGAAAGGGACAGAGTCACTAAAGTTCTGACAGGCCCCTCAAACCACCTCGACCTCAACCGCGAATTTACGGAAAACTTACTGTAAACTTGCGGTAAACCTACTGTCAGCTTGCGGTTAAATTATGATAAACTTACGGCAAAAGAATACACAAAACACGAAAGTACCATCCGGAAAGTATCGCAAGCATCATACGGGAAAGCAACGGGATAACACCGAACACTAAAGGAACTTTTCACAGGGTTTCGGCTATGAGATAGTGGCGATGGTGGTCGACAATCCGCAGATCGAGTTTTTTGCCGAGCGGCAAATCCTCTTTTACCACTATATTGTTATAGTATCTGTCGCGTGCCACAACAGTTCCCGCCATCTTCTTTTCTGTGACGGCGGCATGAACGGTGCGCCCTATCATCGCGGCATTGTTAGCGTCGTAAATGGCGTTTGCGGCAATCGTGAGCTTTCTGGAGCGGTTCTTTTTTATCCAGTCCGGCATGTCGTAATATTTTGCGGCAGGCGTCCCTTCGCGGAGTGAAAAGCGTGTTATATTGACTTTTGTGGGTTTTACCTCATCAATGAGCGAGAGGGTCTCGTTAAAGTCCTCCTCGGTCTCGGTCGGATAGCCGACAATGAAATCCGTGGATATTCTCGCATCCGGAATCCGCCTGCGAAATGCGCCGACAACGTCGATAAACTGCTCGCGGGTATAACCGCGGTTCATTGTCGATAGGACATGATTCGAGCCTGACTGAACCGGCAGGTGAATGAAGGCATATATCTTTTCGAGCGTGAACGCCTCCGCTATCTCGGAGATATGCGGCATCACGGTCGCCGGATTCATCATGCCGACCCTGACCGCAAAGTTGCCGTCCACTCCGTTTACGGCGGTGAGGAGCTCGCCCAGGTTGCTGCCGATATCCGCACCCCATGCACTGACATCCTGTCCGGTAAGCTGTATCTCTGAGACGCCTGCGGCAACCTGCCTCTTTACCTCCGATATTATCCGCTCTTTACCGAAACTGCGAAGACGCCCGCGTGCAAACCGCGTTATGCAATAGGCGCAGGCACCCAGACAGCCCGTCCCTATCTGAACAATCCCAGTGTTTCCGAACGCAACGCCGCCGACACGCTCCGAGTTCTCATAGATTTCGTCGGGCATTATGAGATGAATATCGGGACGCAGTTCAAGGAGTTTTTCTCTCTGAACCACGGGCATGCAACCCGTAACATAGACTTCCTTATCCGCATAATCGTTTATTGCCCGTATCATCGCCCTCTCGGTCTGGGACACCACGGTGCAGGTGTTTATCACGACGGCATCGGCGTCTTTCGCGTTTTCGGCAATGACACAGCCGTTAGCTATGGCTATCTCCTTTATCTTTTCAGTATCGGCAAAATTGAAGGTACATCCGTATGTTTCAAAGAATACGGATTTGTTTCTGAGGCTCTGCATGAATATGAATCGTATACGCTGTCTTCATTTCCCGAACATGCCGAAGAATAGGGTGAAGAAATCATCGAAGAAACCGTACATTCTCTGCATCTCCGAGCGTATGGGCTGGGTGCCTGGTATTCCGAAGATTCTGTCCCCTTTGGATATCTGTTTGGATTTCAGAGCCGTATCTGTTCCGGTGCTGCTCACCGTAGTTGTCGCTGTAGGCGCCACGGTCTTGGAAGAGGTGCCGGCAGTCACCGTAATGTAGTTGCTCCTCGTCGCCGTGTAGGTCTTGGATTTCTCATCCGTGACCGTCATTTTGACCGTGTACGTGCCCGCACTCTGATACACATGCGAAATTACCCTGCCGTAGGATACCCCAGTGCCGTCGCCGAAATTCCATGCATATTCATCGATATCGTAGGCATTGTCGGGATCGGGCGTGGCTTCAAAACGCACGTTGAGCGGAGCCGTACCGCTTGTAGGTGATGCGGTGAAGGTCGCCGAAAGTCCCGAAGTGACCGTAATGTAGTTCTCGACGGTCTTGGTATTGGTTCTGCTCTTGGAATCCGTTACTGTCAGTGCAACCGTGTATTTGCCGCCGTCCTCAAAAGTATATGTCGGATTCTGAGTGCTGAAACTTGCGACAAGTTTGTCGCTGGAATCCGTGATCTTCCAGTACCATGCGGTAATATTCGCCTTGGTATCCGAGGATACGGTTGATTTATCGACGAAAGATACTTTCAGAGGTGCGTTGCCGCTCAGCGACGAAGATGACGATATGCCGAAGTCGGCAGTCGGATAATCGCCGTTGTCGAGAACCTTAATCTTCATCTCAGTCGAATCCTGACTGTTGTCCTTATCCTGAACAGTAAGTTTTACGGTATATTCTCCGGGTTCTTTGAAGGTATGAGTCGGATTTGGCTTATCGGTTACAGTTGTTCCATCACCGAATTCCCATTTCCAGTAATCAATCTCCGAATTGGTCTTGGAATTTCTCACCGAGTTATCGGTAAATTTGACCTCAAGAGGTGCCGCTCCCGAAGTGGGTGACGCCGAAAACTTGGCGGTAATTCCGCTTATCTTTACGTTCTGTGAAACTGTCTTTTTCGCATTGCCTGTGGTGGTAATCGTCAGTTTTACGGTCTTTGTGCCTGATGAATTATAAGTATATGTGCCGGATTTCGCGGTTGAGGTCCCGTCGTCACCGAACTCCCAGAGTCTTGACTTGACATAAGCGTCGGGAATGCCTGTAGTATCCTCATATTTTATCTGATATGTTCCCGCAACAGTCTCTACCGACATTTTAGGGTCAAGTGTCGGCTCCGTGATTTTAACCGTATTTGTCACGGTCGGATTTTTAATAATAGAATTACCCATCGGTTTTGCGGTAAGCGTTACGGTGTATGTTCCCGGGTCGTTGTATGAATGAGTGCCAGATTTACTGCTATCAGTTTTGCCGTCGCCAAAGTCCCACAAATATGTTGCTCCCCCATATGATACGGACGCGGCAAAGTCCAGCTTCAGGAAGTCCGACCATGTTTTTCCGGGCGTAAGTGTCACATTTACGGTTCCGGTTTTATCCACCGTTGCTGTTGCGTTGGGTTGCGTAGTAGGAGCCGTTGTCGCCGTCGCTTTGACTGTAATCGTCGTCGGATTAGACGTTGCTGAGTTACCACTTCCATCGCCAACCTTAAGCGTCACGGTATATGTACCCGAGTACTTGTATGTATATTCGGGATTTGGTGCAATACTGGTATTACCGTCACCGAAATCCCATTTCCACGATGTCGCACCAGTGGAATTATCCGCAAATTTGACCGTCAACGGGGCATCTCCGGAGGTCTTATCGGCCTTAAAATCAGCTTTCAATTGAGGTTGTTGAGGCGTCGGATCAGTTATTGTGACAGTAACTGATTTTTCTGGTGTAGATACTTCATCCGTATTACTGTCCTTGACATTTGCTTTAGCTGTTACAGTGAAACTTCCGGCAGTTTTGAAAGTATGTGTTATAGAACTTGTTATAGAACTGCCACCAGTACCAGTAATACCGTCACCTCCCGACCATTCCCATGAAGTTACAGTCTCATTTTCACCAAGATCATTTGCCTCGGCATTAAATTTTATTTCAGTACCTACTTTACCGCCGTCAGGACTCGCTGTAACGGTAACGCTTGCGGCATATACGGGAACAACGGCAAACGCAAGTAAAAAGATAAGCAGTATGCCCGAGAGAATAATTGCTCTGGATATTTTTGAGGACGCTCTCACGGCACCTGCGGAACTGCAAAGCAATCCGCGGGATGTGCCGTCATCCGTGCGGGACGGGGAATTATAATATGAATCTGAACGGCTTAACTTCATGGAGAAACACTTGCGGACGGTGTATTATTGTAATAATTTTCACACGCAATCAATAATATTCTTTATGCAATTTCTTAAATTTACGGCAGGATGATATCGCCGGCAAAAATACGCAAAAATCTATTAAACATAAAATATCATTAGTAATAATCCGGATCATCCGGAAATACGGAGATTATCATGACTGAAGAAGAATCAACCTGCACCGCGGTTTCGTTCAGATTTTCACCGGAATGGTGGACATTCGTGTTAACCGGAATCATAGCGGTAATCCTCGGTTTCCTCGCATTTACGTGGACGCCGGCATTCATACTTTCGTTAGGATACCTTATCGGAATAATGGTCGTTGCATGGAGTGTAATCGCAATAATTCAGGGAATTACGACTAAAGAAGGAACTGGCGCAAGACTTGCGCTTCTGATACCCGGCATTCTCGGACTTATTGTCGGCATATTCGTCTTTACGGACATACTTGCGACATGGCTTCTTGTCGACTACCTTGTCGCCATATGGGCATTCATGACAGGATTTTCGAATATACTGATGGGATTTTACGGCGCTTTCGGAAACGGTTACAGGGCACTCCTCATCATAGCGGGTATCATCTCGGTACTTCTTGCAATCTACCTTATCGTCTATCCGTTCATCGGTAACGTCGTACTCTTCCAGGTCTTCGGACTCTTCGCAATTATCTGGGGAATCATGCACGTGGCAACCGGCATCGTCGCAAAATGTGCAAAAGGCGCTTCGCAGTAAGCACATTACGGTAAATTACAGGAAAATCCGAACGGAAATAAACAACCGAAATAAAAATCCTTTTTTCTTTTTCCATTGCCCGCATTTTATTGCCCTTTCGCTCACTTACACATAAAACAGCATGATAGCTATTGCAAAACATCGGCTATTGCAAAAATACGATAGCAAAAACAGCAAAAAATGAATTGAAATGTATTTTATTTTGAGATTCTGAGGTATTCTCAGATGATTGTCCAGCTTACCGCCTGTGACGGAGAATCCTCCTTTTTACTGACGACAAAACGGCAGAAACCGTCACCCGCGGCATAACAGTGCGTCTCTACCGCCTCATACTTCTCGTGCTTCTGAATCGAGAAGACCTCGGAAAGAAGCCCCGCATCGAAATAACATACCGGTCTGCCCATATGCGGCAGCGACTGGCATTCGTAGCAGCCCTTTACCGTAAGCACGAACGGCGAG
>JAFPWZ010000032.1 GCA_017412625.1 Methanomicrobium sp.
CATAGAGGTTCGATAACATGAACGACAAATATTCATACGAAGTTACTGTTAAAGAGGCAATGCATGAGGATGCGGGAAGGGGAATAGCACGTCTGAGTCCCGAAGTCATGCAGGATCTCGGTCTTACAAGCGGAGACGTGATAGAGATTGCCGGAGGTAAAAAAGCCGCGGCAACAGTCCAGCGTGACTATTCCGTAGGCTATGACAGAAGAGTCATCCGTATCGACGGTAACATAAGAAGCGATGCCCAGACAGGTATCGACGAGAAGGTCACAATCCGCAAGGTCGATGCGCCTTATGCCGAAAAACTCGTAATAAGCTCCGCACAGCCCGTCGCCGTCAACCTCCAGGGCATGGAGCAGGATATAGCGAGGATACTCAACGGCAGAGCGTTCACGCAGGGGCAGACGTTCCGTGTCTCGACCGTGATGGGCAATGTCCTGACCTTTATAATATCGAAGATTCAGCCCGGCGATATCGCCGTCGTCGGTCCCAATACCAAGGTCGAGATAAGCGATAAGGCGGCGGAGAAAGGCTCCGGCAAAAAGGAAATCCCGGATGTTCACTACGAGGATATCGGCGGTCTCGGACGCGAGGTCGATCAGGTGCGCGAGATGATTGAACTGCCGCTGAGGCACCCGGAGATCTTCGAGAAACTGGGAATTCAGCCGCCCAAGGGCGTTCTTCTCTACGGTCCGCCGGGAACGGGTAAGACGCTTATCGCGAAGGCGGTCGCCAACGAGGTCGATGCGCACTTCATCACGCTCTCGGGTCCCGAGATTATCAGCAAGTTCTACGGCGAAAGTGAGGGCAAGCTGAGGGAGGTCTTCGACGAGGCAGCCGAGAATGCGCCGACAATCATCTTTATCGATGAGATAGACTCGATTGCGCCGAAACGCGAGGAGACAAAGGGCGAGGTCGAGAGAAGGGTCGTGGCTCAGCTGCTGACCCTCATGGACGGACTTAAGGGACGCGGTCAGGTTATCGTAATCGGCGCCACCAACCTTCCCGACAATATCGATCCCGCACTCAGACGCGGCGGAAGGTTCGACCGTGAGATTGAGATCGGTATCCCCGACAAGAAGGGCAGGCAGGAGATCTTCCTCGTTCACACCCGCGGCGTTCCGATTGACCTCTCGGGTATCGAGGTCACGGGCGAAGAAGGACTGGAGCTCAGCCGCAAGTTCGCCGAGATGGGCGAGATCGAGGGCAGGAAACAGGAAGAGATCATCAAGAAGAAGAAGTTCCTCGAGCCGTTTGCCGCGGTTACGCACGGTTTCGTGGGTGCCGATATCGCACTTCTCGTCAAAGAGGCTGCCATGCATGCCTTAAGGAAGGAGATCAAGACCTTAAAGAACATCGACGAGATAAACAGCGAGGTTGTCGAGAGGATTAAGGTCACGAAAGCCGACTTCGAGTATGCGCTGAAACACGTGGAGCCTTCGGCAATGCGTGAGGTCCTTGTCGAGATCCCCGACGTCTCGTGGGACGATATCGGCGGACTGGAGAACGTCAAGAAGGAGCTTACCGAGGCTGTCGAATGGCCGCTCAAATACCCCGAGATATTCAACAAGCTCGGCACCAAGCCGCCGTCAGGCATCCTGCTCTTCGGACCGCCGGGTACGGGTAAGACCCTGCTTGCCAAGGCTGTGGCAAACAAGAGCGAGTGCAACTTCATCTCGGTGAAGGGCCCCGAACTGCTCTCGAAGTGGGTCGGCGAGTCCGAGAAGGGTGTCCGCGACGTCTTCAAGAAAGCCCGTCAGGCGTCGCCGTCGATAATCTTCTTCGACGAAATCGATGCGCTTCTGCCCAAACGCGGTGCATACAACGATTCCTCGCATGTGACCGAGAGCGTTGTGAGTCAGATTCTGACCGAGCTTGACGGACTTGAGGAACTGACCAATGTGACCGTGCTCGGCGCAACCAACAGACCCGATATGCTGGATGACGCCCTCATGCGCCCGGGAAGGCTGGACAGGATCATCTATGTGCCGCCGCCGGATGCCGCGGGAAGAAAGAAGATCTTCGAGGTTTATCTCAAGGATTCGGAGAATCTGCTCGCAAAGGATATCAGTATCGACGAGCTTGTCGAGAAGACGGAAGGTTACGTCGGTGCCGATATCGAGCTTGTGGTGAGGGAGGCAAAGCTTCAGGCAATGCGCGAGTTCATCGCGACCATGGCGGACAAGACCGAAGAGCAGCGTCTTGAGGTGCTCTCCAACGTCAGAGTGACCAGAAAGCATTTCGAGGATGCGATGAAGAAGATCAAGAGTTCGCTGGATAAGAACGCGATTCAGGAATACGACAGAAAGGCATGGAAAGTGCTCTATTCCGCCGAAGAGAACAGCGTTCTCGAGAAGGGCGCGTCCGCGGTGATGAGGCTTTCCTACGGCAGCGAGACCGAAGAGAAGACCAAACTGAAGGACGAACTTGAAAAGGCGGTTTATTCGGTGACGAAAGACTTCGATAACATCGCCGACCTTACCCGAAAGGCAGAGTATATACTGAAAGATGAACAATAATATAATCATAAAATGTCACAGGATGATGACCTCGATAACGAGATAAACGACGCAATCAAGAAGTTGTTCAAAGAGATGATGAAGGACGGCAGGTTTCCCTTTCAGGGGAAATTTTCCGTCATGATCTCCGGAGGCAGAATTCCTATTGATGTAAATCAGCCCAAGAAAGAATGCCCGGAGGATTGCGACGATTGCGAGAGCGGGTGCCCGCACGGTTCAGGGAACAGCGGACGCTATGTCACGAATCCGCACGGTAAGAAGGTCCGTTCATATCAGGGGTTGTCCAGGATGAACACGGATTTTGTCGAGAAGAAGCCGTATACCGAGTGTTACGAGCATGACGGCAGGATTCACGTCTCGGTTGATATCCCGGGATCGGATCTTTCGAATACGGCAGTTTCCGTGACCGACGACGAGACAGGAAATTCCCTGAGCATTACGGCGTTTACCGGCGATGTCAGGTATTCCGCGGAGGTGCACATTTCAAAGGTCAGGAAAGAGACCATGAAGTATATGTCCAAGCACGGTATTCTGGAGATCACGGCAGATCTTGCGGATACCGATGCCGAAGCGGATTCCGAAGAGAATAAAGAAGAATAAAGCGGATATGGGCGAAATTTATCCGACCCGGAACCGATTTAAAATTTTAAATTTTTAATTTTTACTTTTTAAATTTTGGAGATTTTCGTTTTTAAACAATTAATTTGTGCATTAAATCCTTTTTTCAACGAGTGTTTCCGCACAGTATGGGCAGTATCTTTCGTCACCCGCGGTCTGCCAGCCGCATGAGGGGCATTCTCGGATTCGGATTCTTTCCGCGGTTTTGTTTCCGTTGTTTTCGTTGCCCGTAATGTCGGTGTCGTCGTTTCCTTTGCCGCTTAAGAGAGGTATCAGCGGTATGAAGAGGAACAGGAAGAAGAAGGGCAGTCCCGCAAGGAAGAGGATTGCACTGAGTCCGAGCGAGCCTATAAGCAGTATCAGACTCAGAAGATATCTGTTCGTTTCGCTACCTCCATGACGGCATGTGCGGGAAGTGCGTCGGCGAAGATTCCCGCCTCGAGATTGAGGTCGGTGCAGGGGATGTTCTCTCCCGCAAAGAGTTTTGTGAGGATATGCGAGCCTATTCCCGCGGCGATTATGCTCTTTGAATCCGTATCCTTCATTATGCGGCGAACTTCGCCGAGAATAAGGTCGGTCTGCTCTTTTACGAACGCGGCTGCTATTTCCTTTGCTCCGCTCTCGGTAATCTCGGAGAGGTCGGAGCAGACGACTCTGGAGAGGCGCTGGAGCGATGCCGCACGGGTTTTGTCGGCGCCGTCGGCGGTGGGAACGCTGTAGTCGTCGGAGGTGATGTTGCCGAGGACGAAGTGGGCATCGGCGCTTTGTGCAAAGTATTCGCTGCTCACAAAGGTGTCGTAACCGTTGACACGGACTTTTCGCAGGAGGGAGGGTATCGTCGACCGCAGAGTGCCGGTGTATACCAGATAGCCCTTTCTGAGTCTGTCGAGGTCGGTCATGCCTTTTAAGGATTCAAAGCGGTTCAGCGGGATTATGTCGCAGGTCGTGCTGCCGAAATCGACGAGAACGGCATTAGGATACCTGCCTCTCAGGAAATCGACGGATGCGAGCCAGTTTGCCGCCGCCAGAAGATGCGTGGGGCCTTCGTGGAATTTCCCGTCCATGCCGTAGAATTTGGAGTTCGGGATTGCTTCCTTAACGGCGTTTACTATGAATGCTATGCCTTCGTCCTTGTTTGAGAAGCCGTCGGCAAGTTCCCCGCTCATCACGACCGCGGCTTTTCTGCCGGCATACGGTTTTAAGAGTTCGGTCAGCGGCGAGTCCTTCCACATCGGGCAGTAGTGTATCTCAACCGCATTGCCGGTGCAGATCTTGAGGTTGGCGCCGCCTACATCTATGCCTATGATCTCGCTTTTAAGCCCGTTATTATGTCCGTTATTGTTGATTTTGCTGTTTTCAGTGCTCATATTAGGTGTCCGCATTCAATTTATATCTGATTTTTCGGATACTATCAAAATTTATTGTAATATTACAGTCGTTTTACGTTGCCGTCGGTGTCAAAAGTGACTCTGCCGTTCAGATTAACGCTGTCGGGACCTCTGCCTCTGGAGCATTCGACAAGGATATCGGCGATCTCTTCTTCCATGACGCTGCATATGCCCACAAGGCTTGTTGTAGGTCGCGGGTTGACATCGACGACGTAGACCTTATCGGCGACGACGACGTCGACACCGACGTATCCCTGACATCCGAGGACATTGAGGGCTTTTACGGCCGTATCGATTATCTCGTCCTTTCTCGGATGATCGACGGGGGTTTCGCCGCCGCGATACGCAAACCTGCCGTTCTTCTCCTCGATATACTGCCTGTTCAGCGAAAGGACGAGCGGTTCTTTGCCGGTATAGGACTCGCAGACCTCGCCGGTGACGCGGCTTCCGACAAGGCTTACGCTTAAGTTTTCGCCGACGATGAACTCCTGACCGAACTCGCCCTCCTGCGGTTCCTCATCGGCAAGACGCATGTTCTCTCCGTCGACGCCGCTGATCTGCTTTATCAGCCGCACTCCCGAGGTTACTTCTTTGGGAACGGCGATGCCGTGCGACTCGAGGATGGCCCCCGTCCGCCGTTTGTTTGCGCAGAGCGATATATTGAGGCTGCCGCAGCCGATATTCCTCGTATTGTCCTCAATTATCTTTGTAAACCTGCCCAGTATTTTGTCGGGGGCGACAACCAGTCCGATATCGCAGAGCGGCGCCAGTCGCTTCAGCTCTTCCGCGAAATCCCCTTTTTCGGGAGAGAGCACCTCATAACCGCACCTCTCGAAACTGCCCCGCAGCGTCTCCAGCATTGCCCGTCCCTCCCCCGCAAGAGAAGGGTTGTGCGATACGGTATATTCGGCAATTAATGCTTTCATCCGCAATATGTTTGCTTTAAAATTACTTTAATGATAAGATCTTGTTCCGCGGCTTTATACTGCGGCTTTATAATGAAACAATAAAAGAAAAAAGATTTGTCGGGTGTTTATTTTCGGTTGTTTATATTCGATTGTTTATTTTCGGTGCTTATTTCTTTGCACTCTCGGGTTCGTCGCTCTCATCGGCGTATTCGAATTCTATATCCGCGGATCTGTCCTTTTTGCTCTTATCCTTATCCGCGTCTTTTTTGTCTTTTTTATCTTCGGTATCTTTCTTATCCGCAGCCTTCTCATCCCTGTCATCCGCGGATTCGGACTTCTTTGCACCGGCATCGTCGGATTTCTTATCGTCCGATTTCTTATCCTCGGATTTTTTGTCGTCGGACTTTGCATCTGCGGCTTTTGTATCCGCGTCTTTCGAATCGTCTTTCTTCTCCGATGCGGTTTCGGATGAATCCGAGTCCTTGCCCGAGTCCTTGCCCGTGTCCGAGACCGATTCGCCGTAGTACTTCTCTATGAATTTCTCGGCGGCGCTGTTGGGACCGTTGCCGCTGTTGTATTCGCCTTTTTCAGCCGCATTGGGATCGGTCGATCTGAGGTAGGCTATCTTGGAACGCATCCATGCAATCTCTTTCTTACAGTTTTTGCTGACGCCGTAGAAGTAGCCGAGTGCAAAGGTGACTGCCGAGAGAAGAACAGAGAGAAGCCCGATTACCGAGCATGTGAAGATTGAGTTGCAGTTCTGGGTGTATGCCAGACAGGTATCGGCGGATACGACATCGGTCCCGGCTCCGCCGGTGACAGCGCTCTGGGACAGGCTCTCGGATGTCGGACCCGCGGTTATCGTCGTAACCGAACTGTCGACAGGGTTATCGATGATGGCATCGAAGTAGTTGTTCCCGTGATTTGCCTCGTCCACGGCTTTGTCTGCGTTGGGAGTGACTTCAATGAGGGATGAGGGGCCGTTGTATTTTACATTGACGGGAACGAATACGGTGAGGCTCTTGCCTGCCGGCAGGAAACCGACGGAACTGTCGGCAACCTCGGTGCCGTCGATCATGATCTTTGATACGCTTTCTCCGGCGTCGATATCGCCGACATTCTTAACGACATAGGTTATCTTTGTTATCATGCCGTTTTTGTAGTCGAAATCGGCGGTGACGCCTTCGATGACCAGATCGGGCTTGGGATCCTCAATTGCCGTGACCTTTATCTCGGCAACAGGCCAGTTTTCGGGGGGGAAAATCTTGCCTCTGGCGGCTCCGGAAGTGACTGTAAACGAGGGCTTAATCTTCCAGACGCCCGCGATATCGGGGACGAAAGTGTCCTTTGCACTGACATAATCGCCCTGCGTTATGGTCTTTCCGACGTAGTTGGCGCTTAGGCGGTATGCCCTGCCTTCGGGGTTGACGATATCAAAAGTGAGTCCTCCCGGCTGATCGATGATCAGCTGGTAGTAAGGTCCCGAGAGATAGCTCATCATCTGCATGACATTGACGGTGTCGCCGACGGAGATTTCCTGGTTTTCGCCGCTGACCCTGAAGCTTTCAAGAGTGAGTCCCTGCGGGGTGGTTACGGGTTCGTTCAGTGTGTAATAGTTGACTGTCGCCGCCGATACTCCCGATATTCCGACAAGCGCCAGAATAAGCAGGATTAAGACGGACTGTCTGAAAATATTCGCTCCCATTGAAATCACAAATCAGTATTATGTATATAAAGAAAAGGTATTATACTTGTCTAAACATCGCGATATTTGCGAAGAGCGATTCCGCAGTTTTGAATCCGCATTTCAAACACTTAAAATGCAAAAAGGTTCATATCTAATATAATTCATCATAATTCATCATTATTCATCCGACCGGGTCGGTTTTGCGAATATATGATTGATAATCTGATTGATAATATCAGATTGCTAATCTGATTGACAATCCGATTATGAAATACGGACATGGAGACATATGAGACCGAGAATACTTCTTACCAATGACGACGGCGTGACCTCCGAAGGTATATGGGCGGCATACAACGCTCTTTCGGAGTTTGCCGACGTTACCGTCGTTGCTCCGTCGACACAGCAGAGTGCCGTGGGGCGTTCGACCTCCGTTTTTGAGCCGCTGCGGGTTTCAAAGGTTCAGATTAAGGAGCATGATGCGTATTCCGTCAGCGGAAAGCCCACGGACTGCGTCATTATCGGACTTTTTGCGCTTGATTTAAAGCCCGATCTTGTGGTTTCGGGGGTAAACATCGGAGAGAATCTCTCTTTCGAGTCGGTTATGACCTCGGGCACAGTCGGCGCCGCTATGGAGGCGGCAAATCAGGGCGTTCATGCGATTGCGTTCTCCCAGCAGGTCGACGATCAGAGCGAGAAGTTCGACGATCCGAGGCAGTCGCGGCTGAACTTCGACGGCGCCGGAAAGGCGATTGCGCATGTATGCAGGGCGGTCTTTGAGAAGGGTTTTCCCGCCGGCTGCCACGTCCTCAACGTGAACATTCCGATTGAGATTACCGGCGGCTACGAGGTGACGCATCTGGGCGAGAAGCTCTTCGTTACCGGCGTCGAGAAGAGGCTTGACCCGCGCGGCAGACCGTATTACTGGATTAACGGTCCGCTTATCGACGAGGCTCCGAAAGGGACGGATACCTATGCGCTGTATCACGGCAATATCTCGGTTACTCCGCTTACTCTGGATACGACGGCCTACAAATCGCTGGACGGCGTAAAGGAACTGATAAAATAATTATATAATAAAATCGGCGGAAAAAAGATTATTGGTTTTCTTCGAGTGTGGGTTCTATTCTGCCGATTGACTCCGTCATTGCGGCTTTTGCCCGTTCGTCCGTCTCGGTCTCGACGGCTTTTTTCAGCGACATGTAAGCGGTTTTTCCGCCTATGTTGCCGAGCGATACCGCGGAGATGCGTCTTACATACTCGTTTTCGTCGGAGAGCATGCGGATTAGGGATAGTGCAAGCTCCTTCTTCCTGAAGTATCCAAGACTTTTCGCCGCCATATATCTCACATGGTCTTTTTCGTCGGTAAGGAGTTTTGTGAGGTGGATGATTGCGGTCTCGTCGCCTATCAGACCGAGGACTTCGGCGGCTCGGTAGCGGATTACCCACTCTTTGGAGTCGAGCAGGTTTATCATCGGAAATACCGCTTTTCTGCCGCACTTTGAGAGCGCAATCGCCGCTTCGTTCCTTACGGATTTGTCGGGATTACTCAGTTGCGAGATATATTCATTGACCTGACTCTCAGTACACATGATATACAATCTGTCATAGCCTTTTAATAGTGTATGTATCGTGATAAACGCGGCTAACATCCCGCATTAATTCATTGGGAATACTTTGAGATTCTTTTGATTTACTCCTCTTCGGACTCGCGGACGAGTCTTTCTTCCATGTCCGCGAGGAGGGCTTCAACGCGTCCGCGGTCGGTGTTGGCATCTTCGTATCCGCTGACAAGAGTCATCTGTTCGCCGTATGTCGAGACGATTACGGAGAATCCCGGGGCATGCGAGATTACCGGCATGAAGAGGGCGTATTCGAGTTTGATCCCTGTGGGGGATTTGCCGCAGGGCAGGCAGCCGGGGACGGTGTCGTAACTGCGGGTGTCGAGTATGCCGATATTCGAGAATACGGGGTTGCTTGTGCATTTCGAGAGTCCTTCGCCCATGTGGAAGTCATAGAAGTCGCGAAGTGCCTTAAGTCCCGATTCGCGGATTTTTTCAACGCCGCAGATGAATCCGAGACCCATTATGCCGTTCTTAGGTCGGCGCACGGTTTCTGAGATCCAGGGGAGTATCGCTTTCAGGGGCGTGTTTTCGTCGCAGGCGGCGGTGACCGTGAAGGCTACCGACATGTTCATGGGGTTGTCATCGGCATCGAAGCCGTAGTATCGCCGGATGTCGCCGGCGGTAAGCACGCATTTCGGCGATTTTTCGTCGGATACGCAGCCGCAGGATTTCAGAAGGGAGATAAGGAAGGCGGCGGCCATGAGGTCGTTGATTGTTGCGCCGTTTCTTTTGCCGAACGCTTTTATCTTTCGGAAGTTATCGGGAGATATCGTGCGCACGGAAAAACGCTTTCCGCCGCGGGGGTATTCCTTTGTGTAGTCGAAGATTTTTCCGCGGCTTATGTCGCCGCAGACAAAAGACCAGTTCGGCTCGAAGGTTATCTCGTCCGATTTTGCGGCTTCTTCGCGCTGCTCCGGCGTAAAACGCCCGGGGATGGTTTTTGTGTCCCGCGGATACCGGCCCTTATACTTCGGGACATAACCCGGGTCTTCCGACAACCGGATATAGGTCTTCATTACGGCGGATGCGACCGAGATATTGCCGTGTGCGTCCGCAAATCCGTGATGCAGGGCAAATATCAGTATGTCGCCGCTATTGCCGGTCTCATCCCGATAAAGGTCGAGCCTTAACTGCGGAGCGCTCCTCACGTCAACGGGTTCCGGGGGGTTTGCAAAGATCTCCGATATGTCTTTCGGATACTTTTGAAGGGTAAAATACGGCTTAAAAGAGGATTTCGGCATCTTCTCCCAGAAGGCTTCGTCTTCGGTCTCGAGATAGCGCGAGGAGAGATACGGGTCGGCTTCTATCGTCAGAAGGACGGCTTTTTCGAGGAGTTTTTCGTCGAGCCTGCCGCCGTATCTCAGCATGTAATACATGGTCGGGTCGTAAATTTTTTCGAACCATACGTTGACGCTGTCCAACAACGGAGCGTTTATTCGGGTATTTTCATTATCGGGCGTCATGTTTTTCATCTTTGTGTTCCGCGATATTACGGATGATCCGTTCCTGAGGCGATTGCGATTCAGAGCGAGGTTACGGCGGGGCAGAGCAGGATGCGGGTCGCAAGTCCGCAGAAGGATATTGCGGCAACGGCACCGACGACTCCTTTTCCGCCGCGGACGAAGAGGTTTTCCTTTGCGGCGATATCCGAGAGTTCGTCGCCCGTGATTACTCTTTCGCGGGCGGAGAATCCGAATCCGCGCAGGGTTTCGGATATTACGAAGCCTTCCTTGACGGCAATTCCCCAGTTATCGGAGAGGGATTCGTCCTCGACGAATCTGGCGGCAAGCTCCTTTACCTCGTCCGCAACTTCGGGGAGAACGGCGAGTTCTATGAAACTGCACGAGTTACCCGCCGTGCATTCCAGGGCGGGGTTGAGCATGACGACGCGGTGCGATATCGGAATGACGCCGTTCATCTTGCCGAGATACTGGAGAAGTCCGAGTGCGAGCGCGAACGTGGCGCCGCCTTCTTCCGAGTCGGTATCGTCTATGCCGATGATGAGATGCTTCATTGCCCGCGTCAGGATTTCGCCGGTGATTATATCCCTGCCGGATGTCTTTTTTGCGTCCGCGGTTTCGGTATCGGCGGTCTTTGAATTCGCTGTTTTGGTATCATCGGTATCGG
>JAFPWZ010000004.1 GCA_017412625.1 Methanomicrobium sp.
TAAAGAAGTCAAAAAGTGAAAAAGTAAAGACGTAAAAAAGTAAAGACGTAAAGACGTAAAAACGGGAAAATAAAAAAATAATTGATTTTTGACGGAAAGAACGGGGATTAATCGTATTCACGCCAGGTCTTGCCGCATTTTACGCAGCGGAAGAATCTGACTTCGCTTTCATCGGCAGAACGAAGCTGACGCAGCCACCATTCCGCAAGTTCGTAACCGCATTCAGGGCATTTGATCTCGATGGTCGGAAGGGTGACATTTTTCTCTTTGTCGCCGTCGACGATGATAATATCTTTCTCCTGAATATGATTTACCTTCTGAAGGTGTGACTTGTCGGTCGAATCCAACTCCTTTTCATAACCGCATTTCGGACAGCGGAGCTTACCGTCATAAGACTTAAGCATACTCTTGCATTCTGGACAGAACATCATCGATATATATATTGGTTTTCCTATTGATTAATCCTTATGTATTATTCGTGCCAAAAACGGATCTAATGATATATATCATATCGAAAAGATACGATATAAAGTAAAATGCTGAACAGTTTAGTTTTCTTATCGGCAATAGCTTTCATTGCGTTTTTAATAATCCCGCAGGATAAAAAGAAATACTGCGCCGTCGCGGGGTGGATATTCATCGTCCTCTCGCTGATACTCGACCTGCCGTTTTACATATACGAGGAGAACAACTTCCTCTATCCGATGATGGCGGTCTTAAGCATTCCTTTCCTGATTATTACCGTAAGCGAACTGCTCAAAGACAACAATCTCACTATATACCTAAGCCGCGGCGCCGCAATCGCATTTCTGATATACGTCCCCTTCGGATACATCCCCGAACTGGGCAACTGGCTCATCGGAACAGTCGCGGGACAGGTGGCATGGATTGGTTCGGCAATCGGCTGCCACTACAGTCAGGTTGACTGGAATCTCCTCCAATACAGCGTCTTCCGCGTCGAGATCATCCATGCCTGCACGGGCATTCAGAGCATTGCCATAATGCTCGGACTCTCGTTCTGCCTGCCGACGACGCTGAAGCAGAAGATCTACTCATTCCTTGTCGTGGTGCCGGTAATCTACATCCTCAACCTGTTCAGAAACGTCTTCGTAGTCGAAGCCTACACGCAGCAGTGGTTCAATTTCCTCCCCGAGATTGCGTCAAACGGCGAATACGGCTATGAGAGCTTCTTCTGGGCGCACAATGTCCTTGCCGAGCTCGGCGCACTTGTCTTCCTCATCGTGCTTGCGCTTGCAATCTTTAAGATAATCCCGGACCTCGGCGACTTTGCAAGAGACCTCGTCAACCTCTACGCCGCGAGAGTGAGGGAGTGGACCGGCAAGTCCGGCAAGAAGTCAGACAAAACGGACTGATTAACGGGGACTCATTACCGATTACCGTTATCAGTTCCCATTACCTGTTCCGATTAACGATTGGGATAAAAATCGAATAAACTCTTTTTTTCAATCAAACGAACTTGATTTAAAAGAATTTCAAAAAGGATCATATCACAGATCCATAATTTTTTTAAATAGAATTCATGTGAAAATTCATGTGAATACCGCAGAAACGCAACACATCATCAATTGATGATTCACGTGAATTCTCACTTCAGATGCAGATAGAGATAGATAATTCTCTGGAATGCCGAGAGATTCGTGCAGACGGCGATGATGATAACCGCGGGTGCGATAAAACCGCTCAGACCGCCGAGGATGAGGAGAATTATCGTCTCGGGCCTTCCGAAGAAGCCGACACGCTCCAGCGGATCGTCGATTTTACCGTCCTCTCTCTTCTCAAAGCCCACTTCCGCATAGGTAACGGGCTTGATGAAGGTATTCATGAGTGAGCCGATTATCGCAAGAGCGACTACGAAGAGGTCGGCATATATCTCCTGCCCCGGCGTCAGCGGCAGATAAGGGCTTATTATCGCAATCCCGGACATGCCGACGCCTAAAAGCACAAGGCTGTCGACGTATTTGTCGACGATCCAGTCGAAGACGGCTCCGAACTTGCTCTCCCGCCCCGTCTTTCTGGCAACCGTGCCGTCAACGAGATCGAGAACCGCCGAGATTATAAGCAGAACTGCGCCAAGTGCGAACTCGCGGCAGAAGAAAAGATACGCACATGCAAGACCGCATATGAGAGATGTACACGAGACCATATTCGGCGTAAAACGGAGTTTTATGAATATATCGGCGATAGGCTCGAGGCATCCGATGAACTTTGGTCTCAGCGCAGTAATATTCATGTGCTTATATTATTGGAAGCGAAGACATATAGTTTTCACTTATTGTCATTTTTACATTGTCCTCTTTGAATATTCACGTTTCAAAAGAAATGAAAATCATCTGCCGAAAGAAATGAAAACATCTCCCAAAATAAATGACCAACTACTTAAATAATACGGTATCATAAATTCATATTGAGATACACACATGGCGCAGGAATATATTAAACCGCATATCCTGATGATGTCAGAGATAACTGCCGACGGCAAACTGACCCTGAAAAAAGGAGCGTCCAGCAAAATTCTGATGAAATACATGGATAAGGCGACCGAGATACTCCTCCATAAGACAAGGGCGGAATATGATGCCATCATGGTCGGATCCAACACGATAAAGATAGACAACTCGTTCCTGACCGTGCGCGGAGTCGAAGGAGAAAGCCCCATAAGAGTCATCCCGAACAGCAGAGCGGATATTCCTCTCGATTCCAATGTGCTCGGCAGCGACGCAAAGACAATAATTGCGGTAAGCGCTGCGGCGCCGAAGGAGAAGGTTGACGCCATTCGCGCAAAAGGCGCCGATGTTGTGGTCTGCGGCGAGAGCAGGATAGACATAGTAAAACTCATGGATCTGCTCGTCCGCGATTACGGCATAAAATCGCTCATCGTCGAGGGCGGACCTACCCTGAACTACTACATGCTTCAGGAGAAGCTGGTCGACGAGATAAGACTCATTCATCTGCCGTTCATAGTCGGCGGCTCGGATACCCCGTCCCTCGTCGGCGGCATGCACATCGACTCCGAAGACGAGATGTTCAGGCTGAATCTGAAGAATCACTACCTCTGCGGCACGAATCTCGTCACGGAATACGACGTATTATACTGAATAACGATAAAGACAATAAATCCCAACGGCAATAACCGCAACACCGAAGTGCAACAATCATGTCATGGCTTGAATCCGAGATCAAAAGAATAGAGAATAGCAGGAAGAGTAAACAGAGAACGGCGGCAATGTACTTCGCGGCAGGTATCGTCATTGCCCTTGTCGCATTTATTATTTTATCAGTACTGTGGCCGCCGGTCAGTACGGGAAGTGTCAAGGTAATCAGAATCGAGGGTGAGATAAACCCGGGCAACTCCCCCAACGGCGCCAACAGCGAATATATCGGCTCCCTGATAAGAAATGCCGCCGACGACCCGCTCGTGGAAGTCATTGTCCTCAGAATCGACAGCCAGGGCGGTGTCATGGCGGCGGGAGAAGAGATCATCGCCGATGTCGAATACGCAAAGACCAAAAAGCCTGTCATAACCTCGATGGGGGCAATGGCGACATCCGCGGCATATCACATAAGCGCACATACGGACAGGATTTTTGCCAGCCCCGATACGACAACAGCGGGAATCGGCGTTATCATGACATTCCTCGACAAGAGCAGGGCATACGACCGCGAAGGTGTTGTCTTTGAGCCGATTAAGTCCGTGGAATCCAAGGATGCGGGCTCGGATTATCGTGCGCTGACAGCGTCGGAGAAGAAATATCTTCAGTCGTACATTGATGCCAGCGGAGAATACTTCATAAACGACATTCTTGCGCAGAGACCGAATGTCAAACGCGAAGATATCGACGATGCAAGAATCATACGCGGCGAAGATGCCATTGAGAAGGGTCTTGTCGACGAAATAGGCAATCTCTATCAGGCAATAGAGTATGCGAAAAACTGCAAAAATATTATCGGTAAAGAAGCCGCAAAGACAGCCGAAGTTACATCGGACTGAATAACAAACCTATACTTCTATACTTAACCCTTAACCGAAAACCGAACCGGGATATTCACGCAATATATCCCGTCACGCCATATATACCGGGTCGGTCTTCATGAGCTCTCTGCATACCGTCGTCGCGTAGTGCCCCGGCGGAAGCGAAAACTCAAGCCTTATCGATCTCTCATCACCGTCACGGTTCACGGCACCCGCGATATCCGCGGTAAGACTCATTGCTCTTAAAGCTCCCGCAAATCTTGAACCGACAAGTTTCGAGACATCCGCATAAGCCTCTTTTGTAACGCCGCATTCCGCCATGAGATCGACGGTATACTGCTCGGTCCCGCTCTGCGGCGCAAAGTCCTCGCTGCCCGGCATGTATATTGCCGTTCTGCACCTGCCGCGTCCTATGTGTATCTTTGCGGCATTGATATTCGAGGCGGTCACGATATCCTCGCGCCCGTCGGCAAAGAGGAGTCTGTCGCCGATCTGCGGCGAAAAGGGGTCGCCGTCCGTCTCACGAATTCTCATGGAGAGCACCCTGTTGAAGATATAGGACTGAACCGCGCTCACGAACATGGAGAGCAGTTTCGGCGGAATCGTCCCGATTGCGCCTTTGTAGTCCTCGGGTTTCTCAACGAGATGATGAAGGATGGAACGCTCGTAGTGCATCCGGACCGGCATCAGCTCCAGAGCCTCGGCGGCGTCGCCGGTTCTCTCAAAGACATCCCTTGCCGCCTTTACCTCTTCAGCCTCGTCATCGAAGGGATATCCCGCGTATTTCATGCAGGCATCTTTGAAGTCGCCCTTGAGCAGAGCAATGCCGACAATGTGCGAAATCGGGCGGATGGTTCCGAAACGCTGTATGCCGTAGTAGTTCGGAAGCCCGGTCTTCGCCGCCGCAATACATTCCCCGAGCGCCCCCTCGGGATCATCGCCCGTGCAGTCGCTTACATTGATTCCGAAGCGGTTTCCCTTAAGATCGCCGAGCGAGAGCTGGGTCCTCGCATAGCCGAGCGCTCTCAGATTTATGTCCTTTATAGTGACGCGGGCGAGGTCTTCTTCCTTGATTCCGTAGATGGAGATGAGCTGTTTTGTCACGGCACGCTTGTCCTTGGTGCCGGCAAAGGAGATGCGCTGATAACTGACTCCGAGCGCCTTGGAAATCTCCTTTAAGGCACGCATCAGCTCCCAGTTGGTCTTTTCGAGCTCGCAGATGAGGTGCGGACCGCCGGTGAGCTTGATATCGGAATAGACTTCTTCGACCGCGAAATCCTCCGGCGTCTTCCTGAGGATTCCGCCGGTTCCGGCCGACTTCGTCAGATAATACTCCATTCCCAGAAGCTGTTCCGTCCCGTAAGGGCTTTTCATCGGTGTCATGGTGTCACAGGTGTCATTTTATCGATTTATCTGAATTGTATGAATACTGAATTTCCTTACTCCGATAATGCCGCGTCTAAAGCAGCTGCAGCTTGCCGGTTATCTTATCGAGGTCCTCGGATTTTGCCGGACCAATCCCCAGCGCCGTTACGGTGCCGGGTTCGACCTCGGTATGCCCCGCATCGCATATGAGGGATGTGGAAAAGCCCGCCATATCGGCGTTCGTCTTTATCAGATAAAGCGCCTGAAGCGAATCCACCTTCAACACGACCTTCTTCATACCCTCGGCATACCAGAGTTTTTTTACGGTCTTATCGGCATGTTCGTAAGCGCCGACAGACGCATGGGCAAGCTGTGCACATTTCTTGCCGCAGCTCATCTTGACGTCGTTTCGGATAATAAGGCACTGTTTGTATTTGTAATACTCATTATCTCTTGTCTCAACAGGCATACTACAGTATAATAGGCTCTTATTCAAGTTATTACTTCCCGAAGTCTGCCGGTTATTCTGCCGTTTATTCTGCCGGTTATTTAAATCCCGAGATGCAATCTATCAGTAATGTATGACGTAATTGTTGCCGGAGGCGGCCCCGTGGGCAGTTCGGCAGCGAAATTCTGTGCACAACGCGGTCTTAAAACCCTCCTGCTAGAGGAGCATGCCGAGTTCGGACGACCCGTGCAGTGTGCCGGACTCCTCAGCAACAATGCGTTCAACGAATGCCGCGTAAGCGAAAACAGCGTTCTTAACAAAGTCTCGGGCGCCCGCATCGTATCGGGGCTCGGAAACGGGCTCTCATTCGATGCCGGAGTCACAAAGGCGTATATCGTCGACCGCTCCCTTCTCGACTCCGAGATGGGCAGGAATGCCGCGAATGCCGGTGCGGAAATCAGAATGAAGACCTCGGTCACGGGTTTTACGCCGGCGGCATCGTCATCCGCGGGCGATTTCTGCACGGTAACGGCTAGGGGTATCGACGGAGAGGAGAAGTTCGAATGCCGGATGGTCATCGCCGCCGACGGTCCCCGAAGCCTTTTTTCGCGATTCCTGAACCTCGGACGCCCGCCGGTTTACCTCTCCGGAATTCAGGCGGATATCGCACTCAAACGCGATACCGACCTCGCGGAACTTCACCCGTATGCCTCACCCGATTTCTTCGGCTGGGTAATCCCGATCTCCGATAAGCTCTGCCGCGTCGGACTCTGCGGAGAAAGGGACGTCCCCGAACGTTTCAAAGCATTTCTGGAGAGAATCTGCCGCGACTGCGATGCGAAAGATTCGGATGCAAAAGATTCCGATGCGGAATCAACGGGCTCATCATCCTGCAATCCCGGATCCTGCACACATCTGGTCACGGGAACGATTCCGCTCGGAATCATGCCCAAAACCTGTGCAAATCGCGTGCTCTTCTGCGGAGATGCCGGCGGGTTTGCCAAACCGACATCCGGCGGCGGTATTTATACAGGTATCAGAACGGCGTATCATGCCGCGGAAACGGCGGCAGGGTGCTGCGAAAAGAAGAGCTTCCGTGACGCCGACCTGAAACAATACGAAAAACTCTGGAATAAGGATATAGGCAAAGAACTGAGATTCGGAATGAAGATGTATAATCTTCGCAAAAAAATCGGCGATGAACAGATTGACATGCTCTGCCGCGATCTCGGTTCCGAGGAGATTCTCAGGGATATCGTGGAATACGGCGACATGGACAAGCCATACAGGATAATCCGAAAACTCATGCTCAACCCGATTATCATCAAAGACCTCGGAAGCATTGCCGGATTGGAGATAAAAAGCCATATAATGCGTTCGGACTCCAAGAGAGAGTGACGAAACAGCAATTGACGCACAACTGTTGAAAACAACGATTGAAGAAGCAATTATTAAAACTTAAACGACCATCTTCTATTATGCCAAGCCAGTTCGGAAAAGGATTCATTACAAATATCATGCTCATCTCGAAGCATCTCGGATTAAACCCCGACCGTGCATGGAGCGGACTTGCCGACCACATGACCCAAATGACGCTTCCCAAATCGTTCAAAGGCACCGAGGTCGAGGAGATATTCGGCATCCTGCGTCAGAAGATAATGTGGCATCAGCAGGGCATGATGGATGCCGAAGACCTCGAAGACGTCAAGAAGACACTCAACAGGCTCGTAATCGCCGTTGACGGACAGCTCGGAATCGACGACGCCGATGTCGGCAGATTCGACTGAAAAGCCGCACTCATGCCATAACGATACCGCACCGATGCCGCGGAATGTCGTCATAAATACCACGGAAATACCGTCATAAATACCACAGAAATAGCCCATTAATACAGCGGAATTGCGGCACGGATACAAGGACCGACACCCGCATGAATACGTGCATGAATACGTGCAGTGACAGCCCTCCGAAAAATCTGCGCGAATAAAGATTTTATGAACTTAATTTCCATTTTTGATATATTTTTGCGGATTATTTGCGGTGAATTTAAATCCGTTAAATCCCATATAATATATGTGTATTTTAGTCCGACAATCACAGCCGATTTTAGCGAAAATTTCGAAGATATTTCTTGAATATTTTCTCTGAACATTTTGAATCATCATGCCGAATCCGAGAGCAGCGATTCGGCAGGCTGCGGACTATTAAACCGGGGGACAGAAATTGGCAGACAATAATTACGACGCATCCCACATCACAATCCTCGAAGGTCTTGAACCCGTAAGGGAAAGACCCGCGATGTATATCGGAAGCACCGATATACGAGGACTGCATCATCTGGTCTACGAAGTAGTCGACAATGCAATCGATGAAGCCCTTGCGGGTTACTGTAACCACATAAAGGTAACAATCAGAAAAGACGGCTCATGCAGCGTCCAGGATAACGGAAGAGGTATCCCTGTCGACGCCATGGCGGACCAGGACGGAAAGAGCGCTCTCGAAGTCGTTCTCACCGTGCTTCACGCCGGCGGCAAGTTCGACAAGAACACCTATCAGGTCTCGGGCGGTCTCCACGGAGTAGGTGTCTCCGTTGTAAACGCCCTCTCCGAGAGCCTGACCGCCGAGGTCTACCGCGACGGCAACATCTACGAGATGTCCTTTGCCAGAGGCGGCGTCACAAAACCCTTGACGGCACGAAAGAACGCATCCCGCGACGGCTTCGACCGCGGAACCATCATCACGTTCAAGCCCGACGCGACCATCTTCGAGACCGTCACCTTCGACTACGACATCTTAAGCTACAGGATGCGCGAACTTGCGTTCCTCAACACTGGCATAAAGATTGAGATACACGACGAGAGAAACGACTTCAACGACGTCTTCCACTACGAAGGCGGCATTCGCGAGTTCGTAAAATACCTGATGGGCGGCAAAGAACCCGTTCACCCCGACGTCATATACCTCAACACCAAGGATGAGGCCAACAAGGTCGAAGCCGAGGTCGCTCTGCAGTATTCGCTCACCTACTCCGAGAATGTGATGACCTTCGTCAACAGCGTCAATACCCGCGAGGGCGGAACGCATCTGGAAGGTTTCAGGAGCGCCCTTACGCGAACCATCAACAAGTTCGGAAAGGAGAACAACCTCTTCAAGGGCAACTCGGACCTGACACTCAAGGGCGAGGATGTCCGCGAAGGTCTCAATGCCGTCATAAGCATCAAGATTGCCAACCCGCAGTTCGAGGGTCAGACCAAGATGCGCCTCGGAAACAGCAATGTCAAGGGTATAGTCGATTCCCTAGTCTATCAGTCACTCTCGGAGTATTTCGAGGAGAACCCGAAGGTCATAGCCGCAATCGTCGAGAAGGCACTGACGGCGGCGAGAGCCAGAGAAGCGGCAAGAAAGGCAAAGGAACTTGCGAGAAGGAAGGGCAACCTCGAAGGAAGCGGACTGCCCGGAAAACTTGCGGACTGCTCGGAACGCGACCCGGCAAAGAGCGAGATCTACATCGTGGAGGGAGATTCCGCAGGCGGTTCGGCAAAACAGGGACGTTCGCGTCTCACACAGGCCATCCTTCCGCTCAGGGGTAAAGTCCTCAACGTCGAGAAAGCCTCGCAGCACAAGATACTCAAGAATGCCGAGATTCAGACGCTTATCTCGGCAATAGGATGCGGAATCGGCGAGAACTTCGACATATCGAAGGCACGCTACCACCACATCATCATGATGGCCGATGCCGATGTCGACGGCGCTCATATCTGCACTCTGCTTCTGACATTCTTCTACCGCTATATGCCCCAGCTCATAGAGAGCGGTTTCGTCTATATCGCACAGCCGCCGCTCTACCGTGTGGCAAAGGGCAACAAAGAGGTCTACGCCTACAATGAAGACGAGATGCGCAGACTCCAGAGCGAGTTCGGCGATAAGGGCGTCGCCGTCCAGAGATACAAGGGTCTCGGTGAGATGAACGCCGACCAGCTCTGGCACACGACAATGAACCCCGAGTCAAGAATACTCAAGCAGGTAAACATCATAGACGCAAGCTATGCCGATGAGATATTCTCCAAACTCATGGGCGACGACGTCGATTCGCGCCGCGAATTCATCTACCGTCACGGAAAGGAGGTGACCAACCTTGACATCTGAGCAGTTCACATTCGGCGAAAAGAGGATTATCAACGTAAACATCGAGGACGAGATGAAGATCTCGTACATCAACTACGCCATGTCGGTCATCATCGGACGTGCACTGCCCGATGTGAGAGACGGATTGAAGCCGGTTCACAGGCGCATTCTCTATGCAATGGGCGAGATGGGCAATACCCACGACAAGCCGTACAAGAAGTGTGCCCGTATCGTCGGTGACGTAATGGGTAAGTATCACCCGCACGGCGATTCGTCCATCTACGATGCGCTCGTAAAGATGGCGCAGCCCTTCTCGTATCGTCACACCCTCGTCGAAGGTCAGGGTAACTTCGGTTCTATCGACGGCGATTCCGCTGCGGCAATGCGTTATACCGAGGCAAGACTCGATGCCGTCGCCGAGGAGATGCTTGCCGATATCGACAAGGAGACCGTCGATTTCGGACCCAACTTCGATGAATCACTCAAAGAGCCTCTTGTTCTCCCGTCAAAGATACCCAATATCCTCGTGAACGGCTCGGAAGGTATTGCCGTCGGTATGGCGACCAAGATGCCGCCGCACAACCTCCGCGAGGTCTGTAATGCCATAAACGCGACCATAGACAATCCCGATATCACGGTCGCCGAACTCATGGAACATCTCCCGGGACCGGATTTCCCGACCGGCGGCAATATCCTCGGACGCGGCGGTATAGTCAACGCCTTCACCGAGGGTCGCGGCAGAATCCGCGTAAGGGGTGTTGCCGAGATAGAGGATGACGGCAAGAAAGCCCGCATCATCATCTCCGAGATCCCGTATCAGGTTAACAAGGCACGCATGATAGAGCAGATCGCCGAGCTTGTCAAGGACAAGAAGATAGACGGCATCTCCGACCTCAGGGATGAGTCCGATAAGGACGGTATCCGTGTCGTTGTCGAGCTGAAGAAGGGCACCGTGCCCCTCGTTGTCTTAAACCAGCTGTATAAGCACACGCCGCTTGAGACCACGTTCGGCGTCATCAACCTTGCCATAGTCAACAACCAGCCCAGATACCTGAATCTGAAGGACATAATCGGCGAATTCCTCAAGCACAGGAAGGATGTCGTCTACAGAAGGACGGTCTTCGACCTGAAGAAGGCCGAGGAGAGACTCCACATACTGAACGGTCTGCTGATTGCCCTGGACAACATCGACGAGGTCATTGTGACTATCAAATCCTCAAAGACAACCGAGGAAGCCTCACAGAAGCTCATCGCAAACTTCAGTCTCGACGAAGCCCAGGCGGACGCGATTCTCAAGATGCAGCTGCGCCGTCTCGCGGCTCTGGAAACCCAGAAGATCGTCGACGAGAAGAACGAGATTGCAAGGGAGATTGAGAGATTAAAGCTCATCATCTCGGACGATGCCCACATCTTCGCCGAAATCAAGCGCGAGACAGCCGAAATCGGCGAGAAATACGGCAATGAGAGAAGGACAAAGATCGTTGCCGACGTCGACGACTTCGAGAAGGAGGATCTTATCGAGAACAAACAGGTGCTTGTCTCCCTGACATCCGACAACTACATCAAGTCGATGCCGCTGGACACCTACAAGGGTCAGCACCGCGGCGGTCGCGGTATCGTCGGCATGACGACAAAGGACGAGGATTTCGTCAAGAGCATCTTTGTCGCCTCCACGCACGATTATCTCCTCTGCTTCACCTGCGAAGGCAGGGTCTACTGGCTCAAGGTCTACGACATTCCCGAGGCGACGCGGCAGAGCAAGGGCAAGGCAATCGTCAACCTGCTCAATCTCAATAACGAGAAGATTACCGCGGTTATTCCGATCTCGAAGTTCGATCACAGCAAGTTCCTCCTCTTCGCAACCCGCCAGGGTATGATTGTGAAGATACCCGAGGAAGAGTTCTCGAGAGTCCGCCAGACCGGACTTAACGCGATTGTCCTCCGCGAAGGCGACAAACTCGTCGACGTCAAGGAAATCGACGATAACGGCGAGATTGTCATAACAACGCGTTTCGGACAGAGTCTGAGATTCGATCTCAAGACGGTTCCGCTCAGGCACAGGAATGCGCTCGGCGTCAAGGGTATCAAGCTGCGCTATGAGGATGTCTTACAGGACCTGACCGTGGTCGAGAAGGATCACCTCTTCACCCTTACCGAGAAAGGTTTCGGCAAGAGAACGGAGTTCGACGAGTTCCGCGGTCACGGCCGTGCGACCATGGGTGTCAAGAACATACAGGTCGACGTCAGCGGCGCCGTCGTCTCATCAAAGGCTGTTAACGACAGCGATGAGGTAATTCTGATGAGCAAGTCGGGTATTGTCATGAGGACCAAGGTGTCCGAGATCTCCATCCAGAAACGCGGCACCAGAGGCGTGCGTATCATGAAACTCGACAGCGGCGACAGCGTTGTCGGCTTTACGATACTTGAGGCGGAGAGTGATTCCTCCTCATCCGCATCAAAGTCCGCACCCGGGGTTGATCCCGCTCAGAAGTCCCTGCTCGACTCCGATACGGACGGCGGCGATGCGGGCTATGACGACGATGCGGCGGATTCGGACTACGAAGGCGAGTCCTACGATGATGCCGATGCCGAAGAAGACGACGAATAAACAATAAAGTAAACTATAATCCGAACAATAATCCAAAAACAAAAACAATAACCCCGGCAATAAAACAGACAACAACACAAACACTAACCCAAACAATAACCCAAACAACAATCCCGACTTTTTTTATTTCTCTTTATTTCTTTTAATTTCTTTCAGACAACTTTGCCGGTCACAACAAGATTATTAATAATACTCTCCAATTAAAGAGCATGGAAACAGGAAAGATATTGACTGTGCTTATTGCAATCGCTCTCGTCGCCTGCGTGGGATATATTATCTGGGATAATTATCAGATGAAGAACGGCGGGGCTAACGTGCAGGTTATGCCGCAGCAGACAATTATTCAGCAGGCGCCCGCCTCGGGGACAACGCCGGCAGCCGACGGCGCAGAGACGACACCCGTAACATATATTCACGCGGGTGAGGTCTACGCAACGCCCTCGGAGATAAAGAGTATGGACCTCGATGTCGAAGCCGTCGACTGGGACAGTGTCGTCGGAAACGACGGTATTACGATTCATTTCAACTTCTATGACGCATACGGCAGAAAAGTCATATTCTCGGGATATACGATATCCCTGAACGTGGATATCTACAGCCCCGAATACGACTCACTGAACCGCAAACTGAGTGTCAGAAATGTGCTCTACAAGGGTTATGCGACCGTAACCTCATCCGATCAGGGTGACGGCAGCACGCTTGCGGGAATCAGAGTGCCGTTCAGCGACATGAAATTCGGTCAGTACGACAAGGGAATAGGTCTCGTTAAGGTTACCGCATCCATGCCTTCCGGCGGTACGGTCATCGGCGAAGAAATAATGCAGTTTGCAAGAAACACAATCTAATAATTTCATTTTTTATTGATTTATTGCTTATTTTCTTTTTTTACTCCGATTAAATCTGATTAATGTCAAATATCGATGCAGAATGACGGCAAACGATTATGCCGAATGCATATACCGAATGCATATGTCAACGGCAATGCCGAATATTCTGTCAAAACCGATAAATGCATATGCTAAACCGGTAAATGCCGGATTGCTTCAAAAAAAGATTATATTTACTGTATTCAGATGCGTTCAGTCAAGCGGCAGTGTCTCGAGCTGGGAGACAAGTTCCCATATGCGTGTTCTCGCATGAACCGGCATATTCGGGTCGTTTGAGACCTCATCGACGAGCGACAACGCCGTGGCGGCACGCATTCCGAGTGCCTGCGAATCGTCGGAGAGGACCTTGCGTGTCTCATCCGCCACTTTTCTGATATTTCTGGGTATTGTGGAATCATCTATGATTGCGGAAAGCATCTGGACGCAGTAATTTATTGTTTTTTGAGGGTCAGCCATAAAACATCACATCCTATTATTAATTTAGTAAACCGCCATATATAAGATGAACGAGAAACAGTGATAAATTATGAGAGACTCCGATGAGATAATGGCAGAGTACCTGCTTAAAGGCGCAAAGATGCTGGGGAAGACCTGCCCGGAATGCGGTTCGCCGTTATTCACGGTCAACGGCGAGACATACTGTGTCGTCTGCCGCGAAAATAAAGCGCAGTCCGCCAAAGCCGCAACATCCGCAGCTTCCGCTAATGCCGTGAATGCCGCAGACAATGCAAAAGACACAAAAGCCGGCAGGAACAGGAAGAAAACGGCTCAGGCAGGCAAATCCGCCGTGACGGAATTCGAATCGGATATGACCGCACGGAAACTCGGGGAAAATGCCGCGGACGAAGAATGCACGGATTCATGCGGCGGCATATGCGGCTGCGAACTGCGCAGCGAGATTGAAGCGGCGATGACAGTCCTCTGCCGGCGCATAAAATCGGATACACGCCCCGAAGACTGCGTGGCGCTCATGGAAGCGCTGAGCATCGGCGCCGACGTTCTCAAAAAACTGGAGTAAATTTCCGATAAAATCAATATTTTTGTATTGCTTTTTTTTGGCACTCAAAACCGTTAAAATTCGGGATAGCGCTCTCTTGCCGTCTCGTATATCTTTTTTGCCGAGACCTCGCCTATGCCGCTTACGGCACGCAGTTCCTCCTCGGTGGCGTTCACGATATTTTCAATGCTTCCGAAATGCCCGAGAAGAATCCTTGCGTTCTTAAGACCCGTTCCCGGGAATGCCGAGACAATATACTCCAGCTGCTCGCGCTTTGAGCGGTATGTCTTATGGAAATGCGGGGACTTAAGCCCGCCTTCAGTGGAGTTGTCCTCGCGTTTTGCCATTACATACAGCAGATCGGCGGTCTCCTCCGGCGTCTTCGTATAAAATATGCTCACGCCCATGCCGATTGCGATTGCACAGAGCGCACCGCGAATCGCGTTCGGGTTGAGATTCCTCTGCGTATAGAGATCTTCGCCTTCGATGATGAGGACGGGTTTTATCGCCGCATCCGCCATGCGTTTTATCTGCCCGATTAAATCGCGTTCGACAAGCGTATCCGTGAAATCGCGGGCGGTCTTCCTCTCGACGAGTATCCTGTCGCCGATTGCGTAATCGCCGAACTCAAGCCGCTCAAAGCCCATGGATATGCCCGACCTGTGCAGAGCCTCGACGACCTTTGAGGAGCCTTCCCTGTCGTCGGCGATTACAAGCGGCACGGGGTTATCCTGATGCGCGCCCGCGACTGCCGTGCCGTTTTCCGCGTTTACGCCCGTAAACACCGTTATCGATGACTGACCGATATGCTGAACGTTATGCAGACCGGCATTTTGACCTTTATCCGCGGTGCCGTTACCGCTGCCCAAACCGGACATAGGTGTTGTCACAATGAACCCTCCCGAAGCCGCGGTCGCGGAAAGACTGCGGATACCCTTAGTCATGGCTTTTTCGCGGACGCGGCTCACGTGCGTGAACGTCTCGTCCGTAGTCCCCTTTGTGATAAGGACGTATATGGTGCCGCTTCCGTGCCTTCCCGTCCTGCCCTTTCTCTGAATGCTCCTGACCTCGGACGGCACGGACTCATAGAAGATGACGAGATCGGTCGAGGGCACGTCCAGACCCTCCTCGCCTACCGAGGTTGCTATGAGCACCTTGAAAACCCCGTCCCTGAACTCGCCCAGCGTCTCGATCTGCTTCTTCTGCGTAAGTCCCTTTACGCTGTCCTTCGATGCCTGACCGATAAATTTGCGGGCGTCAATCCCCCTCTTCACGAGATAATCGCAGAGAGCCACGACGGTATCCCTGTAGTTTGCGAAGATGATGATGCGGCTCTCGGGATACTCCTCAAGCTGCGTGCTTACCAGCTCAAAGGTCTTCCCGAACTTGGGAAGCAGCTCGTATTCCCAGCCGTCGGTCTCTTTCAGGAGCGAAATAAAGATCTCGTCGCGGCATAACCTCTGACTTGCCTTTGTGCCCGACGGCGACATGCCTTCGGCGCTGAGCTTATTGAGATAGGCTTTCAGAATCTCGCTGCCCTGCGACTCCGCAAGGGTCACGGCATGGCGAATCTTCATGATCTCGGCATGGACCGATGCCGCAAGAAAAGCATCGGTATTTCGCTCGGCAATCTTTCGCTGAATCTGGACGTTTATGCTGTTCAGCGCCGCCATCGTGAGTTTATCGGCGCTCGGGACAATGTATCCGAGCTCTCCGAGTCCGGTGAGGCGCATCTCCAGAAGTTTTTTAAGGTCGATAACGGCGTGCTCGAGTTCCGGGGGCAGAGTGATATCGACGTATTTTATCTCGCGTTCGTGAATATAGGGCTTTACGTCGGCATTCTCCTCGGTCCTTGTCTCGACGATTTTGACCGAGAGCGCATAACAGACATCCATGAGCTTCTCTTCTTTGCTCCCCGGGGATGCCGTCATTGCAAGAATGAGCGGGTTTTTGCCGGTCTTCATGTATTCTTCGGCTATAAAGACATAGGCGTAGTTTCCGACGGCACGGTGGCATTCGTCGACTATGAGGAGGGATACGTCCTTAAGGCTGTATCTGCCGGCGATTATGTCGTTCTTTATCACCTGCGGCGTCGCAAAGATTACCCTTGAGGACTTCCACATCTCCTTTCTCTCGTCCGTGGGGGTCTCGCCGGTGAAGAGCGCAAAGCCGCTGCCCATGGCTTCCCTGTCGCCGTCGGGCTCGATGAGCTTATCCGAGAACATCTTCAGATGCTGATCGACGAGCGGTTTTGTCGGCGCCATCATCAGAATCTTGCCCCCGCAGGCACGAAGGCGCATGGCCGTGACGAGTAGGGCAACGGCGGTCTTGCCGAGTCCCGTGGGCAGAACGACGAGAGTATTGTCTTCGGTAGCATGCACGGCAATGGCTATCTGATACTTTCTCTCCTCAAGACTCCCCGGTCTGATGAGCGGATGAGATACGTATTTGACGCCGCTATTGTCGACTGCATCGGACTGCATTGTTATCATAAATTTCAACTTATACAGATAAGTTACTTTGCCGCGTGGTGCGTAACTGAAATCACGAATTGTGCTAACGGAAAAACGGAAAATAATGGAAAATAATATTTTATGAAACCGGATTATATCGGTTTTTGAGACTCACAGAGTCACAGATTTACAGAGTCAGATACTTACAGATTACATACTCACAGATTCTCGAAGGCGACTTTGCCGCGGATGAGCTTTCTTAAGGTCTCGGCAAGGTGATCCTTGGGTATGCGAATCTGTTTCATGGAATCGCGGTCGCGGAGGGTGACGGTATTGTCCTCTTTCGTGTCGTAATCGACCGTAACCGCAAACGGAGTTCCAATCTCGTCCTGTCTTCTGTATCTGCGTCCGATTGCGCCGGAATCGTCGTACTGGGCAATCAGACCTTCGTCCTGAATCTCGGCCATAAGCTCGAGAGCAATGGTGTCGAGACCGTCGCGTGCCATGAGCGGCAGAACGGCGACCTGAACCGGCGCAATCTTCTTTGAGATACGGAGAACGGTTCTGGTCTCGCCGTCTACGTCCTCCTCGTCGAAGGCATGTTCGAGGACGGAATAGAGAATCCTGTCGATACCGTAGGAAGGTTCGATGACATGCGGCCTTACCTCTTCGCCGCGGATGACGGTCTCCTGCTCCCTTACCTTGTAGAGTTCCGGCGGGATGAGGATCTTTTCGCCGTCGAGGACGATCTCGGCGCCTTTATCGGTCGGCTTGGATGCCGCAAGAAGCTCGGCAACCGCCTTGGCCTTGCCCTTGAACTTCGGTCCCAGAGCACCCATATCCGCGACAATCTTCATCTCGCGGACCTTCTTCTCCTCGTCATACGGGATGAATGCCGTGAAGGAATCGCCGCTCTGCGCCGCATGTGCCTTCAGGTCGTAATCCGTCCTGTCGGCAATGCCGACGACCTCGACCCAGCCGAATCTCGCGGACAAGACCTCCGCGTCCCAGCAGTCGGTCGCATAGTGCGCACGCTCGTCGGGAAGGTGCTGTCTGAATCTGATTCTGGCGGGGTCGGCGCCGCAGGAGATGAGGAAGTCGTGCGTAAGTGCGATATAGTAGCCCACGTATTCGTTAGCGACTATGCCGCTCTTAACCGCCTCTCTTATGGTAATCGCGACCGGATCCTCGTCGTTCTCCTGCTGCCTTATTCCGCGGAGAGGGACTACACGGTCGGCGTAGCGCTCGAAGTTCGGGTGCTCCTTATGCTGCGGGTGGACAAAAATCTCAGCCTCCGCCTGCGTAAACTCGCGAAGACGGATCATACCCTGTCTCGGGGAGATCTCGTTTCTGTAGGACTTGCCAATCTGAACGGTGCCGAACGGCAGCTTGTCGCGATAGAATCTGAGCAGTCTGCCGAAATCGGTGAAGATACCCTGTGCGGTCTCGGGGCGCAGGTAACCCGTTCTCTGACTGCCGGGACCGATAGTCGTGTGGAACATGAGGTTGAAGTAGTGCGCCTCGGCGCCGTCGAAGGTCTTGCCGCAGGCGGGGCAGGGGAGATTTCTCAGGATCTCGGTAAGCTCGCCGAGCGTCTTGGTCTCGGCATGCTCGATATTGTGCGCCTCGCAGACATGGTCGGCACGGTGGTATTCCTTACAGTGCGGGCACTGGACCATCTTGTCGGCAAAACCCTTTACATGCCCCGATGCTATGTAGATTGCCTCTTCTCCGACGGTAGGACATTCGATCTCGAAGTATCCTTCGCGGGCTACGTAGTAATCGCGCCAGAGGTTCTCTATCTTTCTCTTCATCATCGCGCCGAGCGGACCGTAATCAATAAGTCCCGCAACCGAACCGTATATCTCGGAAGAGGGCCATACAAAGCCTCTCCTCTTTGCAAGCTCCATAACTTTGTCGTAAACGTCAGCCATTTTATTGTCTCTTTATTGAATTTTCATTGAATTTTCATTGGATCTTCATTGACTCTTTATTGTCTCTTCTCAGATTGTCTATATTAATTCGGCGGGAACAGTATAAAACATATTCACACGGCGGAATGCAACCAGAAACTGCAACGGATTAAAGCGGGCCGAAGCGGGCACGGATGCGGCGGAACCGCACGACCGGAATGTCATGCCGCGGTAACGGAATAAAAAAAAGATAAAAAAAAGATAAAAAAAGATCGTTGGGTTTGGTTTTATTTTCCGACTGCTCAGTCGCTGCTCAGTCGCTCTTGTCCCAGCAGGTTACACCTTTGCTGTCGGCCATGCTTGAGGCCTTAAAGACAGGCTCCTCGATACCTTCGTCTTTCTGATCGAAGTAATCGTTGAGTGCATTGAATGCATGTTTGCTGAGCAGAAGCAGAACACCCATGTTGAATATACCCATAAGCGCCTGGAAGGTATCCGCAAGATCCCATGCAAGGCTCATCGGGATGATCGAGGACAAAAAGACCATTGCCACGATTACGACACGCAGAATCGGGAATGCGATCTTTTTATCCGTGATAAATCTGAGGTTTGTCTCACTCATCGAGTAGTAACTGATCAGACTCGAGAAAGCGAAGACGAACATGAATATTGCAATCAGATAAGGTCCGAGCCATCCGAGGAAGGTGTAGCTTACCGCTTCCTGAACGAGAGGTGCACCGCCCATGGTTGTCGGAATCACGTAATCCACGTAGTTTGTCGTTGTGTTGAGATAAATCAGAATTACGAACGCGGTTGCCGAACAGACAACTATTGTATCGATTAAGACACCCACGGACTGGATAAGTCCCTGCTTTACGGGGTGCTTTACGTCAGCCGAGGAGGCAACGTTCGGAATCGAACCGATACCGGCTTCGTTCGAGAATACGCCGCGCTTGAGACCCCACATCACAGCCGCACCGAGCGTACCGCCGACGAAGGACTGAACGCCGAAGGCATACGCAAAGATTGTCTCGATTACAAGCGAGACCTGGGTGAAGTGCGTAAGGGTGATAAGCAGTGCCAGAACAAGCCATATAAGAGCCATAATCGGGACGATTACGGTCGATGCTTTTGCAACACGCGTAATTCCGCCGAAGATGATTAAAGCCGCAACTATTGTAAGAATCACCGCAAAGACAATGACATCGGTGCCGAACGCGGTCGAGAATGCCGCGGTTGCGTTGTTCGCCTGAACGCCGATGAACATGAAACCGTATGTGAATATGATTAAAAGTGCGATGAACTTGGCAAATGTCGGCTTTCCGAGACCGTTGCGGATGTAAAAGGCAGGACCGCCGTGATACTGTCCGTCTTCCTTCTTCTCTTTGTAGATCTGACCGACAGTACATTCAACGAAACTTGTCGCCGCTCCGATAAATGCGAAGACCCACATCCAGAAGATTGCTCCGGGACCTCCGTATACGATTGCCGCGGCAACACCGGCGATGTTACCTACACCGATACGTGCACCCATACTGACACAGAATGCCTGGAATGACGAAATGGTGTGTTTTCCGCTACCCTCTTTCAAGCCCGTAAACGCTAATTTGCAGGCTTCGTCCAGACGATTGATCTGGACAAATTTAGTTCTAACAGTGAAATACAGACCGATACCTATGATGAACACAAACGCGATGTACCAGACATAGGTGTTAACAAAACTGTTGGCACTGTCGATTATCTCTACAAAACTCATCTTTTAAAGTTTTGGATTATTACATCATAAATATAGTGTTTTATCATGATTTATCATTACAGATAAATTTCCGATAATCTGCCGTCTTATACGAAAATATCCGACAGCAGGCGGATAAAAAAAGTGAAGCGTGACGGGGTGAAGGGATTGCCCTCAAAGTATAACGCAAGTCCTGCGGGAAGTCTGATGGGAAGTCCGCGGGAGATCCGACCGGAGATCCGGCGGAAGATTATGCGGAAGATTATGGGGAGGCGGGAGGGTGAGTGCGGGTGAGCAATCACCGCCGCTTATGGCCGCATGAGGCGGCATAGACGACGACCTCATCTTCGTGGAGACGCAGCTGCAATTTCACGGCTTCGTCACTGAAGGCATTTATTGCACAGACGCCGATATCCGCGTCAACACCCGCAAGATACAGATTCTGACAGATATGGCCGGCGTCGAGGAAGATGTCCCGATA
>JAFPWZ010000033.1 GCA_017412625.1 Methanomicrobium sp.
CATGAGCCGCCGCCGCTGGTCTGACCGATAAGGGTAACCATATTGGAATTCTTAAAGACGTTGGGAACCAGATTGCAGCAGGAGAAACTTACGCCGGTTTCGATACAGTAGAACTTATAGCCCTTTCCCGCAAGCGTGTCTTTCTCGTCGAAAACGCGGTCGCGGTTGGTATCTATTTTATAAAATACCGACGTAAGCGCTCCCGTATAGTCATCGCAGAGACTTACATGTCCTTCTCCGAGGAAAGTGCCGATTACATAAACCGCATCATATGCGGTGCCGCCAAGATTGAGCGAGAGATCCATGACTACATTCTCTATGGGGCTGTTCTTCCTTGTAATCCGATCACAGGCATACTGCATAAGACGGATGTTATCGTCAAGTTCATCTTCTTTCGGCGGGGAATAGTAATCTCTGCCCGCATCATTCTCAAAATGGTCGAAGGTGATGTATGCCGTGTTACCGACTTCTTCATAATGCGGGATGCCTTTCGGATAATAGTAATCACGGGCTTTGCTGAATTCCGCCTTTTTCGCACGCATCATTCTGGTTGTTATGCCATCCGGCAGTTCCGATATTTCCTCATCATACTTCGCTTTATCCGCCCTGAAAGAGATGCCGTCGAGAGCGCTGTGCTGATCGTCAAGCTGTGTAATTATGAACTGGTAGAGTGCCGCATCAGCCATTGCCTGATCCGTACCTTTAAGGAAGTGATCATATCCGCACTCTTTGAATATCGTATCAAAGTCCGTAATTCTGTGAGTATCCTTCAGACCGTAATGATAGTCCAGCGCAAAGCAGAGTTCGTTATAATCGAATTCCGCAAGTTCCTTTGTCCTGTTAAGTTTGGGGGCGCTGTAATAGAGATCTGACAGATCACCGCTCAGTCCGTTTGATATAATAACTTCGCGACCGTCATAAAGAGCGAAAAAGCCGTGCCCTGCCAGAAATATATCGCTGAATGTCTGAAGGGGAATATAATACCCGTCATTCTTATGGAGCATCTGAATTCCGTATCTGCCTAAGTCCAGTGTGATGTCATGCCCGTATCTCTCATAACTTAAGGTGTCATCTTTCTGATAAAGCGGAGCTACCAGAAAGTTCAGAGTGGCAACATCAACAAGTGCACCGCTGGGCATCTTCTCAAACATGTCCAGATCGGTGAAATATACGGTGTTCTTTGAAAAATCAAAATCCGCAGTGTATCCGTTTTCTCTGACATACGACGCCTTATCGCCGTCCGCCTTAAAAGTCAGATTATATACGTCCATATCGATGGCGATAAGAGTGCCGTATATCTTCCCGAATTCCTCAAGGGAAATATAGGGTATTTCATCGCCGTTTATGAAGTAAAGCGTTACATCCCGTGTCTCCGCGGTCGTGAGAGGGTATAACGTAACCGTCTTTTCCGTGACCGAAGCTGTCTTCGGATCGAAAGCGGGAGTTTTTTCAACGGTCTTGCCATGTCCGTTATCCGTTACGCCGTCCTGTGTCTGTGCGGTGCAGCCAGCCAACGCCGCTGCCGCCGCAACGCAAAACATCAGGAGTAAACATAGAATTTTCCTGTTCACAAAAATCACTCCGATATCAATACATATGTTAAAAAAGGATATTAGGGTTTAGATCATTTTTCGGATCCTGTCTTAGGATCGCCAGATTATTCTTTCAGATAATATTATTGTTTATGTAGTCCGTCAGTCTCTGTCTGTCATAGAGGACCGAGAGATCACTGATATATATATCGGGATCCGCGCCCCTGTCTATGTCATAGAATGCGCCGTTCTTGATGAAGGACATGCGCTTGTTTCCCGAAACCTGGAACAGTGAACCCGAAGACGTACTCAACGGCTGCACGGCACAGGATCCGCCGCCGGAGGTCTGTCCGATGAGCGTAACATGAGTGGTATCCTTAAAGACATTCGGAACCAGATTGCCGCATGAGAAACTGACTCTCGATTCGAGACAGTATAAGTTATAGCCTTTTCCGGCAAGAGTATCTCTCTCGTCAAAGAGATGATCTCTGTTGATGTCCACTCTGTAATGTGCCGAGGTAAGGGCACCTGTAAGCTCATCGGCAGCACTGACCTGTGCTTCCTCAAGGAACAGACCCGTCACATAGAGCGCATCATAGATGGCACCGCCGGTATTGACGGATAAGTCCATGACCACATTCTTTACGGGACTTCCCTCTCTTGTAATTTTGTCATATGCATACTGCATCAGACGTATGTTATCGTCAAGCTCACTTTCTTTCGGTGCCGAGTAGTAATCCCCGACGTGGTCATTTTTAAAGCTGTCAAAGGTAATGTATGCCGTATTGCCTACCTCTTCATAATGCGGGACGCCGCTGGGATAATATTTCGCACGGGCTTTCTGCAGCATGGCTCTTTCGTCTATCAATGATCTGCCCGAATAGCCGCGAAGCATGCCTGATATTTCTTTATCATATGCGTCTTTGTCGGTTCTGAAGGAAACACTCTTAAATCCGCTGTGCAGGTCGTCAAGCTGTGTATTTAAGAACTGGCAAAGTGCAATATCCGCAAGGGTCTGATTGGTGCCTTTGAGGTAATAATCATATCCGCATTCATGGAATATCGCATCAAAGTTCTTAATCCTGTGGACCTCCTTCAGTCCGTAATAATGATCCAGCGCCAGACAGAGTTCATTGTAGTCAAACTCCGCGGCTTCCTTTGATCTCTCGGATTTCGGGACGCTGTAATATATTTTCGACAGATCATCCGTCAGCGAAACTTCAATAATTACAACTTCTCCGTTATACATGGCAGCCGTGGACTTGGTTGCCAGAAAGAGATCGCTGAAGGTCTGCAACGGAATATAGTAACCGCCGTTCTTATGGAGCATTCCGATACCGTAATCACTCGGAGGTATCGTTATCTCCTCACCGTATCTCTCATAGCTC
>JAFPWZ010000034.1 GCA_017412625.1 Methanomicrobium sp.
CAGACAATAGGATTACATATTTTATCGTATATTGATCAATTGCGGACTTATCAAAGATACCCTTTGCAAGTGCAAATGGATCTCCGACTGTTCCACCCCCAATATGTAATTTGACAATAGTTTTTTTGACACTAAAATAATCATTTGTAGGTTCAATCTCACAATATGCAGTGTCATCAAAGCCTACAACCCCTATCTCTGCATTCATATCTGAAACCTGATCAACAAACGACAGCATGGCATTTTTTGCCTCTTTTAACGGTCTGCCCCACATACTGCCTGATAAATCAATTGCCAATATGACCTGCAAAGTTTGTTGCACGGTATTTTTAGTAACATGATCTCTTGGGGATTCATCAGTCCAGTGCATGTCATCAGGTACGGCTTCGGCACTGACATTAAGTGTTGAGTTATTATTATTTTTCTGAACTGCCGAGACTTTTGCAACGCCGTTTTCAGTATATGTAAATGTTACATCTATCGATGCCTTACCCTCCGGTGTATGACTTATTCCTGAGATGACATATTTTGCAAGGATAATATTGTCAAGAGGTCTTACCGCATCACCTTGAAGAACATATACTTCCATGACATTCTCATCGTTAGGCCGTGTCATCAGTTCATACGGTCGTGTTTCAGATGCCGGAATAGAATGATCTTTTGGGATAATGCAGCTGTTTATATAGCGTGTCGAATCCTCATTTATCGCTATCATTCCCAACGAATGAGAGGTTACGTCCCGGATAGCTTTTGCTCCCGCAATGAGTGGTCTTGCATTATTGCCCGCTGAGTTATTGCCGCTAATGAGAAGACCGCGTCCATGTTCATCGATATTTGCTTTGATGGCAGCACCAAGTGCGACTGCTTCGTCTACGTCCACACCCCCCAAAGGATGCTTTCCGGTCATTTCAATGATATATGAGCTTACCATTCTCATACGGGTTGATCCACCGACCAAGATGGTGTCGTCAATATCTTTCCATTCCATCTTAAGCGATTTAAGCAGATCGGCGATTAAATCTTTGGTAATATTTAGGTAATATGATGAAATCTCCTCAAATGTTTCATACGTTATCTCAACAGTCGTTTTTGTACCTTTTGCGGATATAGGTACGGATACTTTACTTTGTGAGGTAAGCTTTTTCTTTACTTCCTCTGCAGTGACTAATAATGCTGAAAAAGTCTCTAAATCGTCATGAATCTCTATACCCGTCTGTTCTGCAAATTGATCGGTCAAGTAATTTGCAATACAATCATCCCAGTCCTTCCCCCCAAGCGCATGATTACCACGGCTTCCTAAGATATTTACACTATCGGGGGTGATCTTTGCAATGGTTATATCAAATGTGCCACCGCCTAAATCATAGATTAGGATTGTCTTAGTTCCCGATTGCCCTGTAAGACCATATGCTAATGCTGCAGCTGTCGGTTCATTGATGATGGATATCACATTCAGACCCGCACGTTCTCCGGCTCGCATTGTTGCTTCACGTTCTATATGCGTAAAATATGCAGGGACAGTGATTACTGCAGAATCTATTGTATCGCCGATCTGCTTTTCTGCATCTTCTTTGAGATATTTAAGAAAAATAGCTGAGAGATCGGTGGCATTATATTCTTTGCCGTAGAAATTAAGGCTATAATTCTTATTGCCCATATCACGTTTATAAAATGCGGCTGCATTTTCATTGCCAAAACTGTATTCTTCTTTGGCATCTTCACCAAAAAGAACATTGCCGTCAGGTAAGAAGCACAATACGGATGGAGTTACCGATGATTTGTATCTGTTTTTAATGACCTGCGGTTTTCCTGTTTGCTGATTTATGTAAGCTACAGCGCTGTATGTAGTACCTAAATCTATACCTACTCTTATACTCATGACTCACCTTACAATAAAATGTGAATAACCATTGCTTATTTTAGCAAACGCACTGATTGTTAATTAACAGATTATTCTATCTGTCGTCATTCAGAATGTTTGCAAAAAAAATATACAATTGATTTTGTGTTTTCTTTTCATTGTATGTCTGAATGGAGGACTATATTGAGGAATACTTGATTAATTAATGCAGTAGTATTATCTCTGCATTACTAATCCCGATTTTTTCATTTCGTCTTTTATCTCTTCGAATTTCTCTTCACTCATAAATCCTTTTGCTTCCAAATCTACATCCACTTCTTTCCGCACACCGTTAACCTCAGCTTCTCCATGAACATGAAGTTTTCCGCTTGTGTCCAGAACTAATGACATGAAAACTCTATCTGAACGTTTAATGCCCGGAGGAGCAATCAATTCTACTTCTCCCAACTTAAGTTTATCAATTACTTCCATTTCATTAGCATCGCTGTCGGATTCATAGATCTCAAGCAATATACTTGGCTGATTATCTTCAACAACACCTGCCTCTTGAACACCTGTTATGCTACCGTCAGGCATAGCTGTGTTCTTTAAGATTAGGTTGAATATCCGGGGTTGTAGTTCTCTGCCTACTTGTGTCAATAGCTTGACACCATATGTTTTAGTTGTAGAGAATATGGTAGTAATTGGCTTTGTACTGCCTCCGCCATTGGACGGACCTACTAACGGTGGCAATTCCCCTACAGGTTTATTTTCGTCATTACCTTCTTCTCCTGAATTAACAGTTATGTCACCTTTGCCGTTGACATAAACATCCGTGGCATAAATTGCCGCTCCTTTTGCAACTGCTTCATCGGGGTCCAAAATTGCGGGTTCCAGACCATACTTCGATTTCAAGGTCCTTGAAACTTGAGGCATGCGTGTTGAGCCACCGACTAAAAGTATCTGATCAACATTTATACCTTTATTTTTAGCCGTTTCAATTGCTTTATCTGTAAGTGCTATTGTAAGATCTAAAAACTCTGTAGTTGTTAATTCATCAAATTTCTCTCTGGTAAGCTCTACTCTTGCTTTTGATCCTTGGAAAGCCATTGGAATTTTAGTAGATTCTCTCTCGGAAAGTTCCATCTTTGCCTTTTCCGCTTTTAAAGCAAGATCTTGAAGATCGGAATTATCTAATTCTCCATCGAAACCGCTCTGTTCTCTGAACTGTTCTTCAAGATACGCCTGTATATTCCCATCCCAGTTTTTACCGCCTAAATCGTGGTTGCCTTCAGCACAGATTACTTCAATCGTACCAGGCTTTACTTTCATAACTGTAACATCAAATGTACCCCCGCCGAGATCATATATGAGAATATTTTTTTCTTCGGTCTGATTTGTAACTCCATAATATATTGCAGCCGCAACAGGTTCACTTATAATTGATAACACATTCAAATCTGCTAATTTTCCGGCTTTTTCGGTTGCATCTCGTTCTGCTGCACCGAAATATGCAGGCACTGTTATTACAACATCTTTTACTTCCTGACCTGTAATATCAGCAGCATCATTTGCAACTTTTCTTAAAATATAGCTCGATATTTCTGCAGGGGTTATATCTCTGCCATCATAGTTAATTGCAAAATCTGATTTTCCCATTAGAGTCTTAACAAAGCTGATTGTGTTTTCCGGTTCAAGAATCGTATTGTCTTTTGCGACTCTGCCGACAACAACCTCTTTTCCGTCGAAGAAGACAACTGATGGCGTAGTATTCAGTCCTTCCTTGTTCTTTATTACTTCCGGACTGCCGTTGTCATTTATTCTTGCTATACATGAATAGGTTGTACCTAAATCAATTCCATAAACATATTTTGCCATAATTTTACCTCTTTATATTTTGTGAAATCACTGAGCAGTTTTTTCATCGGGATTCTGCTCAGGAATATTTTCAGAAATCTCAACATTTTCAGAAGTACTGATATTTGCAACGTCTTGTGCAGTAACAGCCCTTTCTTCAAACCTGTATACGTTTACACGCTCCGCATAGATCACCCTGCCATTATACATGTAGCCGCTGCTTAAGGATTCTGCAATTTTTTTGTGCAGAGATTCCTTGTCAGTAGGCACAGTTTTCAAAATTTTATGTTTTAACGACACACAATCATCTCCGGAATTGCTTTTTATGACTTCTACGTCATATTTTTCAAGAATATCGGAGATATCTTCAGCGTAATCCGCAAATGTTGCATTGGGGATGGCCTGCTCACCCTCAGGTTTCTTCAGATAAAATGCAGACATCTTCAATATGCTCTCTCTCAGATCAATTATTTCAAGAATCAGGGGCTTCAAGAGACTTCTGTAGAGGTCATCTTTGTATGCCTTTAATTCCGAATCCATATTCTGAATGATTTTTGCCTCATATTCGTTACGGGCAATACGATCTGAGAACTGCTTGTTCAGTACATCGATTTTTTCATTTAGCTCAGTCAGTGCTTCATCGAAATGTGAAGTAACATTCTCAAATGCAGTGCCTTCTGATACTTCAGATTCTGATGGAGAAGTACATTCGGCACATTCTACAGCCAGATTTTCCTCAGATTCACCGGAAGATTCAATGTGTGATTCAACATCCAAGTCTTCAACTTTAGGTTCGCTGCATTCACAGGAACTGTTTTCATTGATTTCTTCAGAGACATCCGGGGAATAATCGTCCTTTTTTTCTTCAGGCTCGTTCATGTTCATGACCTCAATATGATCACTGATTTTCCCAAATGATCCAATGGTTGATTTTTTCCGATTGACGAATCCAATAAATATATCGTGCTGATTTTGAGTCAGCAGCAAATATCTGCGGTTTTGGGTGTGTAATTTTAAACCGCTATTGTATCATCATTTTAAATTTTGTCTTTATATTCGGGTTTTTTAGTGAATGTCTTATCATTCCAATTCTTCTTTGTAGCCGGATCAGCCTGATTGAATAGCCACTGCATCGGATCCATAACTCCTATCGGAGTAAACTGACCTGTCGATGATGAATGTCCTATCGCACTGCATGCAAAGTAGCGGTTGATTGGGAATTTTGTTTCAATAATGTTGAGAATATTTGCCATTCCATTGTCATGCAGGAATTTGCGGCAGATATAATCTTCAGTATCCATATCGTTAGTGAACTTTGGATCTCTGTTCATCATAATTCTGACAGCATCCGGTCCGAGAACATCTTTCAGACCTTCGGCATCGGTTTTGCTAATTATAACTGCCGTAGGTACTTTTTGAGCGTCGGTGTCTCTCAATCCTGTCAGATCATGCAGCTTGTTCATGAAATTGTTGATAACTTCAATCGTATCGGCCTGGCTGATCATGCTCACATCGGCGTCTGAGAGTTTATCGGCATAATCATTGTATACTGACGGTATGGTAAACGGATCCAGTATAATTACCAATCCGTGACAGTATTCATACTGTCTTTGAATTTCACTGTCTGAGGTTCCAGTAAATGATTCTCCTGCAATATCATAGACATGCACGACACGACTTGGATTAAACTCTTTACCTTCAAGAATAAAACTCACGGAAACTGCCGAAACCTCACTCAAACTTGCGACATTGGTCTTTGTGGTTATGCCACGATTATATGCCTGCTTGAGATCTTGATAACTGCTTTCTTTCTCTGAATTGTACTCTTTAATGTCCCAACCCTTTCTGTTTGAGAGAGTTTCGCGGAAATCGTAGGCAAATGCCGTAATAAATGCAGTTTTTCCTGAACTCGGACCTCCTACGACCGGTATACAAATCGGTCTGGAACGATGACCCGAAAGCACATATCCGCATTTGGGGCATATGGCATTTAGACCGACACCCCTTCCGTTTAAGAATGTGGTTTTCAGTTTTTCGCCGCATTCGCACTCTCTCTTAAAGATTCCGTACATACCCGGTCTTAACAAAGTATGCTCTCTGCCGCATTTGGGACATACATATGTTGGAATAAGCATTTTTTCTTTACAATCCGGGCATGTTGAGAAGATCGACTTGCGTCTAAGATATATCAGATCAATCAGCCAAACAATTGAAAATACCACGTAAACGCAGAACATCATAATTGTCAGCACTATTGCGTGAACAAGCGAAATCACTGCAATTGTAATTGATCCGACAACAAAGACTGATATTGCCGCACCTAACCAAAAGAATGCACCCAATTTTCCAAAAAAACCTCCTCCAAATGATTCTGAGCATTTTCCAAAAAATTCAGTGGCTTTTAAATAGTTATCCTGCCAGGTGCCCTTAATTGTATTTTTAAGATCGCTGAAGCCTTCACCAAAGTAATAACTTCTCTTAGCAGGTTGTGGATTTTTATCCAATTTATCAAAGAGACTCATTTAAAACCCTCCCTAGTTTTCACCTGCATTGCGGTTATAGTCAGTTTCCGTGATTTCAATACCAACTTCCATTGATTTACCAGTCATCTCGACAGTGTAATCTCCGGCATTATAAATCTTAATCTGACCTTTCTTTGACGTACCATAGGAATCATGCTCGCACATACCATAACCTGTAGAGTATGCAATATTGCCGCTGGAGTCATAGACAAGTATTTCAAAGCAGGCATCGGGATCAGGATATGATATTTCCTTTTCAACCCAACGGTTGGTATTGGTGTCAGTATATCCCTTCATTCGAGTGATATCTTTAGCCTCATATGTAAGATCAATGTAAGCCACAGGAGTCACTCCCTTTAATTCCAATGAATGCTTTTCGTAACCTGCAGGAAATGTCAGTGTATTTTTGTACAAGCATGATCCTTTATCGGTCTCTATCGGACTGATTGTTTTTGACGGATCAGTCATGTCGCTTACATAGGCTACAGTGTCCGCAGGTATAGGTGTCGGTGTTGCCGAAGCCGAAACTCTATTGGAATTGCTGGGGTTTGAAGAATATGCTTTGTCATGTAGCGTTTTTAATTCATCTTTAACTAAAACTCCACCGCATGCAACCATTGCTATTATGCCAATGATTGTAATACAGGCTACAAGCTTATTTTTCTTGTAAATGTTATTGTAGAAGTTTTTGCTATATGCCCAAAGTGCTGTACCAATACCAATTAGTACTCCTATAGCGAAGAGTATACTGATAATCGACACTAAAATGAATATAACTATTAAAACAATAACTATCAAGAGAAATAGATAGATGAAAATATCTGAGCCATCTGAATCGTCGCTCAAAGATAACACCTCTCACAAGATCGATCATTAAGTCTTTCTTTCATGACACAATACCCACATAAAATAAGGTTGCACATTTTTGCCCTTTTGTCGAGTAATCAAATAGTGCAAAACACATCCCCACAATATCTGGGTTATCACCAATTTTTTACTTGGCAAAATTAGTATTTATTAATTGCCATTCACGGTCAGTTAACTGTAATATTTTCAGGTATTTAAGATGTTCTAAGTATTTCATTGATGTTTTTATTCATCCTGCGGCGGCATATTCCCAAATTACAGTCGCTATAGCCTTATTTTATGCGCCCTTGAGGTCTGATGCCGATCCGGTTAATAAATATTAATTAGCGCATCGCGGCATGTATAAAAAAGTTGGGGTGATGTCATGAGAATGAACCCCGAATGGGAAAATAAATTCATATACGTGAAATTTGTAAAGGATAAATTGATCAATATGTATCTGCCGTCCGAGTTGTTTCAGAATTTGCATACGGGATCTACGCAAAAAATCTACATGTATGCTCTGAAAAAGTACTTGGAGATTATCAGATCAAAGCAGATTGAATGCGCGTATTTAGACTCTGAATGGATGGACTATCTTTCGTCAAATCCGAATATTACGGCAGATTTTGTGACTTTCGCCAATAAGGCAAATACCGAATACGGACTTATGCCAAAGACCGTGCGTCTCTACGGACAGACAGTTCTTATGTACTTACGCGAATGTGAAATTGAGATTCCTGACAGAGACCTCCGCCGGATAAAAAGAAGTCTGCCCTCAAATCACCCGATATCACGGGAAGCGGAGCTGGACGCAAATAAGATACGGATATTACTTCAACACTCCGACCTCAGAATGAAAGCAATTCTCACAATAGCTCTCTCATCCGGCATGAGAATCGGAGAAATTCTCAAATTCAAAATCCCGGACATCAACTTTGAAACAACGCCGGTTGAGATCTTTCTCTCCGGCGAAATCACAAAGACAAAGCAGCCGCGAAGAGTCTTTATAAGTTCACAGGCGGCAGTTTACCTCAAAAAATGGCTTGCGGAGAGTGATGCATTAAGCAGTGACAGAATCTGCTTTCCTTACTCGACGTCAACCGAGATAAACCGCCTCAAGAAATTGCTTAAGAAGTGCGACCTGTACGATAAAGATCCCAGAACCGGAAGATCGACAATACATTTTCATCTCTTCAGAAAGTTTTTCCTGACGGAATTCAAGCTGGTCGCATCCGCAGAAGCAGCGGAAGAACTTGCCGGACACAAAGGATATCTTGATGAGTCATACCGCAGACTTACGCAGAAGCAGTTGCGTGAGGAATATCTGAAGGCGGAGACAAGGCTAACTATTGATCTGGGTGAGGATGCGGGTAAGTCTGAGGACAGCATCTCGGATAATTACAATTATGAAAATGCAATCGGCATGGTAGATCTCACATTAACCAACCGCTTCCTGAAAATTGAAAGGCATCTTTCGGAGATAAGAGACGAGATAAAGCAATTGAATGAGGCTTATGCTCAGAATATACAAAATAATGGATGAATGAATATCTGTTTTTCAGATCCGCCGTTTCTTTTAAAAGAACTGGCAGTTTTACCTGCGCAGACAAAATAGGTGTCTGCCTGCATAAGCTGTAGCCTGTATTGGCAGAGACCGCTTTCCTTGAATTTCTCAATCCGCAGAAAATGTCACGGATCTCAACAAAGGCTCTCCCGTGTCATCAACCGCCGCAGTCATCTCCGTTTTTTCTCCGTTTGATCTGCTTCTCGCTATCAGACTGTTTCCGAGAAAACGCATTAACTCCCTGAATTTGCCGACGTTGTCGATATCCTCCAGCCTGTAGGTATTTCTTTCACCGAAAAATTCTTTGAGCCTCTTATAATTACACGCTCCGCCGGCACCGATACCTTCGCCGACGCCGATGCTGTAGGGAATCACGTGCCTTTCCTTAACCGCCTTATGAAGGGCTTCTTTGACGGAATTGTAATACGTTTCTTCTTCCGTGGATTCTCCGTCGGTAATGCAGACAAGCCAGGGTCTGTAGTAATTAACTTCCTCTTTCGTATATCTCTCTTTGATGCGGTCGATCTCCTTTAAGCCGGTATCCACCGCCAATGCCAGCGGAGTTCCGCCGTAGGCAATCAGCGGCTCGGTGTAAAACATCTCGTTTGCCGGTGTAAAATTCTGCAACACTTCAATATCCGGTGCCAATCCGCTTTGACCTCTGCCGCCGAACGCGATGATGCAGATATCTATCACGGAATAATCCGCATTTTCCCTGTCATCGAACATCTCTCTGAAATCGGCAAGAGCGGCATTCAATGCGTCAATAGGTCGGACTTCATTTTCAATCGAGAGACCGTGATCGTCCATTGAACCGGACTTGTCCAGAAGTATTACGCACGGCACATGATACCTTAACGGATTTTTTATAATTAATTCAGTCATTTTCTTCCCCCTAACTTACTTCTTTTTGGATTTCTTTGTGCTGTCTGATTTGTCAGACTTATCTGCTTTATCCGACTTCTTCGACTTATCGGACTTATCAGATTTGTCTGTCTTATCTGCTTTATCCGATTTGCCCGCTTTAGCTGACTTACCTGCTTTATCGGATTTTACCGACCCGGCAGACTTTTCGGATACATCGGGCACATCAGTATCCTTTGCCTTACCTGATTTTCCCGATTCCTTTGCCTTGGAAGATTTAACCGACTCATTTGCTTTAGCAGACTTAACCGTCTTACCTGCAATACCTGTCTTACCTTTCGTCTCCGATTTGTTAGACCTGCCTTTAGCTTTACCCCCGACATTCCGTCCTTTTATACCCTCAGCCCTCTCATCAACTTCGGGTGAACGGGATGCAGATGCGGACTTCGATGTTCTTCCATCCATACGGCACCACGGGCATTCCTCAAATTCCTCCCAATAATAATGCTTTTTATCGGCTTCGCACTGAATAATTGAGTCGTATTCATTCAGCATCGTGAAATACCAGTCCGAAATCGACGGACGTGCCTTCGGATTCGTCTTTCCGGCAATTAATGCCCTTTCAAAGAGAGAAACAATCTTTGCCGGAAGATATCCCCTGACATCCTGAACGGACTTATATTCTCCATCGGTATTGTCTTCGTCGCCGGAATCGGACGGATAATTGCCGAAGGCTAAAAGCCTGTAGATCAAAAATGCGAGAGAATACAGATCGGTCTCGACGCTGAACCTGTAATACAGGAACTTACTGCCAATACGGGATCTGATCTCCGGCGCCATATGCACGATATCGACCCTTGACGGATCAAATTTAAATCCGTCGCTCTTCTTTGCGTTTCTGACGATATATGACTCGCAATTGGACAGATGAACCGTTCCGTTGCCGTCAATACCGATCTTTGCAGGTGCCAGATCGCCCGCAATCAGCCCCGCATTATGCAGCCTGTCAAGTGCGACTGTCAGATTGATTGCAACCTTAAGGCGCTGTTTCAGGTCGATTGTCGGATTCCTGCAGAATTTTTCATAATCCGTTTCCCCGCGACCTATCAGTTTAATGTATCCTTTCGGCATTTCATTGCGGTCATACAGAACGGCAGGCACATCCAGAAGTTTTACCGCGGAACGGCTTTCGGCAGCATCAATCACAGAAGCTATCTTTGACAGCCGACTGACAACCTTACCCAATATATCATCATAAATAACGGCAAAAATCTCCGCATTGTTATACACGGAATAAATCGAGGAATTGTCAGCGTCAATATCCAGAATTTTGTCCTCAAGCAGATACTCCTTACCGTCGGAACCGTAATATAAAACATCGGACTCGCATTGACTCATCGCTTCAAAGTCCGTTTTGTCATAGTATTTGTCAGCTTTCACTTTGGGAAGGACTTCGGTGTTGACAATCAGAACCGCGGTCTTATCGTCGGTAACCGTCGGAAACTTTTCCCGCAACATCTCGTCAAACAGTTTTTTCTGGCTCTTAAGCTCGTCAACGGTATTGAATTTCCACAGTCCCGTATCCATATACCCGCGTACTTCATGGATATCGACCGGATTGGACATCATTGCAAGGATTTGCGGACAAAATACATCAAACAGACCGTCGGTCGCCATCAGAACCGAACATACCCTTTCTTCATCGGAAAATCCGAATGACCACTTATCTCTTCCCGTACGCAGTGAATACTTTTCATCGTGGGTATCGGCGATTTGAACCGGCGTTAACCGCCTGTATGTTCCGTTTTCATCCAAAGTTAGGATTCCGCCGCCGTATCCCGAATGCCCGTATGCAACCCTTTTGCCGTCATAAACGGCAATCGTAAGGGTAGTGTCACAGTCCTGCGGAGAAAAGCCGTTAATTTCGGCATAATAATCAATTTTCTGCTGTGCCGCAAAGAATGAGAGATAAATGAGTGCTTTAAGGGCTTCGGCATCCGAGAAGTTAATCAATTCGGAATGTTCTTTCAGTAATCTTATTGAAGTTACTACGGCAACCGATGCCGCGGCAGCCGAATTCATTGTGCCGGAGATGCCTTTGGCTACAGCCGCAATAATCCATCCGTTTTCGAGACGGGTGACGCCGTTTGCATCCTGGCATGGTGCACCATCTTCAATATGCGATCTTCCCGGAATCGTTTGATTGTAAAATCCGATCATTTTTCCCCCTTGATATAAATCCGTTATCAGACAGACTTGAATTCTGATCGATAATCTGGTATACGTATATTTATAATTAACAATCACCCTGACGGGATACGGGTACATAACGGAAAAATAACCCGAACAGGTAGCCGTTTATCGGTAAAAAAGTCATAACCGCAATAATTTGTACGAAGGTTCTCAGTTTAACAGTTGCGTTTGTCAGCAAAATCTTTTCAATTTTTACCCGATGAGTCAACAAAACATGATTCTGTTACCGAAAATCTTCCGGAAATCTTCCTAATACCTCTCGAAAACCTGCCGGATATCTGCGGAATGCCTCAGATCGCACCAAACCGAATGCGCGTATTCAAAGACTAAAATAAAAATCTTACGCCATTAGTTAGCTGATTTAAGGCAGATATGCGTGCTTGGCAAATTGAGGTTACGGCAATTACGGGCAGACAACACATCCACTGTGCCGCAAAAGTTACTCAATGAAGTTTAAAGAGATTCAATAACGGATATCACGTCTGTGAAGAGGAAAGAATCCCCCTAAACGTGATATCATCCTGCGAATTATTCCTGCCGTGTCTGCGATTCAGATGCGGGTTCTGATATATTCAACTCACCGCTTTTCGCATCTGTCGGAATTATCAAAAATCCGTTCTTTTCTATGGAGATATCAACACTTTCGATGAATTTACCGTCTATTACCAGGGTGTAATCTCCGGATTTGCGAATCGTTATTTTTTCCGAAACCGTGATATCACTGCTGTCATGCTGGATATTTTCAATCGTATTTCCTTTTGAATCCCTCAGCAGAAACTCCAATAATGCCTGAGAGTTTTTCGGCACCATATTTGATGCGCTAATCGTTACCGGCGGAATAAGATTGGTCAGACTCAGGATATAATGCCGTGAACCGTAAGGTAATGAGAGCGTATTGCTGTAGATTACACCTGTCTGATTGTCGGCGAAAGTATTACTCTTTGAGGGATTTTGACGGTCGGTTACCGTAAATGCACCTGTAACCGCAGCATTTGAATCAGTTGCATTGGGATCCGAAGTCGGATTCATGTATGCATTCAGATTCATTAATACGGACAATGCCAGGAATATTAAGAGGATAATGCCTGCAATTACGACAACTTTCTTCAAAAGACCGTGCGATCCCTTACCTCTGCCGGATCCGTTACCTGCACGGTGTCCGGACCCTGTATTTCCACGGTGTCCTGCGTTTCTGCCTCCGCTGTGTCCTAAATCCGTAATCCCGCCGTGTCCCGAGTTTCCGACTTCACTTTGTCCTGAATCCGTATCAATGCCGCCCGATTCGGAACCGCCTTTTGCGGGATCGTTTACGGTAATATCGCTGCCATTGTTATTTTCAGTATGATCTTCCATATTTTCAATCCCGTTCTTTCATCCGAAAAGTTGCATGATAAGGTAACAATCGAGATACGCGATATATGTATATATTTATTGCCAATTTTAGATACTCAATTAATATCCTTGATGTTACCTAAAAAATGATTGACAAAAACCAATATCATCCCGAAACCTTAAACTAAGTACAATGAACCCCTTCAAGAAAGCCTCCGAGATCCCGGCAGATCGGCAACCTGAGTTTCCTCCCGAGGTGCAGGATGTCCTCCTTCGTCACATAAGGACATTCGGAGCGCCGGTTACGGTAACGAGTTCGCTTGTGGAACTCAATAAACACAGGCTCAATCCGTCGCGGTCGGCGATAAAAGGCGTTCTCGATAAGCTTGCCAAAGCGGGTGTCGTAAATGCGGTCAAAAACGGCAATGTATGGGAGTATTATCCGGTAAATGAATCCGAATAAATTACGTTTGAATAATCCTATAATAATCCTTGAATAGTCCTTGAATAATCCGTGAAAAATCCGTGAACAATCCTTGAAATATCCGTGAAGAATCCATGAATAAAGAATGCACAAACGGCGAGTGTCTCATCTGCAAAGCACCTCTGGAATATCTCGAGAAAGACGAAGAGATGGAGTGTGCACTCTGCCATAAGAAGGAATTAGGCAAAACGCGGTGCATAAACGGTCACTATGTCTGCAATGACTGTCATACAAAGGGGATTGACCGGATAATCGGCATATGCATGAGCACGGATTCCGCGGATCCGATAGAGATAATCCGCATTCTGATGGCACAGCCGTTCTGTCACATGCACGGACCCGAGCATCATATAATGGTAGGATCCGCACTTCTGACCGCATATAAGAACGCCGGCGGCGATATCGACCTGAAAGAGGCGCTGACTGAGATGCAGAACCGCGGCAGAGGTGTCCCGGGCGGCGTCTGCGGATTCTGGGGTGCCTGCGGAGCCGCGATAAGTGCCGGGATGTTCGTCTCAATAATCCTGAAGGCAAGCCCGCTTACCGAAGAGTCGTGGGGGCTGTCCAATCTTATGACCGCAAAGGCACTCGGCGATATCGGAAATATCGGCGGTCCGAGATGCTGCAAAAGGGATTCTTATATCTCGATTTTGGCGGCAATCGATCTCGTAAGGGAGCATTTGGGCATTTCTATGGAGACGAAAATGCCGGTCTGCACATATTCGGCGATGAACAATCAGTGCATAGGACGCCGTTGCCCTTTCTTCGGGAACAAGAACTGACCGGTCCGCCGATGCGGATTAACGCGTGAGGGTTTTACGAACGGCGTTTGGGTCGCTTATTCATGCAGGGGACATTGACCTGGCATTTTCCGCACCCGTATCGCGGGTAATACATCTCTTCGGAGAGATCCACGTAATCCGAGCACTTCTGAATGTCTTTCAGGCTGATATTTTTCAGGTCGTCATCGGCAATGTCCCTGTCTTTTGAGATTGCCGTTTTATAAATCGCATTCACGGGACAGTTTTTGATGCACCTGCCGCATTTTATGCAGTATTCATAGATGCCGACATAATCCCGCGGGGTCGGCTCAATCTTAAGATCCGTGACTATGCTGATGAACCGACCCGCGGTCCCCTCCTTCGTAATGAGACAGGTTGACAGCCCGAATGTTCCCAGTCCGCTTATGTATGCGGCATGCCGATCCGACCAGACCGAGTCGGCATGGGGTTTGCCTGTCGTCTTTGGCAGAACGTATCGGAAACTTCCGTCAAGTGAGGGTATGACCGCGACGCCGCCGCATGACTCAATCTCTTCTTTTACGCGGATTCCGACGGCGTTAAGGAGATTCTGTCCCTCATTGCGGGCATGCATCCAGCCGTATGAGAAGGTATTGATATCCTTTGAGTTATCTTTGCAGACGGCGTCCGAAAACGGTAGAAACACGCTGATAACACTCTTCGCATCGCTGACCCAGACGGAAGGATGTCGGTATAATCCCCCGATGACGCTCTCATCCCCGAGTCTCCGATAGAGCGGGTCGGATGCCGAAGAGATGCCGACGAGCACCGGCGTTCTGAATATCGGCATTCCGGCGTATTCCTCCGAGAGTGCATCGGCGGCGCCGACCGCGTTGCGATCTCCCTCAAAGAGGAATTCTTCGGCAATCTTTCTGAGGCTTTCGGCGTTATGCTGCATGTCTGTTCCTTATTATTATGGATTATTTGGATGTCTTTGGGATTATTTTTTTGGGATTATTTTTGGGATTGTTGTTTAATCCTAATCCTCGGATTATCCACCGCTAACGTCATTCGGATTATAAAAACGATAGAGGCATAGTATATGTTATGCAATATGCATGAAGATAAACTGTTAATCTCACAAACAAAAGACAGGCGCCTTTTTTAGATAGATTATTCAATAATGATGATAACAGATATTATATCAGTCAGATTATCGCCGTTTTGGAATTGATTCGGAGGAAACGTATTCGGAGACAAAATGATGGAGGATCCGCATGGGCAAACGCTATGACCCCCCGTTTACGATGACGGAGGAAATTACAAACTTAATCGTGGAGATTGGTGAACTCGTCGGTTCCGTATCGACATATGAAGCAATGAATCCGAACCCGATTCTAAGGCGTGAGAATCGGATTCGCACCATTCATTCATCTCTTGCTATAGAGCAGAATACATTGACACTGGAACAGGTGACGGATGTCATTAACGGCAAGAGGATTCTCGGACCGCCACAGGATATTCATGAAGTAAAGAATGCATATGAGGCATATGAAAAAATATCGGCTTTAGATCCCTATGACGTGAAGAGTCTTTTATTGGCGCATAAGATGATGATGGACGGACTTGTAAAGGAAGCCGGTTTATTTCGTAGCGTTGATGTGGGGGTTTATGCCGGCACCGAGCTGATTCACGCAGGAGCTCCGGCTAAATCCGTTCCGGATTTGGTTCAGCAGCTTTTTGCATGGCTAAAGAAATCAAAACTTCATCCGTTGGTGAAATCCTGTATTTTTCATTATGAATTTGAATATATCCATCCGTTTCGGGACGGTAACGGCAGAACCGGCAGATTGTGGCAGTCTCTTATATTGCGGAAATGGAATGAGATATTTGCATGGCTTCCGGTTGAGACACTTGTATATGAGAATCAGAAAGCCTACTATGATGTGCTTCAAAAAGCAGATGATAAGGACGAATCTACAGAGTTTGTGGAATTTATGCTCGGTATGATTAGAGACGCCCTTGTAGAGGTCAGCAAGGTACGGAATAAACATGATGTCGCAGTAAGTGTAGCGAAAAATGCCGCAGTATACGAAGATAGAATATTGTCTCTCTTAAAGCAGGATAATACGCTTTCTGCCAATAGACTTGCCAATTCTTTAGGAATTACGCAGCGCCAGGTACAGAGAATACTTTCCAGATTAAAGGAAGAAGGCAGAATATTACGACACGGGGCAAATAAAAACGGTTACTGGGAAGTAGTAAAATAAAAATGATAACAGACGTATTGGCGTTATTGTTTTTTGATGCTTATTTCGTAAGGATTAGGTATTGACCTGATGTCGTAATAAATGTCGTAATAAATGTCGTAATAAATGTCGTAATAAATGTCGTAATAAATGTCGTAATAAATGTCGTAATAAATGTC
>JAFPWZ010000035.1 GCA_017412625.1 Methanomicrobium sp.
TCAGCCTTTGTCTTCATGGCTCTCTGAATTGCTTTTCTTACCGTTGCGGACTTACTCTTTTTTGCTTTTGCCTTTCTTGCTCTTTCTTCCGCATCAAGTTTCAAGCCTTCTGCATAAAAATCGCATTCGGTCATTTTGTCTTCTCCCTGATCAACCCTCCCTGTAAGAGGATTGCGTAAAATTCAGTTGTATTTCAAAGTTGAATACTTTTGTGTTAATCTTAACCGGGTTTCATTCGGGGAATTAAATTGACATATACGCGGCAATTGTCTAAATTCCTAGGGACAGGCAATTCTTTATTATATCGAACTCCAATAATAAGTATCATGGTATCTGTAATAATGCAAGACGGTGCAAAATACGGATTCAGGCTCGTGTCTTCAAAAAGGCATCCACTAACTGAAGAAGACTTACAATCTGTAATTGAGTTCCGCCGTCAACTACTCAAAGAAGGAGCAGTATTCGACAAGAAATACCATAAAGGAGACGTGCTGGATATTGACGCCTTAAGGAAAAAATACGGGGCTGAAAGCTTTAAAACAAAAAGCAAACCCAAGACCCAAACCAAAGCCAAAACTCAGACCAAACCCAAGACACAGACCAAAGCCAAAAGCAACAAAAATTAACTTCTTTTTTACACATATTTCTCCATCATCACACACACCTCTTACGCTCAACAGCTGACGGCTTACATGCCTGAAAACCAATCCGAGCAAAATTAACAGCTATATCAATCAAAAATATGGGGTAAAGCAATTGTTTATTATCTCAGACTGATATAATGATTATTATGTCAGCCAGTTTAAGAAACAGTTCTGAATACGTTGGGGAAATAATTGGCACCCATAAGATTACAAAAGAGGACTTAGAAGCAGTTGCCAGAATGGAACGTCAATTCATGAAAAATACAGGTTTTGTAAGAGCCGATAACCGCAAAAAATAACTCTCTTCTTTTTACCACAACTTTTCAATATCCCATACTCTTCTTAGCACTCACTTTGTCACGGCTTACATGCCTGAAAACCAATCCGAGCAAAATTAACAGCTATATCTCACGGTCACGAAAACCAATATATATGACCTTCAAAAGATGTCAACTAAAATAATTCCGTTTTAAAGCCCTTTTCAAATTCTGACAAAATTTAACATATCAGTTGACAACTTGTCAATCAGGGGGTGTTAAGTCAGTTGACATTCGCGTATACGTGCCCTTTTCATATCTTCATAGCTCGCCCGTTTGCTAAGCTCAATGAAAAAATGTAAACCTGCGAAATATCATTCCGCTTTCATGAAATCCGACAAAATACGCGGATTAATTGCAATCGAAATGTTGTGCCAACTGCGGAACTGCGGAGCGCCGCTCACCGAGGACGCAGAACAGGAGATTAACTCCATAATCGATGACGCTATCAATTACATCAATCAGATCCCTGATTTCAGAGAATTTTACAGGGAATATCAGAATTTCTTAAACGCAAAAAAAAAGTATGAAAAGGCGTATTAATTCTTTTCAGCCTTCGCGGTCTTACTCTTTTTTGCTTTTTCAGCCTCATATGCGGCTCTTTCCTTTTTCCATTCCTCCATAATTTCAGGTGTAATACAAGGAACAATTACTTCTGTCATTTACGCGGTCTCCTTATCTCATTTTTCCAAGTGGTTCTTTTGTAACTTAATGAAGAAAATCTTTTTGTAAGTTTGAGCATAGTTTCATGGGCGGTCATGAAAAGAGCATATCTCTCTATTTCTTGTTTGGTTTTCAAAATGCGTCTCGAATAAAGATCATCCACCTTCTTTTGATATTCTCTATAATGATTTGACAGCCTGCGGGTTGCGCAGGAAGTGAATGAACTGCATTTTATATCTTCAGCATTAACAGGTAAATATGAAAACCATTGAGATCACCGACGACGCATATCACAGGCTGATGTCAAACAGACTACACTTTTCAAACTTTTAAAATACTTAACAGTAGATATTTTCACTATAAGGTACAATATATCAGAAAAGGGAGAGGTAAGAAGATGTGTATAGCAATTCCGGCGGAAGTGCTGGAGATAAAGGATGACAATATTGCACTCGTCGATTACGGCGATTTGCAGCAGGAAGTAAGAATCGACCTCGTGGATGTGAAAGTCGGCGAATATGTCCTCGTCCACGTCGGGTTTGCGATACAGAAATTATCACGTGAGGAAGGACTCCAGACGCGTCAGGTATTCAAGGACGTTTACGCGGCTATGGAGGAGTGATGCACGAGTATTCAATCGCATACGATATTTTTATGACCGCGAAGAAAGCGGCGGAAGACAACCTTGCCACTCAGGTAAAGAAGGTCTGTGTGGGATTCGGCGAGATGACCATGATAAATCCCGAACAGGTCGTCTTTTTATTCGAGACCATGTGCGAGGACGACCCGATTTTTAAAGGATGCAAACTCGAATCCTCGACCGTTCCCGTAAAAGCGACCTGCAAATGCGGCTATGAAGGAACCGAACGGTTTGTATGCCCCAAATGCGGAGCAATGCCGGAGATTGTCGAAGGTCGCGAGGTCACGGTCACGAATATCGAGATTGAAGTCGACGAATAACGGCATCGGCATTCTCCGATGACAATAAAGAATGAATTTTTGATAATAATACTGTGAAAATTTCCGATGAATAAACGCGGATGATTTTATGAAAGATACTCAGGTAAATATGATGCACGGAGCGGGAGGGGCTGTTTTTGCGGAACTTCTCGGAAAGACGCTTACGAAATACACGCACAACAACGCCGGCGGAATCGGGCTTGAATCCCTCGACGACGGCGCCGTAATCCCGATTAACGGACAGAACATCGTTCTTACCACGGACTCGCACATCGTCCGCCCCATGTTCTTCCCCGGCGGCGACATAGGTCGCGTCAGCGTATGCGGAACGGCAAACGACCTTGCCATGATGGGCGCAAGACCCATAGCCCTCACATGTGCGATGGTCATCGAAGAAGGCTTTGACATAGAGATTCTGGAGAAGATCGTGGCATCGATGGACGCGGCGCTCGGGGAGTGCGGAGCGGCGGTCGTCACCGGCGATACCAAGGTCGTCGCCAAGGGGGAGCTTGACGGCATTGTCATCAATACCGCGGGAATCGGCGTCGTCGATAAGCCCGTCCGCGACTGCGGTCTTCAGGTCGGCGACGTCATCATAGTCAGCGGAACGATAGGCGATCACGGTCTGTGCATCCTCACCACCCGCGAAGGCTTTGATCTGGGCGAGCAGATTCTCTCCGATGTGGCGCCGACATGGAGTCTTGTAAAGGCGGCGATGGATGCCGGCGAGGTCCACGCCATGAAAGACCCCACCCGCGGCGGATTTTCCAACGCCATCAACGAGATGGCGGATAAGGCGGGCGTTCAGGTAAGAATCTCGGAAGAGGCACTGCCCATACGAAAGAGCGTAAAGAGCGCCTCCGAACTTCTCGGAATCAACCCGCTCGATGTCGCAAACGAGGGAAAGGTCATCATGGGCGTAAAGGCCGGGGATGCCGAGAAGATTCTTGCGGCGATAAAGGCGACAAAATACGGCAAAGACGCGGCAATCGTCGGAAGAGTCGTCGAGGGCAAATCCGTTATCATGGAGACAGCCATCGGCGGCGAGAGATTTATAGAAGCCCCAGTCGGCGACCCCGTCCCGAGGGTCTGTTAGACCCGAACTTAATTCTTCAATAACCCCAATTCAAATATTCTTATTCAGAATTTTTTGATCTTTTGTGAAAAACAATTGAAAGAACATTTGCTTGAATGCAACACCTTTTTTAAAATAGAGATAAAGTATATATTAAGGAAAAGGATGGTGTTGTTATTACAGTAATTACATTTGCGCATCACAAGGGAGGTACGGGTAAGACCACTTCCTGTCTGAGTATTGCGGGCTGCCTTCAGAAGAAAGGCGATAAAGTTCTCGTTATCGACTGCGATCCGCAGGCAAACGCAACATCGGGACTCGGAATCAATCCCGATTCGCAGGAAAAGAACATCTACGACGTCTTCATGAACGTCTTCGAAGGCTTCCCCGACGTCTCTCTGAAAGATATAATAACCGAAACACCGTCCGGAATTGATTTGGCGCCATCCTCTCTCGATCTGGTCGGAGTCGAGCCGTATCTTTACAGCATAAACGAACGCGCTTCGCTGCTTAAAAACGCCATCAAACCTGTTCTATCCGAGTATAAGTATATACTCATCGACACGCCGCCCAGCATGGGTCAGTTTGTCATAAACGGCATCGTCGCGGCGGACAGAATCGTTCTGACACTGGACTCGAGTATCTTCGCAAAGAACGGTCTTGAGAGCCTGAACTGCATCTTTTCCGATATCAAGGAGATTACGGGGCGCAGCAGGTCCGCGGACATGGCGATTCTGACCCGCGCAGGTGCACTCTGCGAGAGAAAGGCTCCCTTTGAGGAGATGAGACTCGCATTCTGGCACATGATCACGGGAAAGGGCACGGACGACGACGAGAAAGCGCGGCAGAACAGTATCGAAGAGGAGATAAAAGCCACGATAAAGGAGGTCCACACCGTTCCCTACGATTCCGAGGTTTATCGTGCGCAGACAGAAGGAATGCCGCTTGCATATATCTCTCCGGAGAGTCCGGCGGCGGTAAAATACAATGAAATATCCGAGATAATTGCGAGGTGGAAGTAAATGGCCGAAGAGATGCGTCCGCAGAGACCCGGGCGAAAAGCCCTGTTTACAGGTGCACAGACAAAACAACCGAGTACTACCGTCGTACAGGACTCATCCTTTGCTTTCGTCCTGCACTGCACGGGTGTTGTCGAGGAGTTCATATCCGGCAACAGGTCGGTCAGAGTCAACGAAGATCAGAGCGACGAGAAGTCGAAAGCCTGTGCCGTCCGTCTGAATCAGCTTTTATCGTCGCTGGAATCGCAGAATGAGACGGGAGCCGACGGCAGAGCGGGCACGGACGACGAGAGTGCCGAGAGCGTAGAGGATCTCAGAAACTACGAGAGCGAGGTAAGCAGGCTCAACGAGAGCATTGAGAGCCTCAAATCCGAGCTCAGTGCCGCCGGCGCCGCCGTCTCCGAGAAAGAGTCGCTTGTAGAGGAGATTACCCGCGAAAAAGAGAAACTTCTCGACGATATCCGCGAACTGAAGGCAGCCAAGGAAGCGGCGGAGGCCGCAAGTGCGGAAAATGCCGCAAAAGCCGAAGAAGCCGAGAAAGCCGCGAGTGCCGCCAATGCCGCGGCGGTGGCCGGAAACAGGAGCGGCGAGGAAGAGTTCAGGCGCCGCATCGACGAGATTGAGGCCGAGTATAAGGCAAAGATAGACTCGCTTTCCTCCGAAGGCGAATCCCTTAAAACGGAGGCGGCTGCCGAGAAAGCCAAAGCCGAGTCGCTCGAATCCGAGCTTGAGTCCCTCAAAGCCGCGGCCGATTCGGAGAAGTCCAAAGCGGAATCGCTCGAATCCGAGATAGCGTCGCTTAAATCGGCAATATCGGATCGCGACTCCGAGCTTGAGTCCCGCAGATCCGAGATATCGCGCCTCGAATCCGAGGTCGGTTCGCAGAAGTCCGAGATCTCACGCCTCGAATCCGAGGTGGGTTCTCACAAATCCGAGATATCGCGTCTGGAATCCGCGATTGACAGCAACAACTCGATGAAATCCCATCACGAGTCCGAGATTGAATCTCTCAATACGGAAATCTCGAATCTCGAATCCGAGCTTGAGTCGAGGAACTCAAAGCTCTCGTCACTCGAGACCGAGATCTCGAATAAGAATGCCGTCGTTGAGGAACTTAAGCGCAGATGCGAGGAGACCGCGGACAGATACGATGAGAGCGTCTCCGAGATTGAAGACCTTAAGACCGCACTTCGCGATGCCGAGGAGAAATCGCGTGAGTCCATAAGGGCATCCATGGAGAGTGTCGCGGCCGAAAAAGAGGCTCTGCTCAACGAGATAAACGCACTCAAAGCCGAGAACACGGAATACAGGAGCGGCGAAGATGAACTCAGATCCGAGATATCGCGCCTCAATGCCGAGCAGGCAAAGTTACAGGACGAGAAATCCAGGATGGCGGCAAGACACTCCGATGCCGACAAACGCATTATCGAGCTTACTGAGTGCAATACAAAGCTTACCGCCGAGCTTAAGTCCAGAGAGAAGGAAAACGCCGAGTTCGGCAGGAAGCTCTCCGATGCCGGCAACCTCGCAAAACAGCTCAGGGACGAGAATGCCGCGCTTAAAACACGCCTCTCCGAGCCTTCCGAGGACTTAAAGAAGCTCAACGCAAAGATAGAGCAGGTCGAGAACTTAAAGAAGCGTTCCGAGACCATAGTTCAGGAAAACCCGATGCCGATGCTTCTGCTCAATTCGGGGCTGATGATAACGGTTACCAACAAGGCGTTCGAGAAGCTGAGCGGCATGAGCTTCGCCGATATCGTCAAGATGAATATCAACGATTTCAAGGTAATCGAGAGGAAAGGCGACAAAATAACCGCCGCATTCGAGACAAGGGCAAGGGGCACGGCACTTGTCAGAGTCGCCTTCCCGTCGGGAGAACGTTATCTGCGTGAGTATGCCATCCCGATTGCCGACACTTACGGCACCGTAAGGAGCATTCTCATAGTCTACAACGATATCACGAAGGAGACCGAAGAGTCTGCCGATATCCAGAAGAAGATTAAGCAGATAGACGCTCTCAAGAAGCGTTCCGAGACAATCGTCCAGGAAAACCCGATGCCTATTCTGCTCCTCGACACCGGTATGCGCATACTTGTGACAAACAAGGCGTTCTGCACGATGTCGGGCATATCCGAGGATCATATTCTGGGTACCAGAATCGACAAATTCAATGTCATAGAGAGGAAAGGCGACGACATAACGGAAGTTCTCAAATCGAGACACCGCACCTATTCGGAGGTTAAGGTCAGGTTCTCGGGAACCGATCATATCCTTCAGGAATACGCCATCCCCATTCTCGGCGCAAACCACGAGGTTTCCAACATTCTCGTGGTCTACAACGATATTACGATGCTGCGCAAGAACGAGAACGATGTCCGCGACCTGATTGCCTCGGCAAAGCAGGAGTCCGCATATCTCGAGGAGAGTGCCAAGCTCATAACCGCAAACATGGTCGGGCTTTCCAACGGCGACTTAATCACCCATGCCGAGATTCACAGGGACGATCCGCTGGCGACGCTCAAGGAGAAGTTCAATGAGTCGGTCGATTCGTTCAGAGGGGTTCTCAGCGATATCGGCAACAAGACCACGCGTATCGAGGAGACCGCCGAGAGTCTGCGCAGGAACAACGACGACATCATAGCGGCGACCGAGAAGCTTGCCACAAATGCCTGCGAGTCCTCGGACAACATGCATAACCTCGATATCCAGTTCAAAGACATCAGCATGGGCGTATCCGACCTCTCGGCATCCATCGAGGAGATATCCAGCACGGCGCAGGAGGTCATGAAGAAGACGCAGTTTGCGACCGAGGAAGGCAAGCAGGCGGCTGTCATCGGCAAGGAGGCTTACGAGAAGCTTCAGGCGGCAGGCGAGATATCCAAGAAGAGCGTCGACGAGATTAACTCGCTCAATGCCGAGATGCTCAAGATCAACGATATCGTGAAGTTAATCAGCGGCATTGCCGAGCAGACGAACCTTCTTGCGCTCAATGCGGCGATTGAGGCGGCACGTGCGGGAGAGCACGGCAGAGGATTCTCGGTTGTCGCGGGCGAGGTCAAGAACCTTGCCGGCGAATCCAAGAAGGCGACAATCGATATTCAGGATTTAATCAGCAGTATCACGAAGAACAGCGAGAAGACGACGGATTCGATGCGGCATCTGGATGACGAGATTCAGCAGGGTATCACGAGCACGAATGCGGCGATAAACGCACTCAACAGGATTGTCGAGGATATCGAGATTGCGTTCGACAGCATGATAGAGATATCGAGGGCTACCGAGACGCAGGCGACGAATACCAACGATTTCATGCAGTTTATCGATAAGGCACGCGAGATGACGCATGACAACATCTCCAAGATTGACAGTATCGCAGGTCTTTCCGAGGAGATTTCGGCTACAACCCATGAACTCGGCGATATCTCGCATACCATGCACGATATGTCGGTCGAGCTGAGCACGGCCATGGGTCGGTTTAAGTCGAATAATTAAACATCATTAATTTTTTACCCGAAATCCGTTTTTTTGATTATCCACATACTTAGACATAAATACTCAGAAAATAAATTGACAATACATAGGTTTTAAAATGGTTGAATCAGATGCAGACTTTCAGGCATTGACACGAACCATCCAGAAGATTCTGGGTTTTCAGTGCGGATCCTACAAAGAAGATTATATCAAGCGCCGTGTTCTGTCAAGAATGAGGATTACCGGTAAATCCGATTTTAAGGAGTATAATGCGTATGTCCTCGCGAATGCCGATGAGCAGGAGTCTCTGCGCAATGCTCTTACCGTAAACGTCACGAAGTTCTATCGCGACAAGGAGGTATTCGATGTCGTCAAGAACGAGATTATACCCTCGATTATCGCGGAGAAAGGCCGTATGCGTATCTGGAGCGCAGGCTGTTCGACGGGTGAGGAGCCGTACACTCTCGCTCTGATTATCAGCGATGCGTTAAGGCTCAGGACCGATGTTCCGGTCACAATCTTCGCATCCGATATCGACAGGGAAGTCCTTAAGAAGGCAAGAGAGGGTATCTACGATAAGCGTTCCCTTGAGAACCTCACCGAGACCCAGATCAGCCGCCATTTCAATCACCTTGAGAACGGCAAGTATCAGGTCAAGGATCACCTTAAGTCGATGATAAGATTCTCGCAGCACGATCTTCTCGGCGGACGTGCGGTTACAAACTTCCTGGATATGGTTCTGTGCAGAAACGTAACGATTTACTTTACCGAGAAGCAGAAAGACGATCTGGCAAGGATGTTCCACCCGGCACTGGTTCCCGACGGTTATTATATCATGGGAAAGACCGAGTTCATGGGACGCGAGGTTGAAGATCTTTACACTCCTTACAACGCACTCCAGAAGATTTACCGCAAGAAACAGCAGTAAATTATCGAAATTCCAAAAAATATTTTTTAATTATTTTTGATTATTTTGAATTACTTTTGATTTTTGATTATTTTTAATTACTTTTGATTTTTTGATTTTTTTTGAAAAGCCCATTTTTACGGATTATTCGCGATAGAGGCTTACGACCTCGCCGATGACTATGATGGAGGGGGGTTTTACCTTTCTTTCGGCGGCAATCGCGGCTATGGTCTTTAGAGTGCCGACCGTCACCCGCTGATTCGGGCGCAGACCGTTCTCGATTATGGCGACGGGTTTTTCGGGTTTCATGCCGTTTGCGATGAGCGCATCGGCAATCTTTGCGAGGTTCTTTACGCCCATATAGACGACTATGGTGCCGGGGCTCTCAGCAAGCCACTTCCAGTTGATGGCGGATTCGGGCTTTGAGGGGTCTTCGTGCCCCGTGAGGAAGGTGACCTGCGAGGCGAAACTGCGGTGTGTGACGGGGATTCCAACGCATTCGGGAACGGCGATGCCGCTTGTGACACCCGGCACCATCTCGCATTGAATTCCGAATTTACGCAGAGTCTCCATCTCTTCGCCGCCGCGACCGAAGAGGAAGGGGTCGCCGCCCTTGAGCCTCACGACCGTCTTCTCCTCCTGTGCGTATTTTACCATAAGGCGCTCTATCTCGTCCTGCTCCTTCGTGTGCATTGATCCGTATTTGCCGACATCGACCTTCTCGACATCGGGAAGGGATGCCAGAATTTCATCGCCCGGAAGCTGATCGTAAAGGATCACATCGGCTTTGTCGATAACTTCTCTGGCGCGAAACGTCATGAGCCCCAGTCCCCCGGGACCCGAACCTACCAAATATACTTTTCCTGTCATTTTGCCTCTCCGCTTTTTTATTGAATCCTTATTGAATCCTCTTTAAAATATTTCAGAATGTCCTGATTCCGAGTTTCCGGCGTGCATCTTCGATGAGGTCGGCCGCGATTACCTTCAGTTTCCGACCGATGGCGTGCGCATCCTCAACCGAGCTTACGTTATCCTCGATTCTCTGCTGAACCTTGCCGTCCAGAGAGAGAACTTCGGCGATCATGAACCCGTTCTCGCAGAATATGCCCTGCGGCGTGAAACAGCCGCCGCCGATCTCTTCCATGACGATTCTCTCATAGAGGGAATCGCGAGCCGTTGTCTCGTCGTTGAGCGGCGCAAACATGGCGGCAAGCTCTTTGTCGTCGCGGCAGACGACCGCGATAATGCCCTGATTCGGTGAGGGAACATACCATTGGGGCATAAGCTGCGTCCCCGGAAGTTCCATATCAAGCCTCTGCATGCCCGCCTCTGCCAGAACAATGGCGTCGTAGTCACCGGCGTTGAGTTTCTTAAGCCGCGTGTCCACGTTGCCGCGAAGCTCCTTTATCGTCGGATTCAGACCGCCGCGAAGGAGCTGTGCCTTTCTTCTGGTGCTTGACGTGCCTATGACCTTAACATCTTCGAGCGGGCAGTTGTGGACGAGATAGTCGCACGGCGAATCGCGTTTTAAGACCGCACATGTGACGACGCCTTCGGGGCGTTTGGCGGGGATATCCTTCATGCTGTGGACGGCGAAATCCACCTCGCCGTTGATAATGGCATCGTCGAGCGCCCGAACGAAGATTCCCTGACCGCCGACCTGATGCATGGGCACATTTGTTCTGTCGTCGCCGATTGTCTTGATAACGACAATCTCGGTCTTAATGCCCAGTTTTTCGAGCATTCCGCAGACACGCTTTGTCTGAGCCATCGCGAGCCGCGAGCCGCGTGTGCCTGCCCTGAGGACGATCTCTCCCCCTTCTCCGCAGTTTGCGTCTTTTTCGCTCTTTGCCCCGCATGTGCAGGGTGTCTGCCCGCAGGTGCATCCGTTTTCTTTCGTCATGTTAATCCGTTTCCGTTTTTACCCTGTATCTCACCCGAATCAGCAGTCCTGAAGCGCACTGCAGTAGGCGGATGCAATCTTTTCGACAATGTCCACGCCGTGTGCGACCGAGAGGAAGTTTGTCTCGAACTGGGACGGCGGGAGGAAGACGCCCTCTTTCATCATGCCCTTCCAGAACCTGCCGAATTTCGCGGTATCGCTCTGTTTCGCCTCGATGTAGTTCTGCGGCGGCGCCTCTCTGAAGAAGAGCTTGAACATTGAGCCGAGCTTCACGAAGGAGTTCTGATACTCCTCGGGAAGCGAGTTCTTAAGGAAATCCGTGCATTTGTCGAGGGCATCGTAGAGGTGCTTCTCTTTGTGAATCTCCTTTATCATCGCGATTCCCGCCGTCATGGAGAGCGGATTGCCGCTGAAGGTGCCTGCCTGATAGACGGGTCCGTTGGGTGCGACCATCTCCATAATCTCGCGTCTTCCGCCGAAAACGCCGATTGGCAGACCGCCGCCGACGATCTTTCCGAGCGTGGTCAGGTCGGGGACGACATTGTATTTTACCTGTGCACCGCCGATACCCACTCTGTATCCGCAGATGACCTCGTCGCAGATGAAGAGGACGTCATGCTCCTTTGTTATCTTTCTAACCTCGGTCAGATAGTCTTTCTTCGGCAGAATGGGGCCGACGTTTCCCATGACTGGTTCGACTATGAAAGCCGCGATATCGTCATTCTTCGAGAGCAGTGCCTCGAGTGATTCGGGGTCGTTATAGGGTATCTGAAGAGTGTGCTCCGCAATCTCGGGGATAACTCCGGCGGAGTCGGGAACACCCATGGTTGTTGCCCCGGAGCCCGCCTTAATCAGAACGCCGTCATGAGCGCCGTGGAATCCGCCTTCGACCTTGACGAGATTCTTTTTTCCCGTAAATCCGCGTGCAAGGCGTATTGCCGCCATCGTCGCCTCCGAGCCGCTGGAGACGAACCTGCACATTTCGATTGAGGGATGATCGTTGATAATCAGTTTTGCCAGTTCGAGTTCGTGCTCGGACGGCGTTCCGTAAAGCCAGCCGTTTTCAAGCTGTTCCCTGATTGCGTTCTTTATGCATTCGGGCTGATGGCCCAGGAAAAGCGGTCCGTAACCCATGACGCAGTCTATGAGCCTATCGCCGTCCTCGGTCTCGATGAATGCCCCCTTTGCGCTCTTCGTATAGAAGGGATATGGTTTAATCGCACGCACGGGGCTGCTGACGCCGCCCGGCATCATCGTTTTTGCGAGTTTGAAGAGATTCTCGCTCTTTCCTTTCTTCTGCACCTGAGTGTCTTTGTTGCTCTTTTTGCTCATTTCAGCCATCCCGCGACATCTTCCGCAAAGTAGGTTATGATAAGGTCGGCGCCCGCACGTTTTATTGAGATAAGACTCTCGAGCACGACCCGTTTCTCGTCAAGCCAGCCTCTTTCGGCGGCGGCTTTAATCATGGAATACTCACCGCTCACCTGATATGCCGCAAGCGGAAGACCGAGCGTTGCGACCGAGGCAATGATATCGTGGTAGAAGCCCGCCGGTTTTACCATGAGGATATCGGCACCTTCTTCGAGGTCGGTCTGCGATTCGAGGAAAGCCTCGCGGGGATTCTCGCATGCCATCTGATAGGTCGAGCGGTCTCCGAAGGACATCTTGGAGTCCGCCGCATCCCTGAACGGACCGTAGAGAGCACTTGCAAACTTCGTCGAATAGGACATTATCGGAATATCCTCGAATCCCGCCTCGTCCAGAGCCTCTCTGATTGTAAGGATCATGCCGTCGAGCATGCAGGACGGCGCTACCATATCCGCACCCGCTTTGGCGTGCGATACCGCAATCTGGGCGATTACCTTGAGCGATTCGTCGTTTAAGAGGTCGGGTCCGCAGTGAGTTTCGCCGACAATTCCGCAGTGACCGTGCGATGTGTATTCGCAGGCGCAGACATCGGTAATGACCACCATATCGGGAACGGCGGCTTTAATGGCGGCGACGGTCTTCTGGATGACGCCGTCCTCAACCCATGCCGAGGTTGCGAAAGCGTCTTTATCTTTCGGAATTCCGAAGAGGAGCATTGCACGCAGTCCGAGTGACTTTAAGCGGCGTGCGAGTTCCGCGGCATCGGATATCGGATACCTGAACTGCCCGGGCATCGAGTCAATCGGTTTCTTCTCGGTAATCGTTTCGTCAAAGAAATACGGCGCTATCAGGTCGTCTTTTGTAAGGACGGTCTCTTTGAAAAGCGGCTGAATATTTCTTGTTCTTAATCTTCTGAGTCTTCTTTGCGGATACATGGTATTTCTCCAAAATTCTCTTTACTGACTTTATTGTCTTTATTCTCTGTTTTCCCGTTTATTCGCTTTATTCCCTTTATTCTCGGGATTCTCCGGTTTCCCGTTTATCCTCTGTATATCTCAATCTGCCTGTTCTTCCTTATTTTGCGTTTTTATCTCCTTTTATCTCACCTTTGGTTACCGCAAGGACAAGGCTCTCTGCGGTTCCCGTATCCGCCTGTTCGGCACAGCCCCGTATTGCAAAGGTAAGATCGGTCAGAAGTTTCTTGACTATTACTTTTGAAAAATCATTAAATACTTCTTTTGTTTTGTCATCGGCGTTGGAAAGGCGCGAGAGTGCTTTGTCGCGTTCGCGAATCCGTATCGAATCCGCCCATGTGTGCAGCTGTGCGAGGTATTCGCTCGATGCCGTTCTGTTGAGTTCGGTGATGAACTTCTTCTCTTCTTCGAGGATGAAGCGTTCGGCAAGCTCGGCTTCGTGCCTTCGCATGTCGAGGTTTTTGTCGCTGATGGTCTTGAGATCGTCGATTGTGAAGAGTTTTACGCCGTTTATCTCGGCTATGCTCTCCTCGATATCACGCGGCTGGGCAATATCTATCAGTATTATGGGCTTTCTCTCCTCTTCGAGCGGCCAGATATGTTTGTTTAAGGCTTCCTCGAGTTTATCCCTGTGTATGACGTAGTGCGGCGCTCCCGTGCAGGATATGACCACGTCGGAGAGTGCTATGTAGTCGTAGAGTTTGTCCATTAAGACCGCTTTTCCGCCTATTTCCTCGGCAAGCGTCTTTGCGGTCTCGAAGGTGCGGTTTGTGACATAGATGCCTATGAGCTGTTTGGCGCCGAGTGCCTGTGCCACGAGTTTTCCCATCTCGCCTACGCCGACGACCGTGATTCTCTTTCCGGCGAGCGTTCCGATTACCTCTTCGGCAAGCTCGACAGCCGCAGAGCCTATTGAAACGGCGCCGTTATTGATATTTGTCTGTATTCGCACCTCGATTCCGGTATGCACCGCCCTGTTTATGCAGAGGTCGGTTATCTGACTCGATGCGCCCGCCTCCTGAGCGAGTGCGAGTGCTTTGCGGAGCTGTCCCAGAATCTGGTCTTCGCCGATAATCATCGAGTCCATGCCGGATGCCAGCCGCAGCAGGTGGTTTAAGGCTTCTTTGCCAGAGAGCGTCCAGAAACCTGTTTTACCTATGGAATGCAGATATTTTTCAAGTTCCTGCGCCGTTCCCTGAACGAATATCTCTATTCTGTTACAGGTCTGAAGGAGGATGACGCCTTTGAAGACCTTTTTTGCATCCTCAAGAAAGGCTTTTTCGTCGGCAAACCGGAAGGCTTCCAGTTCTTCGACGCTTGAGTCATGGTGGTTTATGCCTGCGCAGGCAACAGGTATCAGCAGTTCGTGGTTTTCTTTTTCCGTCGACATCAGAGGTATACCTTCCTTATATATTCCATTGCCGTATTTTTGCCGTTTTTGAGTTCCTTCCAGACGTTTTCGTCCTCTAGGGTTGCGGTTATGATTCTCTTTCGCTCGCTCTGGGATTGGGTGCACGATTTCAGCAACTCCCTGAGTTCGCATTGAAGTTCTATCATCTCATCGAACTGCGGGGCGTTCTTCTCGAAGTATCTGCGCATGTACCGTGCGGTTGCGGGACTCCTGCCGCCCGTGGATATTGCAATGCTGTAGTTTCTGCCCCGAATTACCGAGGGGACGATTATGTTCCCCGATTCCCCTGCGGCATTGTCGAACATCAGCCCCTTTTTCATGCAGATTGCATGAATCCTGTTGTTCAATGCCGTATCCGATGTTGCGGCGACACAGACCGTGCAATCGGATAAATACTCCAGAATCTCACCGTCGGTGAGGTTTGACAGGTCCGCTTTTATGAGGGTTATTCCGCGGTCGGTGAAACCCTCGCAGAAGTCCATGCTGATTACGGTTACGGAGCATTCCGCGAGGAAAAACTCTGCTTTTCTGAGCCCCACATCGCCGCCTCCGAAGATGACGACCTTCTTCCCTTTGAGATCATGCATTAAGGGAATCATAAGAGATAATATGGTACTAAAAAAGTTAAATTTTTTCTTAAACTTTTTTTGGATTCCGCGCAAGTGATTCTGAGTAAAACCGCGTCGGATTTGATGCCGCTCTCCGCGGTATTGCTTTTTACGTCAGTTTTCCCCGATATCGGAATCAACCGTTCCGCCCGTTTCATCCGGCACGTATTTTCTGCAGAATTCTCCGCATTTTTTGCATTCGGAAAGATCCCTGCACGGTTCGACATGTATCGTGATATGTGCTCTGGGATACTCCTTTTTGATATCGGCTTCTATCCTGTCCTCAAGTCCGTGTGATTCCGTGACCGTTTTGCTGCCGGCGACGATGAGGTGAAACTCGATGAAGATGTTGGGACCGCCGCGTCTTGTCCTCAGACCGTGAAATCCTATGTCTTCGGTCTTGTGACTGCATATTATCGCCTTAATCTTCTCTTTGTCCTCTTCTGGGAGCGAGTAGTCGATTAAGTCGAGAACCGAGCGTTTTGCAAGGTCGTATGCGGCATGAATAATAACGAAGGCGACGCCGATTGCTATCAGCGAGTCGATTGCGGCGATGCCGGTTACCATGAGCAGTATGAGTCCGAGGAAGACGCCGATTGAGGTGTAGATGTCGGTCTTGAGGTGCATTGCGTCGCTCTCGAGTGCAATCGATTCCGTGAGTTTTGCGACCTTCATGAGTCTTGATGAGACATACCAGTTAACGATTGCCGAGATTCCCATGACGGCAAGACCGGAGTAGAGCATGGTGTCGGGGATTAATCCGATATCTCCTGCGATGAGTTTTGATGCCGCTTCCCAGATAATCAGAAGTGCGGCGGCAAATATCAGCGATGCCTCGATTAGTCCCGAGACGTCCTCGAATTTGCCGTGCCCGAACTCATGCTGCGTGTCGGCGGGTTCTGCCGACATCCTGACCGAGAAGAAGGCGATGATGGCGGCGAGGAGGTCCATTCCCGAGTGTATGGCTTCGGAGATAATACTGACCGAGCCTATACAGAGACCGACGGCAATCTTGAGTAAGAAGAGTCCCGTATTGGATATTATCGAGAGCCTTGCCGTCTTTTTCTTCAGGTCCGCATGCATGGTCGGATCCTGTTCGGTCCCGGCCCGGGAGGGAGCATTCATTATAATAGATATTCGGATTTCATCATGTAAAAGGAATTTGGTCAAAAACCAAAGATTATTAGGAGATCAAAATGTTTGAGGCGAAAGATTCGGGAAATGATCCGCTCAATCTTCTGTCTGTTCTATCCTCTCAAACTCGACCGTCTTTTCCTTCATCGAAATCCTGACAACCTTATATCCGTATTCGGGTAATTCCTTCTTGTATTTCAGAAAAGAATGGTCTATGGGAACGCCCGCGATTTCCTGAATCTGCCCGTATGTCAGTTTAAAGCTGTCTTCGCCGTTCTCGGCTATATGTTTCCACAGTTTATCGTATTTGCTCATCAGATAAACTGTCATCCGCTTGCAGTAATAATTTCCGATCTTTCGATACTGATAACGTCTTAAACCTGAAAGAATATTATTAATAATGATGCCGCCCGCAAAATCTCACAAAGGTAAGGATGCTGCCGGAAATTCGGAAGGTTTTTGTCCGAATTCTCAAAATCCGAAGGCACTTAAGCGTGTGCTCGTATTGGGAGCGGGAGCCGTGGGTCTCTCTTTTGCGGGCAAAATCTCGGAGGTCTGCGAGGTTTATCTCGTCTGCCGCGAAAGGCATTCCGCGGCGATAAAGAAACGCGGTCTTTTCATGGAAGGCGTCTGGGGCGAACGCAGGGTAACGGATTTGGCGGTCTTCTCGTCGTTTGCGGAGCTTTCGGCCGCGATTGCGGCAAATTCCACGAAAGAGAAGCAATGCGGCAGCGACGCCGGCGGAAATAACGAAAAAAGCGGCAATGCCGAAAGATTCGGATTCGATTACGTATTCATCACCTCGAAATCTTCCGATACCGAAGAGATCTGCCGCGAATACTCGGCGTTATTCGGCGGCGCCGTCCTCGTGAGCCTTCAGAACGGCATAGGAAACGAGGAGATACTGCAGAGGTATGCCGCGGAGATAAATGCCTTGCCGCAAAATGCCGTGCCGCATAATTCCGAAGACAGTCCCGATACCTGCGGCAAAGGGTCTTTCCGTGCGCCGTGTGCGGTATTCGGCGCCACAATCACCACGAATTTCCGGTCGCCCGCCGACGGCTGCGTACTGGTAAGAAGCGAGAGCGAACCGCTGAAGATTGGCGTCTATCCGTCTAATCGCACGGCGGATGCCGGTTCGTTGCGGCGACTCTCCGAGATCGTCTCTCTGATAAGCCGGTCGGGAATAAAGGTCGAGTCCGCAGAGAGTATACGCTCGGCAATCTGGGAAAAATCGCTCCTCAATATAGCGGTAAATCCGCTGACGGCGCTCTTTCAGACCCGCGTCGGCTCCGTATCCGATGAAAACCTGCGTGCGGTAATCGCGGGGATAATAGCCGAGACCTTTGAGGTCGTCGCCGCCGAAGGCGTTGAGATCCGATGGAAGAGCGCCGGCGAATACCTCGATTACCTCTTTACATATCTGGTTCCTTCGTTCTCGGCGGTATACACCTCGATGTGTCAGGACCTCGCATACGGCAGGCACTCCGAGATTGACAGCATAAACGGTGCTGTTGTGAGGCTCGGCAGAATTCACGGGATAAAAACGCCTTACAATGAGAGCATCTGCCGCCTGATACGGTTTATCGACGGCAAAAACGACGCGAAAAAGAAGGATAATTCCTGAAAAAGCGTCCCGAAAACGAACCCGTAAAAAAGAATGCCCGTAAAAAAGTCGATGCGTAAAGGAGGTTATTCCTGCTTTACGTCATTCGGGTCGTTTTTACTGACCGCGACCAGCACTTTATCTATTCTGTGGACATCCATGTTTGTAACCTCGAACCAGAATCTGTCCCAGTTGAAACTGTCGCCTTCTTTTGGAATCTTCTGAATTTACATCATGATAAAGCCGGCAA
>JAFPWZ010000036.1 GCA_017412625.1 Methanomicrobium sp.
ATGAAAAGAAACCTCAAGAGAATCCGAGCGTTGGATTGATCCTTTGCAAGAGTGCAGATAAGGATGTTGTAGAGTATGCATTGAACAGAAATATGACTTCAACTATGGTGGCTGAATACCGTACTAAACTGATAGATAAAGAAATACTGATTAAAAAATTAGAAGAAATTTTTGATGAAACTGAGGAAAATTTGGAATTATCTTAAAAGTGCTAAAAACTCTCAACAGTGTTGAGAGTTTTTACAAATAAAAGAGTTTTTTTAAACATAATCGAATACAGCATTAATGAATCTGAATTTTCCTCTTAATGGCGCATAACATATGACAAAAGATATACTGCACTAATTAAAATTAAATTAAGAACTAGGTCGCTGATGATTCTGGGAACCTCCTCGCATGCGGGAAAAACAACAATAGTAACGGCAGTCTGCCGGTGTCTCTCAAACCGCGGTCTGAAAGTCGCACCCTTCAAATCTCAGAACATGAGCCTCAACTCATACATCACCCCCGACGGCAAAGAAATAGCCATCTCGCAGGCGGTTCAGTCCTTCGCCGCAAGAATAAGCCCCTGCGCCGACAATAACCCCATTCTCCTGAAACCGAAAGGAAACAGCACATCTCAGATAATCCTCTTCGGCGAACCATACAAGGATGCAAAAATCGCCGACTACTACAAAGAAACCGATTACCTCCTCGAAAAAGCTGTCGAAGCCTACCGCCGACTGGAGAAGGAATACGGCAACATCGTCGTCGAGGGTGCCGGAGGTGCCGCCGAGATAAACCTCTACAGCCGCGACATCGCAAACATCCTCCTCGCGAAAAAACTTCAGATACCGATAGTAATCGTCGGCGACATCGAACGCGGCGGCATATTTGCGCAGCTCATAGGCACCTACGACCTCCTGCCCGACGACGTAAAAAAGAACGTCCGCGGCTTCATCGTCAACAAATTCAGGGGCGACAGCGAACTCTTCAGGGAAGGCATCGGGATAATCGAGGAAAAGACGGGCGTCGATGTCCTCGGCGTAATTCCCTATACCGCGACCGAACTCCCCAGCGAAGACTCCCTCTCGCTCTATGACAAACGCTCCCGCGACTTCCCCGTAAAGATTGCCGTAATGAAAATCTTCGGACTCTCGAACTTCAACGACTTCGAGCTCCTTGAGAAATACGCCTGCCTCGACTACGTAACCCCCGGCACATCACTCAAAGAATATGACTGCATAATAATCCCGGGAACAAAGAACACGGTCGAAGCCCTCCTCGAACTGAAAAAGCACGGATTTGCCGGGGAACTCAAAGACGCACGCAGCAGGAATATCCCGATAATCGGAATCTGCGGCGGATACCAGATGCTCTGCAAAACCATACATGACGAAGGTATCGAATCCGGCGCTAAGGCGGATTACGAAGGCTTCGGACTCTTTGACGCGGTAACGACCTTCGCCGAATACAAAAAGACGACCGTCCAGGTCACAAGAAAAGTAAACAAAGTAGGGGTAATCCTAAGCGGCGCAGACACGGTCAGCGGCTACGAGATTCACATGGGCCAGACGGATACCGGAAACGAGAAAGAAGCCCTGGAAGGCGAAGGCTGCGTGAGTGCCGACGGGCTCGTCATCGGCACCTACATGCACGGACTCTTCGCAAACGCCAACATCTCGCAGTCTCTGCTGAAATACCTCTACTCGCGCAAAGGACTGACATTTGCCGGAATAAAAGAAGAGGATATCGGCTACGACAAAGCACTCAACGACCTTGCGGAGCACTTCGAAGCCAATACCGACTTCGAAAAGATTCTGAAATTTTTCGACACGAAAAGACTGCGGACAGACTGAGAAAGAATTACTTGAGAAAGAAATACCTGAGAGATAATTTCTGAGAGATAATCACTGAAGAAAATCCCTAAGAGATAATTCTTAAGAGATAATATTCATAATACTCCGAAATCCCTCGCCCGCACGGTCATCGCACAAAACCGCGGTGACCTTATCGAGATTGACAGGATCCGTGCTCCGGCACCGCGAACAGTAGGCTCGGGCAGGCGATTTTACCCAGACGCCGTCGCACTCGAACGAGACCGAATGCACGCAGAAACGGCATTTATCAATCTCTTCGCGTTTACCTGCGCAGATCACATGCCTTCCCGCAACATCGACAACCCTGTTTCTGCCGTCGCCATTATCCGCACCGTTACTTTCGGACATATTTCTAATCGTAATCCTCGACCGTGTAGCCGTTATCCGAAAGCACCTTCTTCAGATTCTCCTTCCACGCCGCATAATCATCGACGGGGAAGGTCATGACGGAATTATCCCACAGACTCTTTAAAGCTCCGTCATCCGAGACCAGGGTTGTCCTGCCGCGAAGACTTCCCGCAATCGTCTCCGACTTATAGAACCTCATCGAGACGCATTTGTATTTTCTGCAAAACTCGGGTATTGTGTCGTGAACGGCGCAGTAATACTTACCCTCATCATCGGCATCCATGAGAAACGGACACCAGCCCATCGCAACCTTCTTCTTATCGATATCGAAATCCCCGCGGAACGCCTTTAAAACTACGGGATAAAACGTCTCGTTTGAGATACCGTGAATCGCGGCATACTTATCGGGACCCATAACCCCCGTCACCTTCACATACCGCCCCATGCCCATACAGCATCTGCCGCAGACCGTGCACTCGAATTCTGCCATGATAAAGTATCAATCCCGCGATATGATAATGTTTTTGCGGGAATGACCGGAGAACAATCAACTGTATTATTAGGAATAACAGCCAAAAATCAATTACATGAAAGTATGCATAATGTGCGGCGGAGAAGGCACAAGACTTCGTCCCCTGACATTTGAACGACCCAAACCCTGTATTCCGATAGTAAACCTGCCCTCGATACAGCATCTGGTCTCGCACCTCTCCAATCTCGGATTCAACGACATCATCGTCACAATCGGATACAAAGGCGAGGAGATACAGAACGCACTCGGCGACGGCTCGCTCTTCGGAGTAAACATAACCTATGTCCGCGAGGAGGTAAAGCTCGGCACCGCGGGCAGCGTCAAGAACGCCGAAGAATACCTTAAAGACTCTCCCTTCCTCGTAGTCGGCGGCGACCACGTAACCGATATCGACCTGCTCTCATTCTACAGGGAACACATCAAAGGCGACAGCATCCTCTCAATCGGTCTCATCAGCATAGACGAGCCCTGCGAATACGGTATCGCCGAGATAGACGTGAACTACCACATCAAGCGCTTCCGCGAGAAACCCTCTCCGGGCGAGATCTTCTCAAATCTGGCAAGCACGGGAATCTACGTCTGCAACCCCGAGATCTTCGACTACATTCCGAAGGACAGAAAATTCGATTTCGCCAAGGACCTCTTCCCGCTCCTGATGAAGAAGGGCGCAATCATGAAAGGCTGGCTGGCACGCGGCAACTGGTCGGATGTCGGAAGCCCGCAGTCCCTTCGCGAGGCTGAGCACTGGAAACTTCAGGATATGCGCTATACCGACCTTCGCGGCAATGTCACGGTCAAGGGCGCACATGTCATAGGACCCGTGCAGCTCGGCGATGCCGTCACAATCGGCGAAAACTCAAGGATAATAGGTCCGGTTTCAATCGGCAAGGGCACAAAGATAGGCGAGAACGTCCTTATAGGTCCGTATACCAGCATAGGCGAGCACTGTCAGATATCGCACGACTGCAAGGTCTTCTCATCCTCGATATACAACCATGTCGAGATCGGCGGTCAGAGCACAATTTCCGGAAGCATCATAGACAATGACGCTAAAATCGGTCTGCTCTGCAGTATCGAGAACGATACCGTAATAGGTCCGAGAAGCATACTTAAGAACCGCACCGTTGTCCACTCGGGAACGAGAATCTGGCCCGAGGTAGTAATAGAAGAAGGACAGGTCGTAAAGGAATACGTCCTCAATGACGCCTTCGAG
>JAFPWZ010000037.1 GCA_017412625.1 Methanomicrobium sp.
AGAATTATCAGAACCGAATTATTTTATCACACCTGATGATATAAGGCATGAATACAATAGCTCTGCCGTTTCTTATCCCTCAGACAAAAATTATTCGTATACCGATTATATGTATATCTATGTAAAATCAAGCAATGCAACATATGAACCGCTACCCAGATGCTATGATGAAACGCCGCCGGCACCGTCGGTTCCTGGCATAATATAATTTTTTCAATCAAATTTCAGGTTATTTTTACAAAAATTTACCCCTTTTTTAAGCACATAATAATTATGTATCAGGCTAAATACAACTGTTATAAAAACTAAAACTAAAAATAAAAAACGTTCTCAAAATTTATCGGATAACGGTTTTCAAAATATCGGTGAAACATATGGGGGAGGATTCGGATATCATACTTGATAGCGATGATCTTGCCGTTCTATCCTCAAAGACCCGAATAGCAATCTTAAAAGCCATCGATAAAAAAGAATCGACAATAACGGAGCTTGCCGAAGAATTGGGTATCTCAAAAGCATCCGTTCATGCGCATGTGGCTGAACTTGAATTTTCGGGGCTGATTGAGGCGGACAAAGTCCGCAAATGGCATCCGTATTCTCTTACAAATAAAGGCAGGGGGATTCTTCATCCGCATAAGAACACAAGGGTAGTCATAATGCTCGGACTGACCGTGTTCTGCATGACGGCAGCCATATATTTTTTCGTTTTGTATTTCGAAGGATTTGTTTATCTGGGCGGCACTTCATCGGCAGATCATCCGTTGATATTTCTCATATTCGGCGACATCTTTGCCCTTATTGCCCTATCCCTCATCTTGATGATGATTAAGCCGTTATTCTGGAGCGAGCCGTCGGAGTTCGCAGACGAAGAATAGCCGTAACGGTGTATTTGCAGTTACGTGTAATTTTCGTAACGGTATCTTACACCCCGCAACCCCGCGAAAAGTTGCGCACTCTAAGCATTGCATCGGGATATGCGTACTGGTATAGAATCAATATGCGCGGTATCGAATCAATATACTCGGTATTGGATTAATATGCATACGGGGCATTCACGTGTGCATGATGAGATATATTTAGTACGATAGAAACGCAATATTAAGCAGATTAATTAACGGGTCGTAACTCATGAAACTTATAATCGATGAGAGCCGGTGCAAGGGCTGTAATCTCTGCACGCTTGTCTGCCCCTACAAAATATTCCGGGAGGGCAGCAGACTCAATGAGAAGGGAATTGTCGTCCCCGAATTCAACGGACCCGAGAGATGCACGAACTGTCGCCTTCAGAAACTTTACGGGAGAAGGCTCTGCGGGATGTGCCAGCTTACATGTCCCGATCAGGCAATAAAGTGGGTTGAAGAGGAGAGATTTGAAGATATGAAAGTGGTGATTGAGTATTGACCAGAATTGAGTTCATGCAGGGCAATATCGCCTGCGCCGAAGGTGCACTTGCGGCAGGCTGTCGTTTCTTCGGAGGTTATCCGATAACTCCGTCGACCGAGGTAGCCGAGCATATGGCGAAGATGATGCCGAAGGTCGGCGGCGTATTCATCCAGATGGAAGACGAGATTGCAAGCATATCCTCGATTATAGGCGCGTCATGGACGGGAGTCAAGGCAATGACAGCCACGAGCGGTCCCGGATTCTCGCTTATGATGGAGAATATCGGATATGCGGCAATAACCGAGACGCCGATTGTAATTATCAATGTTCAGCGCGGCGGTCCGTCGACCGGTCAGCCCACGATGTCGGCGCAGGGCGATATGATGCAGTGCCGTTTCGGTTCGCACGGCGACTTCTCGATAATCGCGCTCACCCCCTCGACCGTCCAGGAGATGTACGAACTCACCGTAAAGGCGTTCAATCTCGCCGAAGAGTTCAGATGCCCCGTATTTCTGATGTCGGATGAGACAATCGGACATATGCGCGAGAGGATTGAGATCCCCGATTCCGTGGAGGTCGTCAACCGCAAAGAGCTTGAGAAAGGAAAACTGCCGTATGAGACCGATGCCGATAACATGGTGCCCGGTTTTCCGACATTCGGTCACGGTCACCGCGTGCATGTGACCGGACTTACGCACGATGCCCGCGGATATCCGGACACAACCAATCACAAGACACATTCCGACCTTGTAAGAAGACTTGTCGGTAAGGTTGAGTCAAAGCGCCACGAGATCGCGGACTACGATATCGCGGGAACCGACGCCGAGATTGTATTCCTTACATACGGGCCCGCGACAAGGACGGTCCGTCAGATAATGAAGGACAGTCCCAACCTTAAGATAGGTCACATAAATCTGAGAATAGTCTGGCCTTTCCCCGAGAATGTCCTGAAAGAGTTCCCGAATGCCAAGGCATTCATCGTTCCCGAGATGAACATGGGACAGATCGGTCGCGAAGTCGCAAGGCACACGCCCGTAAAGGTGGTTTACCTGCCAAAGCTGGGCGGCGACATGCATACACCGCAGGATCTCATGGAGGCATACGGGAAAGAAAAGGCACTCATTGAGGGAGGCGGTAACTGATGCCGTCCGTATCGGAATGGTATCGTGCCGACAGGATGCCGCATATCTACTGCACGGGCTGCGGCAACGGAACCGTCCTTAACTGCACGCTTCAGGCGGCATCGGATATGGGCTGGGAGATAGACGACACAATCTTCGTATCCGGCATAGGCTGTTCCTCGCGTGCTTCGGGATACACTGCCGCCGACTCCCTGCACACGACTCACGGAAGGGCGCTTGCGTTTGCGACCGGCGTCAAGATGGCGCATCCCGAGTTCAATGTGGTCGTCTTCACCGGAGACGGCGACCTATCGGCAATCGGCGGCAACCACTTCATCCACGCCTGCCGCAGAAATATCGACATGACGGTTATCTGCATGAACAATATGATCTACGGCATGACGGGCGGTCAGGGAAGTCCGTGCACGCCGAGAGGCGCGTTCTCGACGACAACACCCTACGGTGCGCAGGAGCCCGTATTCGATCTTGCCGAGCTTGCGGTGGCCGCGGGCGCAAACTATGTCTCGCGCTGGACGACCTATCATGTCAAGCAGCTTACCGATTCGATAAAGACGGGCATGGAGACGCCGGGTCTCTCCTTCATAGAGACAATGTCCCAGTGCCCCACGTCTTACGGCAGAAAGAACAAATTGCGCCAGCCGCTCGATATGATAGAGTATCTGCGCGATCACTCGATACTTCTCTCGAAGAAGAGAAGACTCGAGGCGGAAGGGAAGGTCATTCCCGATACGACGTTTGCGGTCGGCGAATTTGTCAGGCGTTCGCGTCCTGTAATGGGGTTGAAGAGATGAGGCATGAGGTTTTGTTCTCAGGTTTCGGCGGTCAGGGTATAATCCTCTCCGCCGTCATACTCGGAAGGGCGGCGGCAATCTACGACAAAAAATATGCCGTTCAGACTCAGGTCTACGGTCCCGAAGCCAGAGGCGGCGCGTCCATGAGCGCGGTCGTAATCGATGACGAGCAGATTCTCTATCCCGAGGTATCAAACCCCGATACCTATGTCATCATGTCACAGCCCGGCTATGACAAATACGGCGCGGGTGCACGCGACGATGCCTTCCTAATCTACGACCGCGACCTTGTCTTCTCAAAGCCGGCGTGCAGAAACCTGCCCGTGCCCGCGACGCAGACAGCAAAGGAACTTACGGGGCGCACCATAGTGGCCAATATCATAATGCTCGGCGCCGTCGTGAGATCATCGGGCATTGTGAGCGATGAGGCAATACGAAAGGCAGTCCTTGACAGCGTTCCGAAGGGAACCGAGGATCTGAATCTTAAAGCGCTCAATGCCGGTTTTGAGCTCGGTGCAAAGGATTCGCAATAAATAATTCATAATATATTATAACTGACTTTTTCCTATTTTTTGAAATAATTTAAAACCGATTCAACAGCAAATATAGTACATATTACTTAGACATTATTACAGATACATACTGCACATATACATACTGCATTGCAGGAGGAGTGTCAATTGAAACTTTTAGAGTATGAGGCGAAGGATATATACAGAAAATACGGCATCCCCGTCGGATTCGGATTCGTAATCTCAAGTCCCGACGAGATTGGCGAGAGAATCCGCAATTTCGGCGACGAAGTGGTCGTGAAGGCGCAGGTCGATGTCGGCGGCAGAGGTAAAGCCGGCGGCGTCATAATAGCAAAGACCGCCGATGTCCGCGAGGAATCAAAGAAGATGTTTGCAAAGCAGATCAAGGGCGTCCCCGTCGAGAAGATTCTGCTCGAGGAGAAACTTCCGATTGAGAAGGAATACTACGTAAGCATCACAATCGACCGCTCCAGAAGAGAGAACGTAATCATCTTCTCATCCGAAGGCGGCGTCGAGATTGAGCAGACCGCACGCGAAAACCCCGATGCAATAAGGAAAATCTGGGTAAGCCCCCTTCTGCACGACATCCCGTCATTCATGCTGCGCAACCTCCTCGGCGACGCTCCCAAAGAACTCGCGCCCGTAATCAATGACCTTTACCGCGTGTTTTGCGAGAACGACGGCATACTTGTCGAGATAAATCCGCTGGTGACGACCTCGAAAGGTGTCTTTGCCGCGGACGGCAAGTTCATCGTCGACGACAATGCGCTTTACAGACTCGGTATCGAGGTCAACCGCGACCTGACCGAGAGAGAAAGACGTGCCGAGAGTTGCGGTTTCTCATACGTGGAACTCAGCGGTCAGATCGGCGTTATCGGAAACGGCGCGGGTCTTACCATGTCGACACTGGACATGATCGAGAACTTCGGCGGCAAGGCGGCAAACTTCCTCGATGTCGGCGGCGGCGCGGGCGAGGACAGGGTCTGCAGTGCCGTTAAACTCGTAGCCGAGATGCCCGGCGTAAAGGTAATCATAGTCAACCTCCTCGGCGGCATTACCAGGTGCGACGAAGTGGCACGCGGAATCGTCAAAGCCGGCGTCAGTCAGCAGGTGCTTGTAAGACTTGCGGGAACAAACGAGGCCGAAGGGCGCGAGATATTGAATAAGAACGGATACAGAATGCTTCCGACAATGGACGACGTTGTTCGCGAGGCTGTTGCAAGTCTTTCTAAGGAGGCGGCATGATGATCTACGGCGATAAGAAAACAAAGGTCCTGGTTCAGGGCGCGACCGGAAATCAGGGTGCTTTCCACATTAACCTCATGAACGAATATGCACGCGAGGTCGGCGGTTTCGGTGTGGTTGCCGGCGTTACCCCCGGAAAGGGCGGTCAGGAAGTCCACGGCGTGCCAGTCTACAACTCGGTGCGCGAGGCAATGGCGGAGCATGACGTAACCGCAAGCGTTCTATTCGTGCCCGGAAAGGTTGCTGGCGACTCGATTATGGAAGCGGCATACAACGGCATCGAGCTCGTTGTCGCGATTACCGAGCATATTCCCGTTCATGACGCAATGAAAGCGATTGCGTATGCAAAGCTCAACGGCTGCTCCGTGATAGGTCCGAACTGCCCGGGAACCCTGACTCCGGGGGAGTTGAAGCTCGGCATCATGCCTGCACATCTCTCAACGAAGGGAAAAGTCGGCGTTGTCTCAAGGAGCGGCACTCTGACCTATGAGGTCGTAAACGAGCTTACCATGAAAGGTATCGGTCAGAGCTCGGTCGTGGGTATAGGCGGTGATCCCGTTATCGGTCAGACCTTTGTAGATGTCGTAAACCGCTTTGCCGACGACGGCGAGACAAAGGCTGTCGTGCTCATAGGCGAGGTCGGCGGCAACCTTGAAGAAGAGGGTGCGATTGCGGCACGTGACGCGGGGCTTTCGCTGGTTACCTATATTGCGGGTGTATCGGCACCGCCGGAGAAGCGTATGGGTCATGCGGGTGCGATTATTGCCGGCGGCGAAGGCGATGCCAAGTCAAAAATAAAGCGCCTTGAGGCTTTGGATGTGACCGTCGCCAAAAAACCTTCCGACATTCCGCTGTTACTACGAGAAATACTTTAAATAATGAAGTAATATTTATTTTGTGTGGAAATATTTGCAGATCCTACGGTTTTGATGGACTCGGCGATGGCGATAGCACGGGATGTAAGAGCCGTGGCTGTCGTCTCTTTTTTAAAGAAATACGACTGTGAGTCCGAGATTCCTATTGTCTGGGTCGAGGATATGCAACTTGATTTTCTTCAGGGCTCTGATGCCAACGATCTTAGGGATATCTCGCAGAAGCATCTTACGGATATTGTGATTCAGATGCATCTCTGCAATAATTACAGGGAAGGCGTAATTGTCGGCGTCATGCCGCATATGATTATGCTGCACGATCTCAGTGAAACCGTCGATATCCTGAATGCCTGCGGATACGGAGATATCGCGGATGCCGAGGTTATCTCGTCGGTTCTCCGTCTGGCTCTTGAACTTGCCGTCGAGGGACGCGAAGGGCGCAAGATAGGTACCGCGTTTATCATCGGCAATGCGCAGGAGATATTTACCAACTCGCATCAGGCAATAATCAATCCGTATAAGGGTCAGAGTCCCGAAGACTGCGATATCAGATGCGAGAATAACTGGGAGAGCGTGAAGGAGTTTGCACAGCTTGACGGCGTCTTTGTCATAGATTCCTGCGGTCAGATAGCGGCTGCGGGCAGATTCCTCAATATCAATACGGGCACAATCTCGCTTCCGGGCGGCATGGGCGGCAGGCATCTTGCGGCGGCGGCAATCACACTCGATTTGCCGGTAATCGGCATAACGGTCTCGGAGTCGGGCGGCATTGTAAGAATATTCCGCGACGGCAGATGTATACAGACCATACGTGCGGATATCAGGATGATACACTGACGGTAAACTGACGGTGCGGCAGGCGTAATGCCCGTATGTATTCCTTACGGGATGCCTTACATGATGCCGTACATTGCCTTACATGTCTTCTGTTTTATGCGCTTTTTCGGATTTTTGAAAATTATTAATGCGTGTTAAAAGAGCGATTCCCGATACTGTGTGTAATAATATCCGATAGCAGTAATCTTTACCCGCAGTTTATGAGTGTGAGTAATCAAAAATATTTTTCATATTCCGAATGATCTTTTGCAGAGTTCTATGTGTATGTGGGTAATTTATTAACCTTTGAAATACTACTACTGGTAATAAAATTTTTACAGGGGTATGATTACCAGATGGCAAGAAACATAGATGTACAGAAGATAAACCAGACACCTATCGAGATGCAGCGCGCCGAGATAGTTGAAAGGAAATGTATCGGTCACCCTGACAGTATCGCGGACGGCATTGCCGAGTCCGTATCAAGAGCACTTTCCAAGGCTTATCTTGAGGAGTTCGGCGCAGTCCTGCACCACAACACGGATCAGGGAGAAGTCGTTGCCGGAGAGTCCATGCCGAAGTTCGGCGGCGGTAAAATCATAAAGCCGATTTACTTCCTGCTTACCGGAAGGGCAACCAAGGTCTATGACGGCGTTACAATCCCGACCGATGCAATTGCGGTAGAGGCGGCAAGAAAATACCTGAAGGAGACCGTTCAGTTCCTCGACCTTGAGCGCGACGCAATCGTCGACTGCAGAATGGGTGTCGGTTCCTCGGATCTCCGCGATGTCTTCAAGGCGGGCGGCAAAAATCAGGTCCCGCGTGCCAACGATACCTCGTTCGGTATCGGCCATGCGCCGTTCAGCGACCTTGAGAACATGATTCTTAAAGTGAGCGAGCACATTGACGGCACGGTAAGACCCAAGCACCCGATCATCGGTACCGATGTCAAGATTATGGGATACAGACAGCAGGACAATATCACGCTCACACTCTGCGTTCCGATAATTGACAGATTCTGTGCGGATATCGGCGAGTATAACGAAGCAATTGCGTTTATCAACGAAGATGTAGCAAAGTTCGCATCCGCGCAGACCAAGAGAAAGGTAAATGTCTGTGTCAACACAGGAGATATCGCGGAGAGCGGCAGTGTCTTCCTCACGGTTACCGGAACCTCCGCCGAGATGGGCGATGACGGCAGTGTGGGACGCGGCAACCGCTGCAACGGTCTGATTACACCGCAGAGACCCATGAGTATGGAGGCTACGAGCGGAAAGAACCCGATCAACCACATCGGAAAGATCTACAACCTTTTATCGACCCAGATCGCGCAGAAGTGCGTTAAAGAGGTCTCCGGAATCGACGATCTCTATATCCGCCTCCTCTCGCAGATCGGAAAGCCGATTGACGAGCCTCTGGTTGCAAGTGCACAGTATATCTCGAACGGCACCGACGACTCCAAAGCCATGGAGAGAGATATCTCGGCAATCATCGACGATTCGCTTGCAAACATCACCGACATTACCGAGAAGGTAATCCGCGGCGAATTAAAGACCTTCTGAGGTCGCAAAATTATACATACCTTTTTTTCGTTTAAATACCCATTATTTCTTAAT
>JAFPWZ010000038.1 GCA_017412625.1 Methanomicrobium sp.
AAGATATCATAAATATCATTATTCCCAAAACATATACAGAAGAACAGCGGCGATATACATGAAATTCAGTGCAAAAGAGTTCAGAGATCTTGCCAAAACCGATTTTGAGGCGGCATGGCACAAGGGCGCGGAGATAATGGAGACCGTCCCCGTTGCGGAGAGGTATCCGCGAAACGTAATCAGACGCGCAAAGAAGCACCCCGTTGCGGAGACCATACAGAGACTCCGCGAAGCATATCTGATGATGGGCTTCGACGAGGCACGCGTGCCCGTCTTCATCGACGAAGGCGAGGTCTACAAGCAGTTCGGTCCCGAGGCATCCGCCGTTCTCGACCGCGTCTTCTATATCGGCGGTCTTCCGCGACCGAATGTCGGTATAGGAAAGAAGCAGCTTGACGGCATTGCAAAGATAATCGGTCACCCCGTCGATGCCGAGACCGAAGAGAACCTCAGAAAGACCCTGCATGCCTACAAGAAATCCGAGATCGACGGCGACGAACTCACCCACGAGCTTGCCGTTGTCCTCAACACCGACGACGGACTCGTCGTAAACATCCTCGAAGAGGTCTTCCCCGAGTTCAAGGAACTCGTCCCCGAGTCCTCGAGGATCACCCTGCGCTCGCATATGACCTCGGGCTGGTTCATGTCGCTGGGCGCGATGTGGGACAAGATGCCGCTTCCGATTAGGATGTTTGCCATCGACCGCTGTTTCCGCCGCGAACAGGAGGAGGGACCCACACGCCTCATGACCTATCACTCGGCATCGTGTATCATTGCCGGCGAGGGCGTGAGCGTCGAGGACGGAAAAGCGGTTGCCGCAGGTCTCCTTTCGGCGTTCGGATTCACCGACTTCGAGTTCAGACCCGACGACAAGCGCTCGAAATACTATATCCCCGACACTCAGACCGAGGTCTATGCCAAGCACCCGACTCACGGCTGGGTTGAGGTCGCTACCTTCGGCATGTATTCCCCGCATTCGCTTGCGGCATACGGCGTCGAGATTCCGGTAATGAACCTCGGTCTGGGCGTGGAGCGCCTTGCAATGATCGAATACGGCGCCGAGGACGTCCGCGCCATGACTCACCCGCAGTTCTTCCCGCAGACCTACTCCGACCTCGACCTCGCCCGCGCCGTAACGCTTAAGGAAGAACCCAGAACCCAGATCGGAGTCGATATCGCCGCCGCCATCGCAAAGACCGCCCGCGAGCACTTCGATGCGCCGAGTCCCTGCGAGTTCCTCGCCTGCGACGTCGATATGGGCTTCGGATGCCGCGTCAAGGCCTATGTCTACGAGGACGAGGAGAACTCGAAACTCCTCGGACCCGCGGCTTTGAACGATGTATTCGTCTCCGAAGGCAAAATTCTGGGTCTTCCCGACACGCCGAGCTATAAGAAGCAGCGCGATAAGGGAGTAAATGCGCAGATCTCGTTCATTGACGCCGCCGCAAACCTCGCCGCCGCAAAGATAGAAGAGGCTGTCTTCTACGGCGAGAACGGAAGCGTCGATTTCAAGATGATTAAGGTGCCCTCCGAGATTAATCTGAAGATTGCGCCGTGGGCAATGCGTTATATCACCGACAACAACAAGAAGATAGATGTCCGCGGTCCGATGTTTACCGCCGTCAGATGGGAGATTGAACCGACGGAATGCGGCTGCGGCGACGGCGAATGCGACGATCCCGAATGTCACTGCCACGACGCTTCGCACTGCTGCGACGAGTAAACGGCGTAAAAAACAAAACCACGATAACTTTTTTTTAAATATTTGAAAACTTGAAAATATTAAAAATTGAAAATTTGAAAATATTAAAAATTGAAAATTTGAAAAATTGAAAATTGAAAAACTGAATTATTGAGATTATTCTGCCGTTTCAGAGGTTGAGCACGGACATGTCGAAGGTTAAGCCGCGGATGTTGTCGCCGTCGCCTTCGAGATCGGCGCCCGCCTCGTTAAGGAGTTCCTTAAGGTCTTTGTAGGCGCTTTTGCAGATGTCGCAGTCGCAGAATTCGAGAAGTATCTCGCCGGTTAAGAGGAGTTTATAGGCAAACGACCTCTCCGCGAAGTTCATTTCGGCAAGGCGGCAGGGTGTGACTGTCTCAATTTCTTCTTCCGCGGGCTCCTGCACGCTCTCTTCGTCAACGGCGTTGAGATTCGGGAAGAACGGCGTATGACAGTACCAGCATGTATCGCTGTACGGAGTGCTTCTTCTGCCGCATTTCGGGCAGATATTGTATTCGGGTAATTCTTCTTCCATGGGGAAATATGAGGTTTTTAAGTTTAATATTGTGTCTGTTTTGATGCCGCGATTACGGAGACCGCAAATTCGTTAAGACTGCCGAATCACATATAATCTCCGATTCGGCTCTGAATCCCGCCTTCCCGGAGTCTGATATACGGCAGTGAACGTGCGGGTATGATATCGTAGATATTCGACCAGTCAGTGTTATCTGCTGCCCTGCCCGAATTTCCCGCGATGCTTACGCGGCTTTCCGTGTCCGCAACGCCTGCGCTGCCCTTCCCGATATCTCTTTTTCGAGCTCTTCCCCGGAGTTTCTGCGCCCGCATTTTGCATATCTTCTTTGCACTGACCGGTCCGATCCCGGGAATCCTCAGGAGCTGTTGATAATCCGCGGTTCTGATATCGATATGCGGCATATCCTCAGCCAGAAGAATCTTCGGATCGGCATTCATAAGGAACTCGTTCTCGTCCAGCACCGTGCATAATTCGTCGGCTTTGAACCTGTATTTCCTCAGGAGAAAGTCCGTCTGATAAAGCCTGTTCGTGCGCCATTCGGGGGTATTCGGGTGAAACTCCATCGGCGTGTTCTTCTGCCCCGCAAATGCCGAGAAATAAATCCTCGCAGGCAATGTCTTCTTATAGAGATGCGACATGCAGGAGATGATCTCGCGGTCGTTCTCGTCGGCGGCGCCGACTATAAACTGCGTCGTATGCTTCGTCGGGGCATCCGCACCGAGCCAGTCGAGCCTTTTCATAATATCCTGCGTATAGTCCTTGAGATTCGCAATCTCGCTCATGTGCGCCCGCGACGTGGTCTCGACGTTCAGGCTGACGCGGGTGGCGATAGCCGCGGCGGCGTCGATGTCGCTTCGGTTAGCGCCGGGGAGGATCTTCAGGTGCATATAGCCGTTGAACCCCGCATTTCGGATACGCTCGCCGGTCTCGATTATCTCCGCCATTGTCACGTCGACATCGCCGCTGATGCCGGAGCTTAAGAAAATTCCACCGTATCGCCCTTCTCTCCAATTCTTCGTGAAGTAATCCGCCATCTCTTTCGGCGTTACCGATGCCGGTTTCTTTCGTTTGCAGACCCGACAATAGGCGCAGTCGTATTCGCATTCGGCATGAAGCAGGGAAGTAAGTATATTGCAGGGATGACTGCGCGATCTGTGATCTTCGGTGACGTTGTTTGCCGCCAGCGGATCATAAAAGAGGCTCTGCCAATTCTCGTTTTGATTGCCGCTGTCGTTACACCCCCCGACGTTTCCGTTATATGATGTTCCCGTAACCGTATCCGTGTCTCTCGCAGACTCTTCGAAAACCGCCTCGCGGGTCAGCTCATTCAGATTACGCAGGAACTCGGACATATTCAATGCTCAGATATAATGTTCAGATATATGTTCACATACAATGCTCACATACAACGTTCGCATACAACGCTCGCTTTCAACTTTTACATTCGGCGCTTGCTTTGTTTATTCCGATACTTTCAGCATTCGATAATTGTCCCCGCGGGAACGGTATCGGTGCCGGAGGCGTCCCCGAAATTGCGGAAATCGCCTAAACCGCCGTGATTGCCGTGATTGCCGAAATCTGTCGGGCAGTATAAGACGCTTACGCCGCCGAAGTCCCCGACTCTTCTTGAGCCGCCGATGCTGTCCGCAGTGCCGCTGCCGCAGTCAATGCTCTTTGAAAACTGGCTTCTTCTGATTATCTGTCGTTCGAATCTGGCTCTCTTTGCAATATTGTAGAAGGTTTCTGACATAAGCAATGATTGCCCCGCCATATATATCCAGGTAAGCCGTGCGGTGCGAAAGTGATTTTTCGGAAATAATATTCGTCATAGTTGCGGATTCGTTCCCGGAAACCCGATGGCACGGAAAGATTGTTCGTACTTGATCTAACATTTGAAATGAATTGTTCGTAATATGTCGAACGTTTTTGAATGTGCCGTTTGACAGTGTTGTTTGATAATATTGTTTGGCAATGCCGTTAGACAATGAGCCTTGACAATGCGTCCGAAAATGAGCCTTTACAATGCTGTTTGAAGGTGATGCCGGCAATGATTTTTGAAGATGAATTTTGAACACACGGCATTGGCATTTTCCGACATTGCTATATTCAAATATGATCATAATCTGTAGACAAATCACACAGAGAACTGGTGAATGGAATATGCTGAATATTGAAAATCTGCATGTGGAGATCGACGGCAAGGAGGTCCTGCATGGCGTCAGTCTTGCAATCGGCGACGGCGAAACCCATGTTCTCATGGGTCCCAACGGCTCGGGCAAGACCACATTACTGCGCACGATAATGGGTTTCTCCGGTTACAAAATAACGGAAGGCAAGATATACTTTAAAGGCCGCGACATAACCGAAGTGCCCCTCGACGAACGTGCAAGATACGGAATGGGAATGATGTTCCAGCGTCCGCCGACACTCTCGGGACTCAAACTCGGCAAACTGCTCACCGCCGTTGCCAACTGCTCCCCCGAGAGCATAGGCAGGTTCGGGGAGAGGATGAAGATGTCGGATTTCATGAACCGCGACGTAAACGCGGGATTCTCCGGCGGAGAGATAAAGAGAAGCGAGATCCTTCAGCTTCTCGTCCAGAATCCCGATTTCATCATGCTCGACGAGCCCGAAAGCGGCGTCGACCTCGAGAACATTGCCCTTATCGGCAAATCCATAGCAACCCTTCTCGAGAAAGACCGCCACATCGTGCACAGAAACAAATCGGGGCTTATTATCACGCATACGGGATATATCCTCGACTACATCGAAGCCGATGCCGGTCACATGCTCTGCAACGGCGAGATAAAATGCCACGGAAATCCGCGTGAAATTCTCAAATTAATTCAGGAAAAAGGATACGGGGAGTGTATCAGATGTCAGAAGAACTAATCACCGATATCTCCGAAGAAGACAAAAAACGTCTCGAGATGGGCGGCATCGAACTCGATGAATCCAACCGTTCGGGCAGTTTCATCCAGACGGATCAGCACATTCATCACTCGGAATCAAAGATTGAAGGCATTGAGATGCTCCCAATCGATATCGCGCTCAAAAAATACGACTGGCTCAAAGAAAAGTTCTGGAATATCGTCGACCGCGATAAGGACGAATACACCCGTTTTGTCGCAAAACGCGAAGAGGAGGAGGGTCCGAGAGGTTTCGCCGTAATCGCAAGAAAAGGCAGCAAAAACATATTCCCGCTGCAGTCCTGCCTCTTTATGCAGAAATCCGAGGTCCAGACCGTCCACAACATAATCGTCGCCGAAGAGGGCGCCGAGCTTCACCTGATTACGGGCTGCACGAGCAGTATCGGTCGAAAAGAGGGCACGCATTACGGCATTACCGAGACATATGTGGGTAAGAACGCTCTCGTAAGCAATACCATGATTCACACATGGGGCGAGAATATCCGCGTTCTTCCCCGCAGCGGCACGATCGTCGAGGAGAACGGAACCTTCCTCTCGAACTACGTCAGCATGAACCCCGTGGGCTATGTCCAGATGTATCCCGTCGCCAACCTTGTCGGCAAAAACTCGGTTGCGAGATTCAACTCCGTCATCATCGCCCACGAAGGCTCCGAACTCGATATGGGTCAGGGTGCTCTCCTCAACGCCGAAGGCGCATGTGCCGAGATAATATCCCGACTCATAACGACGGGCGGCAAGGCAATCTCGCGTTCGCGTATCGTAGGCGCCGCCGACGGCACCAAAGGTCATATCGAGTGCAAGGGACTCATCCTCAAAGACGGCACTATTCATGCCGTTCCCGAAATAGAGGGACAGCTCACTAACACCGAGATATCCCACGAGGCCGCGGTCGGAAAGATTGCCCGCGACGAGATAGAGTATCTCATGGCAAGAGGACTCAACGAGGAAGAGGCGACCGCGACCATCATTCGCGGATTCCTTGACGTCAGAATAAACGGACTTCCCGACTCGCTTCAGAAGAAGATTGACGCGGTTATAAACGCCGCCGAATCGGGATTCTGACAATATTCAGCAACAAACAGCAATAACCAGCAATAAACGAAAAACACCGAGCGAACAGCACAAAACAGCAAACACCAAACAGCAAACATTAATCACCAAATATTCACATTCTTTTTACATTCATATGGCATTCCATGACATAACACGGGCTTTTGACGGCGACATGATGGTCTACCCGGGCGACCCGGAGATCTCGGTAAAACAAAAGGAAGAAAAGGGTTGCAGAGTCTCGGCCATCTCTTTATCCACGCACAGCGGGACGCATCTGGATGCGCCGTCGCACTACATAAACAGCGGCATCACGGTCGACAGAATCCCCTTCGAGACCCTGATGGGCGAAGCAAGAGTCATCGACCTCTCGGCAAACTTCGGCTCGATAGGCAGATACGACCTTGAAGGAAAGGTAAAGGGGGCAAAGCGTGTCCTGCTCAAGACCTCGTTCTCGGGTAAGCGGAGTTTTTCGGATAATTACCCGCATCTGACCAGTGAGGCGGCTGAATACCTCTTAAGCGAGGGGGTCATCTTCATAGGCATTGATACGCCCTCGATAGAGTCCTTCGGCGGAAACGGCAGTGTTCACACCCGCCTTCTCTCGAATAACGTCATCTGTGCGGAACTTCTGGACCTCTCGTTCGTAACCGCGGGTGTCTACAATATGATTGCCCTGCCGCTCAGACTCAAAGGTCTGGACGGAGCGCCGGCAAGGATAATCCTCTCGGATATTGACGGAAAACAGTAAAGTAATCCATAGTAAATCGTCAGTTATATTTGTTAAATCGGAATAATCGGGGTAAGGTAATATGAGCATAGTATCCGATGCGGTCAAGACACTCGAAAACCGCATCTTCGGCAGCGGTTGCGAGGACGGACTCGTAAGAATATCGCCCTCGGCATCGGCGGGCTGTCCCTATGAGGACGGAATAACGGTTGTCACGGAATACGGCGGCAAGGTCTCGGAACTCTCGACCTCGTTTCCGCTTGATGCGACATCAAAGGTCTCGTTCATGTTTGACAGCCCGCTGAAGTCGCCGGTTCAGAGAACGGCGGCATGCGCAATCTTAAACGTAATCTCGAGTTTCATGTGCTTCACCCGAAAAGGACGTGCCTGCGGCGAGGAATCGCACAAGGTCTGCCTTGATGAGCTGATTGCGGAGATCGCGGGGAAAAAGGTCTATCCCAACGGCTGCCTCACGAATCTCGAGGGCATGCTGCATGAGGCGGGCGCTCTTTACCCCGAGAAGCGTGTGACCCTTGTCGGCAAACCAGAGGATGCCGACGTAATCCTCGTCTCCGGCGACGGTCTCTTCGACAAGGAGAAGCTTGCCGTAACCGAGAGATACTTCGAGGGCGGCGACGGCTCAAAGGAACTCATCTTCATCGGCCCCGCCGTCACGGGATTCTGCGTCATGCACGGCAGAAAACACCACTGCCCTTACGGCAGGCGATGAATTTAACCGTTTAATTCCGAATATATATCAAGTATAAAGAAAAATCAGATAGTATATGCTGTTCGGCTCATCGGGAATCAGAAAGATATACGACAGTGAACTGCTCTTTCTCGCTCTTAAAACGGGAATGGCGGTCTCCTGTGAAGACACTCAAGATTCATCCGACTTCGAGACTCTTTTTTCCTGCGCAGACACTTTTGCCGAATCGTCAAAATCGTCAAAATCATCAAAACCGGCAAAACCTGCAAAACTGCCCAAACTGTCCAAACTGACAATAATGACGGGACGCGACTGCAGGACGAGCGGAAAGATTCTTCAGGACGCATTCACCGCCGGCGCTCTCCACTACGGTGCAAAGGTCATAGACGGCGGCATTGCTCCGACACCGACGGTCGCTTATGCCGGAAGGAAGACCTCGTTTTCGTGCTGTATCACGGCATCGCACAATCCCGAGGAGTTCAACGGCTTAAAACTCTTAAATCCCGACGGATCCGCGTTCACTAAGAGACAGCAGGCAATAACGGAGAAGCGAATCGCGGCGATTGAGGGGGGCACGCAGTTGGGAAAACCCTCGTGGGAGAATCAGGGGACGGTATCCGCCGAAGATATCATAACGCCGCATAAGGAGAAGATTCTGAACTCGTTTGACATAAGCGAAAAGCTCCGCATGGTCGTTGACTGCGGCTGCGGTGCGGGCTCGGTAATAACACCGAGACTCCTTGCGGATGCCGGCGTTAATGCCGCGTGCATAAACTGCACCCCGGGCGGAGTCTTTGCACGGCCTTCCGAGCCGCTGGAGGCAAATCTGCCCTATATTCATGATTTCGTCCTGAAACGCGGCGCTGACGGCGCTATTGTCCACGACGGCGATGCCGACAGGTTCATGGGTTTCGACGAGAAGGGACGCTACATCAGCGGCGACCACCTCATGATGCTCTTTGCGGAGTTTCTGGGGGCAAAGCACGTGGTTACTACCGTAGATGCCTCGATGGCAATCGAGGAGACCGCCGAGGTTAGAAGGACGCCGGTCGGCGACTCCTATGTCTCCGAAGAGCTGCTCTCATGGGGCGATTTCGGGGGAGAAGCCTCGGGAGCGTGGATATTCCCCGAGATGTCGCTCTGCCCAGACGGCATCTATGCCGCAGGTCTCTTCTGCAGCATTGCCTCCGAGCATAAAATCTCGGAACTCGTCGATAAGATGCCCTCTTATCCGATATTGCGGAGTTCCTACCCCTGCGGAAAGGCAAAAGAGGTGCTCATTGCAATGGGTGCGCAAAACCCGACCGACGGGCTCAGAATCACGGAAGATGACGGCTGGTGCCTGATTCGTGCGAGCGGCACCGAACCCAAGGTAAGGATAACCGCGGAGGGTAAGACCGTCGCGGGTGCCAAAAAGATGCAGGAAAAAGGTCTGACAATGCTGAAATCGGCAGGAAAGACTTTATCCCGCGGGTAAACAAATTACAGGTTAGGATAATAATCCGATAACAGGACAATCTGATGGATAATCTGATAACAGGATAATAAAATTCGATAACGGACAGGATATAATGGAATGCGTGATACTGGCTGCCGGCGAAGGAAAAAGGATGCGTCCGCTGACGGCCTCAAGACCAAAGGTAATGCTCCCCGTCGCGGGCAAACCCATGCTTGAGCATCTGATAGTCTCCGCACGTGATGCGGGGATAAAGGACTTCATACTCGTTGTCGGCTATAAAGAGCAGGATATAAGAGATTACTTCAAAGACGGCGGCCGGTTCGGGGTAAAGGTAAGATATGCCGTGCAGAGGAAGCAGTCCGGCACCGCAAACGCTCTTTTGTGCACCGAAAATCTCGTAAAAGGTCCGTTCATGCTCTTAAACGGCGACATGATCCTCAATACCCGCGATATCCTCTCGTTCGCAAATCAGCATGTTCCCTGCGTGGGCACGGTTGAGAGCACTCACCCTCAGGATTTCGGCGTTCTCGAGACCGAAGGTCACAAAGTCATCTCCATCGTGGAAAAGCCAAAGGAGCCGAAGAGCAACCTTGTTAATGCCGGCATATACCTCTTCGACACCGGCATTTTTGCCATCCTCAGAGGCCTTTCTTTATCCGAACGCGGCGAATACGAGCTTCCCGATGCTCTCATGGAGTATGCCTCGAAGGGACTGCTCCACCACTACACGCTCTCGTCATGGTTCGATATCGGCGAGCCGTGGAACCTCCTCGACGCAAACGAGAAGATGACAGAGGCGATTTTTGCGCAGACCGACGACGGGCCCTCACCCGATTCCGCCGATTTCATCAAAGGAACGATTGAGGACGGCGTATACATACACGGCAATGTCATCCTCGGAGAGGGCAGCGTCATCAAATCCGGCACCTATATCGAGGGCGACTGCATAATCGGGAAAGACTGCGATATAGGTCCGCATGCCTACATAAGGGGCTGCACCTCGGTCGGCGACAACTGCCATATCGGTCACAGCGTCGAGATAAAGAACAGCATAGTCATGAACGGCACCAAAATTCCGCATTTCAACTATGTCGGCGACAGCGTAATCGGTTCTGGCTGCAACTTCGGTGCGGGCACAAAGATAGCCAATCTGCGCCACGACAGAAGAGATATCAGATGTGACGGCAGAGATACCAAAAGAAGGAAGTTCGGCGCGGTTATCGGCGACGACGTGCAGTTCGGCATAAACTGCTCGGTAAATGCGGGCAGCAGTGTGGGCAGCCGCGTCAAAGCGGCGCCGAATTCATACATTTCGGGAAAGATAAACGATGATACGATACTCGGGAGATAAAAAATGCAGGCAGTAATTCTCGCGGGCGGCGAAGGTCAGAGGGTAAGACCGCTGACGCATTCGCAGCCGAAAGTAATGATTCCGGTCGCAAACCGTCCGATTCTGGACTATGTCATAGAATCCGTTGAGAAATGCGGCATTAACGACATAATCGTCGTTGCCGGATACAGAAAAGAGCAGGTAATAAGGTATCTGAACAGCCTGGACACCGGCGTCTCCGTCGTCGTTCAGAAGAAGCAGCTCGGCGTCTTCGATGCACTGCTCTGCGCAAAAGACCTGATAAAAGGCGATTTCCTTCTGATTCCCGGGGACAACTACATCGATTCAGAGTCGCTCTCGCGGCTGAAGACGGAGAGAAACGCAATGCTTACCGCCGAGCACCCGTATCCCTCAAACTACGGCGTTGTCTCTGTTTCGGGCGGAAAGGTTAAAGGAATCTCGGAAAAACCGTCTCTGGCGGATACAATGACGGTGAGCACGGGCTGTTTCTCGCTCACTCCCGATATTTTCAACTATCCAGCGACCTGCATGATCCCCGATATCATCACGGATATGGCGAAGAACGGCAGACCGATAAAGGCCGTGCCCGCAAACCGCTGGCATGATGCCATATATGCATGGGATCTGCTCAAGATGAACCGCATGGCTCTTGAGATGGTAAAGCCATCCGTATCCGGAAATGTCAGTAAATCGGCGTCGATAACAGGTAATGTTTCAATCGGCAGCGGAACCGTAATCAGTCCCTATGCGGTCATCGCCGGAGATGTCGTCATAGGCGAGAACTCCTATATCGGGCCGCATACCTGCATAATGCCGGGAACATCTATCGGCTCAAGGGTTCGTGTCGAGCCTTTCACCTATATAGAAAACTCCATTCTTATGGACGACTCCTCGGTCGGCTCACATTGCCGCATTACGGACAGCGTCATCGCAAAGGGGGCCAAGCTCGGCTCCAATGTCACCGTTGACCCCTCGTATTCGGCGGTGGAGGTCGACGGGCATTTCTTTAAGGCATTCTTCGGCTCGGTTGTCGGCGACAACTCCGTTGCGGCGCCGTTTACCGTGCTTAAGCACTGCGTCATCGGGAATTCGTCCGCGGTTGAGAACGGCAGAGTCATCGAGGGTTTTCTGCCCGACGGAAGTATAGTAAAGTAGGGTATAGTAGGGTATAGTAGGGTAAATCAGTAAAGCAGGGCATTGTCAGGGTAAGGAAATCATATGTGCGGAATAGTAGGTTATACGGGAAAGCGCAATGCCGCGCCGCTTATTGTCGAAGGCTTGAAATGCCTCGAATACCGCGGATATGACTCGTTCGGACTTGCGGTCATGGAGAGCGGCGACGGGTCTGCGGGGCATGAGGATGCCGCGGGAAAACCGACTGTCATCAAGAAGCAGGGCAGAATCTCGGATGCCGGAAGCGACGTGTCCGTTGCCTGCGGCAATATCGGCATAGGCCATACGCGCTGGGCAACCCACGGCGTTCCGAGTGACGTGAATGCGCACCCGCATACGGACTGCTCGGGGGATATCGCGGTCGTTCACAACGGCATTATCGAAAATTACGCCGAGCTTAAGAAGGTTCTTATCGCGGAGGGTCACGTTTTCAAATCCGAGACCGATACCGAGGTCATTGCGCACCTTCTCGAGAAGTTCTGCAATACCGCGGATGCGGACGGGCTCATCGGTGATGAGAAGATTGATTTCGCCGTGAAAAACCTCATGAATACCCTTGAAGGCTCGTTTGCGCTGCTGATTCTCATCCGCGGTTTTAACGGTCTTATTGCGATAAAGCGTTTCAGCCCGCTTGTTCTGGGCATCGGCGACGACGAACTCTTCGCGTCCTCGGACATGACCCCGATACTCGAGCATACCCAGAAGATCCTCTTCCTTGAGGACAACGATTATGCGTATCTGACGCCGGACGGCATCCGCGTATTCGGCTACCCGTCCGGGGAAGCCGTGGAGCGCGAGGTAAAGACCGTCGACTGGGACGTAGAGTCCGCAAAGAAGGGCGGGTATGAATACTTCATGGAGAAGGAGATCTTCGAGCAGCCCGCTGTCTTTGTCAATTCCTTCAGGCAGAAGATTGATGACGGCGCGATTTCGGTGCTGAAGAAAGCCTCCTCGATAACGGTGGTCGCCTGCGGCAGTTCGTATCATGCGGGGCTTATCTTCAGATATCTTATGGAAAAATACTGTAAGATTCCGGTGCGTGTCGAGATTGCCTCGGAGTTCCTGAATTTTACGATTGCGAAGGGCACGGCCGTAATCGCGGTTACGCAGTCCGGCGAGACCGCCGATACCCTTGCGGCGCTGCGGCATGCAAAGGCAAACGGCTGTCCCGTATTTGCGGTAACAAACGTCCTCGGAAGCAGTGTCACGCGTATCGCCGATTACGTCCTCTATACCCGTGCGGGTCCGGAGATCAGCGTGGCGGCGACGAAGTCCTTCACGGCGCAGTGTGCCGTTCTTCTGAGGATTGTATCCCTTATCGGTAAGGGCATCTTCGAGAAGGAACTCTTTGAGATATACCCTGTTCTCGAAGAGACTCTGCTCTTTGACCCCGCGGATGCATCAGCGGTATGCAAAGATGCCGAAAACATCTTCTATGTGGGTCGCGGCGTCTACTATCCGATTTCGCTCGAGGGTGCTCTCAAGATGAAGGAGATCACCTATATTCACGCCGAAGGCTGTGCGGCAGGCGAACTTAAGCACGGTCCGTTCTCCCTTCTGACGCCGAAGACGCCCGTGGTTGCGGTCTGCACGAAGGACGACGCCTATCCCGTCATGATCTCGAACATAAAAGAGATGAAAGCCCGCGGCGCTCCCGTTATTGCAATCGGCAGCAGCGGCGATAAGGATCTGAAGGAGATAGCGGATATCTTCATCCCGCTTCCGAGATCCGAGAATATCTGCGAGGTTATCTCGGCGACGATAATCCTTCAGATGATAGCGTATAATACCGCGGTTCTTCTGGGAAGAGATGTTGACAAACCCAGAAATCTCGCAAAAAGCGTGACCGTAATCTGATATTGTCCGGTAATAACCGGATTTAACTCTTTTAATTCTTTTAATTCTTTTAATCAGATTACGTCATTAATCGGTCAAATATTCGGTCAGATATCCGCTCAAAGGAAGCAGATACCTTTATTATCCACTTTTGTCTCTATTGCCGTCTCCAGACCGAGTTTTTCGGTTATCTGTTTCATCTCGGCGGGGGATTTCTCCGTGATGACCGCAATCGAAGGTCCGACCGAGCTCATGCCGACGAACTCAATGCCCTCCTCGCGGATCATGCTCATGTATTTGTAGATGGAGAAGGAATTGTGCTCGACCTCGGCACGCTTGGAGCCTCTGAAATCAAATTCCCAGATGATATTGCCGATCTTTCTGAGATCGTCGCGCTTGAGGGCGGGAATCAGGTCCATCATCACCATATATGCCTTGAGTTCGCGGTCGCGGTAGTCCAGCACCCTTGCCCGATTCATCAGAACATTGAACTCGGACTCGCCCGCGGCACTCACGGTCACCGGCGGAATCAGGATATAGACATTCCTGCCTTCCGCAAACTTCGAGTTGTGGACGAGAGAGAGCTCGTCGCCCATGACCGACATGCCGCCGTAGGTGATTGCCGCAGGTCCGACGCCGGTCTCGAACCCGCCGATGATTCTGCCGTCGGTCGTCTCCTCGACGTAGTTGTAGCCGACGAGAATCCTTATGTCCTCGACCGAGAGCGGGCTGCCCAGCGCCGCACTCATGGCGTTTCCGACCGCGGTCAGTGCCGCACCAGTCGATCCGAGACCGACGTGCTCTTTTTCATGGTCGTGAATGCAGATCTTAAAGCCGCCTTTGTAGCCCGTAACCTTCTTTATGACCTCGACAAAGTGCATGATAATCGGCACACGCGAATACTCGACTGTCGTCTCCTTCTCCGTGCATTCCACGACCGCGGTCGTGTAGAGCTGTATCGCAAACCCGAGACCGCCGCCTCCGGGACGGCTCGGTGAGAATCTGTTCATGTCGAGAACGCAGAGATGCACTCTTGCCGGCACTTTTACGGTATGTTTCCCGGGCTTCGGCTCTATTTTGTAAGTTCTCTCGTCCATGCCGCAGGTTTTTATGTTTTCGCCGATGGAAAACGGTGAAAAGTCATATTCCACAAGATCCAGGTCTCCGCCGCGGATCATCATTTTAGTCATGTTTATACCTTAATGAAATCAATGAAAACAGAACTTAATTTTGACGCAGTAATATTCTGACGCGGTAACGCACGTTTTTCGGAATATTCCTCAGGTTTCCTATCTTTATTCTGCACGGAAAAGGTCTTTTCAGTCCTGTTTCCTGTCAAAATATAAGTTCTTACCTGAGGCTGACAGTGGAATCGCATACGCCGTGGTACACCCATCCAGCCAACCGAGTTTCAGTGCTCCGACGCCTGCCGAATACATTATCCTGTTATCGACATTGTGCATCGCCGCGGTCTTAGCCGCCGAACCCAACGCAATTCCCAGATCCGCCGCCCTTACGGCGCAGTTCGGTCCGACAAATGCCGAGTCGCTCCCGGAATCACTCTTCGAGCCGTTCGCCGATTCGAGATTCCGCTTCTGATCTTTACCCATTGCCGCACAGCTCCCGTATCCGCATGCGCCGCAGTTGAGTCCCAGACCCGCGTCCGCCTTTGCCCCTATTATGAGACAGCAGTCGGAATTTTCGACATTGTTTGCGTCGCGGCTGAAAAAGCCGAGTTTGTGCATCTCTCCGAATTTTCTCATGGAATCCGCGAGAACCTTCAGATCGTTGCCGTATACAGTCCGAATGACAATCACGTCGCTGCCCTTTGCCTTGGGTGCGGTGCGTGCCGAAACCGCCATGAGCTTTGCTACGGTAAGCACACCTTCAAACAAAACTTCGGCATCGTCCTGCATATATGAAGATGGTAACTCGGTTCTAATAAACTTTGGTTAATTGTTCCGCATTTGTCCCGCACGTTTCTCCGGTTCATCACGGTTCCTCCGGCGGCAGGCACGATGCGGCACGCAACATGTGCCGTGCCGGCAAAGATTTCAATACGGTAAACATTGAATAATAACGTTGCGAGTATAAGCGGGATTTTGATATCATGGTAAAGAAGGTAGTTCGTACTGCAGTGCCGCGGGTGGCGGCGATAAACGATCTCTCGGGTTTCGGTCGTGCGTCGCTTACCGTCGCAATACCCATTCTGTCTTCTATGGAGGTTCAGGCATGCCCTATTCCGACCGCCGTCCTCTCGACGCATACGACGGGCTTCAAGGATTACTGCATTGTCGATATGACGGATTTCATGCGGGACTGCGTAGCCCACTGGACATCCCTGGGGCTTAAGTTCGACGCCGTCTACAGCGGTTTTCTGGGGTCGCCGCAGCAGATGGACATTGTAACGGAGTTCGTGGAGTCGATTAGGAGGAACGACACGCTTGTTGTCATCGACCCCGTTATGGGTGACGACGGAAAGACCTACGGTCCTATTACCGACGAGATGGTGACGCGGATGAGGACCTTCGTGAGCATTGCCGATATCATAACGCCGAATATCACCGAAGCGGCATTCCTCCTCGATGAGCCTTATTCGGAGAATATCGACGAGCAGACCGTCATGGACTGGCTGCCGCGGCTTGCGGACATGGGCCCCGGCATTGTCGTGGTTACGAGTGTGCCGTCGCCGAAAGAGGAGGGTCGACCTTCGGGCAGGACCTCGGTCCTTGCCTATGACAGAAGCGATGAACGCGTCTGGAAGGTGTCCTGCGACTATATCCCCGCACACTACCCGGGTACCGGCGATTCGTTCACGAGCGTTCTCGTCGGCAGTATCCTTAAGGGCGACAGCCTCCCGCTTGCTCTCGACAGGGCGGTTCAGTTCACGACGCTTGCAATCCGCGCCACATTCGGTTACAGAATACTCCCGCGCGAGGGAATCCTGCTCGAACGCGTTCTGGACACGCTTCGAAGCCCCGTCGTCATGAGCAGTTACGAGCTGGTGAAATAACCGGCAAAATAACCGGCAAAAAAATGACCGCAGAAAAGTACGGTTATATGATGATTGTAAAAATGAATGAAAAATGAATGTAATAATGATTGTCTAACAGCTGAGTGTCTTATCGTTATCTTTCTTTTTTTCCCTTTTTCACTTGTAGGTCTTGCCCGTATACGAGTATTTGTCGGACTTGCCGCCCTTGAGCACGATATAGAGCCAGATATAGAGCGATTTCAGGGTGCCGAACTTGACATAACGGCGCATCGAGAATTTCACCGTCATCTTTGAGTTGAACTTTACCTTGCCTATCTTTCTCATGCGCTGTGCAATCTCGAGGTCGTCGCCGGCATCTATGCATTTGTAGCCGCCTATAGAGTCATATGCCTCTTTTACGAATGCCGTGTTGCAGCCGAGAGTGTAGTAGAGCGTATGGGTATAGTATCCGAGTCTCGAGAACTGATTTGCAAGCCAGAGATAGAATTTGAACTTGAGCCCGGGTTCGAGCGGGGTGACGGTGCCGTAGAGCTGGACGATTTTATCGTCCTTTTCGAACGAAGCCAGAACGGTCTCGAGCCACTCGGGCGGGATTATGCAGTCGGCATCGGTTGTCGCAAGAATTTTTGCGTCCGCAAGTTTTGCGCCGTCGTTTCTTGCGCCGCCGACACGCTTGCTCGTCTGAATTATGACGGTATCGGCGAGTTTCTCCGCAAGTTCGCGTGTCCTGTCCTTCGAGCCGCCGTCCACGACAATAAGCTCGTAATCGCTTCGCGGTATTGTCTGATTGCAGAGCGAAGTCAGGCAGGGGGTAATATTATCCTCTTCGTTGAAAGTGGGTATGACAACAGATATTCTATGAACCATTTATACAGAATAATTCGCTTTTGACCGCAATATATATTTGGAATTCCCGCTGCGGGCACTATAGGGGCTATGGGCGCTGTCGGACCCGCCGCGGTTCAATTCGTCATTCGTATGCCAGAACGAAGCGCCCCTTATCGTTCTCGATAATTTCGGCTTTAACCCCATAGACCTCGAAGATTGCCTTGGGAGTCAGAACGTCGGCAGGTCTGCCCGCGTCATAGACCTCGCCGTTTGATATGAGGACTACTTTATCCGTGTAGCGTAAAGCCAGATTCAGGTCGTGGAGTGCGACAATCATGCCCGAATTGTCCCTGCGGATAATATCTCTCATTGTCGTGAGGGTATCTATCTGATAGCGCAGATCAAGGGAACTTGTCGGCTCGTCAAAGAGGTAAAATACGGGTTTCTGTGCGATTGCACGGGCAATGAAGACCCGCTGGCGCTGCCCGCCCGAGAGTTCGTTTATCTGCCGCTCCGCAAGATCGCGTATGTTCATGCAGCGCAGTGCGTAGTCGACGGCGGCAAGGTCTTCTTCGCTCACCGACCAGCTCATATACGGCGTCCTGCCGATGAGAACCGTCTCGAGAACCGTCGTATAACTGCTGTATGTGAAATACTGCGGCACATAGCCGATGAGTTTTGCCCTGTCGACGGGGTCAATCTCGTCCAGGGATTTCCCGTCGATGCTGATATTGCCCGATACGGGCTTGAAAAGGCTGGAAATTATCTTTATCGTCGTCGATTTTCCGCAGCCGTTGGGTCCGAGGAGCGAGACGACCTCGCCCGAATCGACACTGAAACTGACATCCTTCAAGACCCTGTATCTGCCGTAGTTGTGCACCAGATTCTTTACGTCTATCTTCATTCGAGACCCGCCCCCCGTCCTTTTACAATCAGATATATGAAGAATACGCCGCCGATGAGATACATGATGATGCCGACCGGCAGCTCAATCGGCGCAAGAACTATGCGTGCCAGCGTATCCGAGACCACAAGAATGAGTGCGCCCGCGGCAGCGGCACAGGGTATAAGGTAGCGGTTATCGTTTCCGATTATCATGCGGCAGATATGCGGCGCCATGAGCCCCACGAAACCGATTACGCCCGTAAACGCCAGACATGCGGAGGCGCCGAAACTGACGATCAACAGACCCTGTATTCTGAATTTTGCGACGTTGATGCCGAGATTTTTGGCAACGTCGTCGCCTGCCGAGAGGGTGTTCAGTTTCCATGCCCTCATCTCCATTAAGATGAAGCAGGCAAGCGCAATCGGGAAGAGGATGATGACCGCCTGCCAGCTTGCGCCCCACATGCCGCCCATGAGCCAGATGACTATGTCGCGGAGGGACTCGTCGCTCGAGATATACTGCATTGCCAGAAGTCCCGCCTGGAAGATGTATCCGATGACGACTCCCGAGAGGATGATTATCGACTGCGAAGCGCTTCTGGAATGCGAGAGCAGATAGATTATCGAGACGCTCATCCAGCCGAAGATGAAGGCGCTGAATATCATCAGGACGCTGTTCATGCTAAGGGTATATCCGAAGATATATGCCGTGCTCTTAAAGAGAGAGCCGAAGACAATGGGTCCGAGGACAATCATGAATGCCGCGCCGAATGATGCCGCGGATGAGAGTCCCAGCGTGAACGGACTTACGAGGGGATTTCTGAGGAGTGCCTGCATGACCGCACCGGCAAGCGCCAGACAGACGCCGGCGAGTGCCGCAAGGAAAATACGCGGCAGTCTCAGATTGAAGAGGATCATCGCGGTGTTTTCGTTGACGGCACTGTCCGTGATTCCCGGAATGACGGAGTTGAGCAGCACGGCGATTATGTCGGACGGGGGTATATACACGCTTCCGCTGGCGGCGGCAAAGATCATCGCGAGTATCAGGAGTATGACCGTAACCGCGATTACGGCGATCTTCTGACCGTGCATCTTTGCGTATGCGGTGTTTATGTTCCTTTCTTCCGCCGCATCCGTCTTACCGGTCTTATCCGTTATCTCCGCCCTGTTCCCTGTATCCTTGATATCCGTTCCGTCCGTCATTTTGCCGTATTTCCCCTATACCCCGTATTTCACGTATTCTCCGTACCTTTATCCTTCGAGTTCGCTGAGTTTCATGTATTTTGCGCCCATGGCATCGGCAAGTTTTTTGGCGTAGCCTAAGGAGACAAAGCCTTCTTCCGAGTCGAGGACAAGGGAGGGTATCTTTGCCTCTTTAATCATCGCCGCCATTGAAAAACTCTCTGCGAGCGGGTTTTTGTCCGAGAGACTCACGTTTCCTCTGCCGTCCGAGACCAGAATCAGAAGCGGTTTTGTAAGGTGATTCTTCATCATCTCGGCGGAGATGGTCTCAAGACCTTTCTTCAGACCTTCGGCGAGAGGCGTCTTGCCGCCGATCTCGATCTTTTTCATGTACTCCTGAGCCATCGCGATATCCGAGGTAAGCGGGAGGATAACCTTCGCGCTCTTTGCGCGGAAGGTAATCAGTCCTATCTTGTCGCGTTTCTGATATGCGTCGATAAGCAGGGAGAGGATAGCGCCTTTGACCGCCGACATGCGTTTCTGTGCACCCATACTCCCGCTTGCATCCACTATGAAGAGTATGCTGTTCTCGCTTCTGCGTTCCATCACCTTCTCGCGAACGTCGGAGATGACTATCCGCAATGCCGTGCTGCAGTCCGCGGATGAATCCCCGGAAGTGCCGCCCGCAGGCGATTCCCGCGAGGCTCCGTTCAGTGCCGCGGCACGAATCGTGGCATCCATTGCAATGGTCTTTGGCTTGCCCTGCGGTATCCTGCTGCCCACATATCTTCCCGAGGAACTTCGGGTTACGCTTCGCCTGCCGCTTCCCTCCCTTACTATGCTGTCAATCTTCAACTCGGGAGTCAATGCTGAAGATTTTACGCGAAAGGGTCCGATGCCTTGAAGAATTTAGTCTCGGAGTTATCCGAGCCGCTGCCGCCGCTCTGCTTCTGCTCTCCGCCGTTGTCCTGCGGCTCGTTCTGCGTGTTCTTCTGCGGCGTATCCGAATCGTTCTCCTTCGGTTCGGACTTGTCGTGATTCTTTGCCTTCTCAATCGACTCGTCTATCTTCCTGTCGTCGTACTGCTCGTTTGAGAACGGCGTCTTCCTCATCCTGTGCGCCAGAACAAGTTTTGCCGCCTCCCTTATGTCGTCTTCGGTGACCTCGGTGCGCAGTTTGTAGGCGCAGAGGGTCACGGCGGTCTTGACAAGCGTAATGTCGCCGCGGTGACCGTCGACACCGGCATCCGTGCATATCTGAACGGCGATACGAAGCATATCGTCGGGGATGACGACGTCGGGGAGGAGTGCTTTTGCCGCGAGTATCTTATCGGCGATCTTCTTATCCGCCGCCGCCCACTTCGCCGCGAATCCCGTCGGATCGTTCTCGAATTCCATTCTCCGTTTTATGATCTCAAGGCGTGTCTCCGCATCGGAAATACCTTCGATGACTGCGCAGAGACCGAATCTGTCGAGCAGCTGCGGGCGCAGGTCGCCTTCTTCGGGATTCATGGTGCCGACGAGGATGAATGACGACGGGTGGGTATACGAGACGCCTTCGCGTTCGATTATATTGAGCCCCATTGCCGCGACATCGAGGAGAAGGTCGACGATATGGTCGTTTAAGAGATTTACTTCGTCCACGTAGAGGATGTTCCTGTGCGCCGCCGCAAGAATTCCGGGCTCGAACTTCTTCTCGCCTTCCTTGATTGCGGAGGAGATGTCAAGACTTCCCACAACCATGTCCTCGGTCGCGGAGACGGGTAATTCGACGACGGTCATCTTTCTCTCGGTGGTGCGGAGATTGATCATGTTTTTCCGGCATTCCTCGCAGAAATCTTCGGGTTTTTCGGGATCGCAGCCGAAGGTGCAGCCCATGACGACTTTATTCTCGGGAAGAAGCGCCGCAAGTGAACGTACGGCCGTCGATTTTGCCGTACCTCTCTCTCCTTTGATAAGAACGCCGCCGATTGACGGATTTATCGCGTTCAGTATCAGTGCCGTTTTCATTATGTCCTGACCGACGATTGCTGAAAAAGGATAGATTTGACGATTATGTGTCTTTGACATGTTTCCTCTGTGCGCAGATATTTGTCGGGATAGTTTTCGTGATCTCACCCGAATAACCCCAATCATTCGGAGCCGCGTTAACGGTGTTAACGGGCTTTTTTACTTTGTTTTCGGTTCACGACGGCTTTATCCCGACAGTTTACGGTGTATTAACTAATTAATATCATTGCTATTTAGTATTATGTATTTTATTTTCGTAATACCGGATCGGTGCGGGAATGACGTTTGAAATTACGGCAAAATGGCATTTTTCCGGACATATACGGTAAAATTTGTCTGTTATTGCCGTCATGATCATTTATCCGTCGCATGAAAATCCACATGCCGTGCCCAGTATGGCAATGCCGTGAAATCAAACTGATATCACTAAATAATACAATTATTAAATTTGTAATACTGAAGATAAAATATGAAACTTGTTGCCGTAATGTGGGATGCATATATACCTCTGCTCAAAAGGGCGGCTGATGAAGCGGGGATTGAATTATATGCGTATGCAAACCGAATTACCGAGGAAAAACGCGAACTTCTCGAAGAGATTCTCGCAAAGTCGGCGGATGCGGACGTAATTCTCTTCAACCGCACCACGCACAGTTTTTGGGAGGAACTGTGCGTCAGTTTTCAGGAGATTCGGGAGAAAAAACCCGTAATCTGCGTAGGCAACGATACCTCGTACTGGGGTCTGACATCGACGGACAAGGAGATAGCCATCGAGGCCTACAAATATCTTACAAAGAACAGTTACGAGAACTTCAGAAGGCTCATATTTTTACTGGATCACCATTTCGGCGATAAAAAATTCGAGGTCCTGCCGCCCCTGGAAGTTCCTTTTCAGGGCATAGTTCACCCCAAAGCCGGAGATATAATCTTTGACTCTCTCTCCGATTATCTCGAATGGTATGAGGGATATATCGCCGACAGCGGAAAGGATGACGGCGGTATCGGGGACCGCGGAGTTAAGGATGGCGGGAAGTATGTCGGCGTCATCATCTCGCGTGCCGCATGGCTCTCGCAGAACCGCGAGATTGAGGAGACCGTTATCAGAGATCTCGAAGATTCGGGTCTGAGGACAATCCCCGTCTTCACGAACTCCGTCCATGATGACAGCCAGAAATCTCTCAATATCGCCGAGGTCATTCAAAAGTATTTCTTCCTCAATAATGTCTCAAAAGTCTCGGCAATAGTCAAGATGACCACCTTCATGATAGGAAAGGACAGCTCGGTCAGCGACAAAGACCGGCTCAACACCGGCGTCTCCCTCCTGAAATCGATGAACATCCCCGTATTCCAGCCAATAATCTCATATTACGCAACAATCGAGGACTGGAAAAACTCGCCGGGACTCACCTCCGATCTGGCGTGGTCGGTCGCAATGCCCGAGTTTGAGGGTCTGATAGAGCCGATAATGCTCGGAGCGTCCAGAGAGAACCGCAACAACGAGTATGACAGGACGGTAATCCCGGGTCATTCGAAGAAGATTGCCGACAGGGTCATAAACTGGATAAAGCTCAGCGAAAAGAGCAACGCCGAAAAGAAGGTCGTTTTCATCCTGAACAACAACCCCTGCGCAAGCGTCGAGGCAAATATCGGCTCGGCGGCGCATCTGGACGCGGCAAGAAGCGTGGTAAACATCCTCGCAAGCATGAAAAACGCCGGCTACAACGTCGAAGTTCCAGCCTCGGCAAAGGAACTGATGGACCTCTTCCTTGAGAAGAAGGCAATCTCGGAGTTCCGCTGGACTACCAAGTTGGAGATTGTCAGATGCGGCGGCGCTCTGTATCAGATGAGCACCGAAGAATACATGAAATTCTTCTCATCGCTTAAGGAGCCGGTTCAGAAGAGGGTGAAAGATATCTGGGGTGAGCCGCCCGGCGAAGGCATGGTGCTGGACGGCAGGATTCTGATAACGGGTCTGAAGTTCGGAAACGCAATCGTCGCCGTTCAACCAAAACGCGGCTGTTTCGGGGCGCAGTGCGACGGCTCGGTCTGCAAGATTCTCCACAATCCCGACTGCCCGCCGACGCATCAGTATATGGCGGCATATCACTATTTCGAGAGCATATACGATACCGACGTCTTCATTCATGTCGGCACTCACGGAAATCTCGAGTTCCTGCCCGGAAAAGGAACCGCACTCTCGGATGAGTGTTATCCGGCGATTCTCTCGGGAAGAAAGCCGCTTCTCTATATCTACAATACGGACAACCCCCCCGAAGGCACGATTGCCAAGAGGCGTGTCAATGCCACGCTTATCGGGCATATGCAGACGGCGATGTCGGTATCCTCGCTCTACGGCGAATACGAGAAACTGGACAATCTCCTGAACCAGTACGAGACGGCAAAGACCGACCCCGCACGTGCGCATGCCCTGCATCACATGATACTCGATGTTGTCTCCGCTGACAAGTTCAAGAATCTGAATATTACCCATGAGACGCCGATAGATGACGCCGTAAGAATCTGTCACGAGGCTTTGACCCTCATCCGCAACACAAAGATAGATTCTGGTATGCACGTCTTCGGAGAACTGCCGCAGGGCGACAGAAAAGCCGATATGATAACATCGATTCTGATGTATTCCGACGGCAGCGGAGATGCTGATGCCCCGCTCTCGCTCAGAGATACGGTTTCCGCTGTCTTCGGACTCTCGTATGATGAATTGAAGAGGAATCCGTCGGAATTCAACACGAGATATTCGCTATCCAACGGCGCCCTCATCGAGTATCTCTACAATAAATCGGTTACGGTCGTAAAGATGACGCTTGCGGGCGCAAACTGCGAGGATATCCTCAATGCTCTCGGAAAGAACGCCTCGGAGTTGAGCGAGAGGACAGTCATGAGCCTGAAGGAGGCAATGGGAAAGATTGCTGATATTAACCGGCGCATTCTCGATTCAAAAGAGATGGATTCCCTCATGAACGGGCTTAACGGCGGCTATATCCCTCCGGGACCCTCGGGGCTTGTAATCCGCGGTCGCATCGACGTTCTCCCGAGCGGCAGGAACTTCTACTCGCTCGATCCGACAAAGGTGCCGACGACCTCGGCATGGCGTGTGGGCGAGAGGCTTGCCGATGCCCTTCTCGACAAATATCTGGACGAGGAAGGCAAATATCCCGAAAATGTCGCGTTCTACTGGATGTGCAGCGATATCATGACCGCCGACGGCGAGATGATGGCTGAGATATTCTCTCTTCTCGGAGTCGTACCCGTCTGGAACAATGCCGGTCAGGTAAAGTCCTTCGAGGTTGTTCCCGCGGACAAACTGGTGCATCCGAGGATTGACGTGACAATCCGCATCTCGGGCATTCTCCGCGACAATTTCATGGGCGCCGTCAACCTCGTCGACAGTGCTATTGCCGCCGTATCCGTCCTCGACGAGCCTGATGAGGTTAACTACGTGAAGAAGCATGTCGCCGAAAAAACGGGTAAAGGGGTTGAATTTACGGAGGCGACCTCAAGAATCTTCAGCGCACGCCCGGGCGCATATACATCGGGCGTGAATCTGGCAATACTTGCGGGCGCGTGGAAGACCGAAAAGGACCTTGCCGAGATATTCATCGCAGTCAACGGCTATGCATACGGCGGTAATCGCAACGGAAAAGAGACCTATGAGCAGTTCGCCTCGAATCTTGAGACCGTCAACGTCACATTCAACAAAGTGGTCTCGGATGAGCACGATCTCCTCGGCTGCTGCTGTTACTACGGAAATCAGGGCGGACTTACGGCGGCGGCAAGATACCTCTCGCAGAAACCCGTGAAGGCGTATTACGGCGATACCCGAGAGCCCGAGTATGTCAGCGTAAGGACTCTTGCCGATGAGGTAAGAAGGGTGGTAAGGACCAAACTCCTCAATCCGAAGTGGATTGACGGCATGAAAGAGCACGGTTATAAGGGCGCTTCCGATATCATGAAACGTGTCAGCCGCGTTTACGGCTGGGAAGCCGCGACGCAGGAGGTCGACGACAGCATATTCGACGATATTGCCGATACCTTCGTGAACGACAAGGTAATGAGGGAGTTCTTTGAGGAGAACAATCCATATGCCCTCGAAGAGATCTCCAGAAGGCTTCTTGAGGCTGAGAGCAGGGGGCTGTGGAAGCCCAATCAGAAGACCATCGACGAGCTTAAGGAGAACTACCTCGAGATCGAGTCATGGCTTGAAGACAAGGCGGGGGACGGTAATTTCCAGGGCGGCAGTGTCGACGTGATTACCGCCGATGAGGTCGAAGGCTGGGGCGATTCGATAGCTGAGGTCATGAAACGGGTGCACAACCGCAGATGATTCTCATCTTCGGATTATTTGATTAATCAGTATTTACAGAGGATCTAGAGAGAAATTACATCGGACTTTCGGAGAATTTACGGAGGATCCGCAGGATTAAAGGAGTAACCATGGGAAGTATGGCACTTGTCGTAATCGACATTCAGAATGACATTACAAAGAATTACAAAACGGTAATCGACGGCATTAACAGGGCGATTGATTGGGCTGTTTCAAAAGGTATGCACGTTGTCTATATCAGGCACAATAACCTCTCGGCGAGAACGCGGACTTTCAAGCCCGGCACCCGCGGCGAAGAACTTGTTCCCGAGCTTAAGGTGGTCTCGGAGAATATCTTCGTGAAATCAAAGGCGAATGCGCTCACCAGCGAGGCTTTTGCGGCATTCGTCGCGGACAACGGGATTGACGAGTTCTATGTCGCCGGCGCCGACGCCACGGGATGCGTAAAATCGACCTGCTTTAACATGTCGAAATCGGGGTATAAGGTACACGTGATTGCAGACTGCGTCACAAGTTACGACCTGAAAAAACTTGATGAGATGTTTGCCTACTACGCCGCGAAGGGCTGTGAGGTAAAGCAGTTGGCGGATTATATCGACGGCGCGGTCGATTCCTGAAGAAAGTAATCGAATTTATGGTATGGATGTATAATGGACGGAATAGTAACGGATTCACTCACTAAGAACTACGGCAGTCTCTGTGCCGTGGACGGTCTCACTCTGAAGGCGGAGAATGAGATCTACGGTCTTTTGGGGCCGAACGGTTCGGGAAAGACAACTACGGTGCGGATGCTGACCACGCTTCTCAGCGCGACTTCGGGGTCGGCCGAGGTCTGCGGATACGATATCGCGAAGGAAAAGTCGCAGGTGCGCAGCTGTATCAGCTATGTGCCGCAGGATATGGCTGTGGACATAAGGCTCACGGGGCGGGAGAATGTCGATCTCTTCGCCAAGCTCTACGGCATTAGGGACAAGGCGGAGAGAAAACGGATTGTCGCGGATGCCCTTGAAGTCGTCAACCTCACCGACCGCGCCGATTCCATGACAAAGACCTATTCGGGAGGCATGAAACGGCGTCTTGAGCTCGCTCAGGCTCTGGTTCACCAGCCGAGAGTTCTCTTCCTTGACGAGCCGACAATCGGGCTTGATGTTGCGTCCAGAAGAACAATCTGGGAGCATATTACCAAGCTTAAGAAGTCGGGAATGACGATTCTGGTCACGACTCATCAGATGGAGGAGGCAGAACGCTACTGCAATAAGGTGGGGATTATCCGCCGCGGAAAGCTGATAAAGGAGGGTGCACCCGCGTTTCTGAAAGCCGATCTTAAGAAGGACATAATCACGGTCAAGTCGGACGGCAACCTGCCGAAGTCGCTGCCCGGGGGTGTGACCTTTATCGAGGTAAACGAGTCGGGTTATATCTTCTCGGCAGACAAGGGAAGCAATATTCTGCCGGAGCTTACCGCCGCATTCGAGGCGGAGAAGTCGCATGTCATATATTCCTCGATTCGCGAGCCGAATCTCGAAGATGTCTATATGCAGTCCTGCGGTGATGAACGCGGCGACAATATCCCGTTTGACGACAGGCAGTTTCGAAATCTCATGACGAGGCGGTAAGTATGTATCGGGTATTCTATTATGCGCAGCGCGATCTTCTCCGCTGGATAAGAGCGCCTCTGAACGTGGTGTCCACTCTTGCAATGCCTGCCGCATGGCTCATCTTCGTGGGTCTTGCGTTGCCGACGAGGTTCACGGACAACTATCTGGATTTCATCACGCCCGGCATTCTGGTGCTTACCATGCTCTCGGCAGGTCTTTCGGGAGGCTCGAGTCTGATGTTCGATAAGATTCTCGGATATCTGAACAAGTTCCTTGCAATGCCGTCGCCCCGCGAGAGCATTCTGTTCGGAAAGATCCTCTTCATCACGTCCCGCGGTCTGATTCAGACGACGATTATTCTTCTGATTGCGATACTCATCGGCGCCACAATCCTGCCGATATATGTCTATCCGCTGACTTATCTGATACTCTTCCTCTTCGGCATTCTCATATCGTCGTTCGGAACCACGATTGCGCTTTACATCGGGGAGCACGACACGTATGCGGCGGTATCCACGTTTATCTCGATGCCGCTCTTCTTTACCTCGAGTGCCCTCATGCCGTATTCGCAGATGCCCGACTGGCTGAATATCTGCGCACACTTAAATCCGATAAGTTATGCCATCGATGCCGTGCGCTCGGTCGGCGCCGGCACATTCCCCTTATTCGAGATGATCTTTCTCATATCGGCTTCGCTTGTCATGGTTCTGATAAGCGTGGTCATCTTCAGAAGGATAACGGTAAGATAAATTCAAAAAAAGTTATGATTAAATTATAATAATTCTATATTTTAACAGACAAAGTCCGGGGTTAAAGGTAATACCGTGCATACGGTGATACCTTCGGGTGACAACTTTGAGTGACAAATTCGTCTGATATATTTGAGTGATATATTAGGGTGATAAATTCGGTTGTCACACCGGTGAAATTCGGGTGATATTAATATGAGCGATAACGATTCATTTGCAAAAAAATCGAGAGTTAACGGATTGATTACTCTCCTGTTCGCCGCTTTACTGATTACCGGAGCGGCAATGTTTGCGGGGTGCACGGCTGCGCCTGCCGATAACAAAAGTATCACGATTATGCAGTCGGACGGCACTTTAGTGACTCTGCCGCATACCGCCGAGAGAATTATCATCTTAAGTTCGAATGCGGGCGAGATGCTTCAGATTCTCGGTGCTTCGGATAAGGTGGTCGGCGCTTCGCAGAGTATCATTGACAACGAATATCTGGGACCTCTGATTCCGAATGCGGTGAGCACGGGCAAGTGGAATGTGCCGGATTTGGAGACTCTTATTACGCTGTCCCCCGATGTCGTCATAGCATACTCAAGTTCGAAACCGAACAATGCAGATGCGATAAAAGCGGCAAACATCCCCATAGTCTATATCGACTGCTACAAGCCGACGACAATGTGTCAGGACGTAAGAGAGCTCGGTAAGCTTGTCGGCAATACCGAAGGAGCCGAAGAGTTCTGCAGTTACTATGAGAATGTCATGAACACGCTTTCTTCGCGTATAAGCAATATCTCGTCGGAGCACCCGCGTGTCTTCTGTGAGGGCTATACGGATTATTCGGCTCAGGGAAAGGGATCGGGAATGGATCTGCTCCTGGATATCGTCGACGGCGTTAATATAATGGAAGCCGAGGATACGTCTTCGGCGGCGAAGGTCTCTCCCGAGTGGATTATAGATCAGGATCCGTATGTCTACATCAAGGTGGCGACGCATGAAAAGATGGGTAATGCCGCCGGAATATACAATGACGTAGTGTCCAGAACGGGATTTTCGGGCCTGCAGTCGGTGAAAGATGGCAGGTTTTGGCTGATTGATTCGGGTATCACCTACGGTCCGAGATGCTTTGCCGGCGCTGCTTCGTTTGCCAAGATGCTCTATCCCGACGAGTTCAAAGATCTCTCGGTTGAGGAGATGCTCAAGGATTACAATAAACGCTACTCGCTGAACCTGCCGGTTGAGGATACGGTATATCCGAAGTTCTGATCTTTACGGGTGTGCGGCTGTGCGGCAGGTTCTTTAGATTGTACAGATGTCACATGATATTCATGTGATGTTGCATGATGTTGTTTAGGACTTTAAAGTGATGTTTTTCGGTGAGGAAATTATTTTCATCGAATCACAATGTTATTTTATATTTATTTCACAAAATATTTTTTTTATGTTACCTCCACCAAAAATGTTCAAAAATTACCTGTGTCAGTGAAATATTTTTGACAAACGAGATGGTAAAGTATATTATACATTGGTTTAATACATATAAAGTAATCCATGCTAACAGTTATACACAGTATTGTAGTATCGTTTTTTGACTCGGGGCTATCAAAAAAAGTGTGTGGATTTTACCCTGAGTTGTCGGGATTAGTGTGGAGAGTGGGGATTTTTCAGTAATGATAAAGAATAACCGTAGGACTGAGGCAGTATCTCCCGTGGTTGGAGTAATGCTTATGTTAGTGGTGACCGTCATAATAGCCGCCGTTGTGAGCGCCTATGCGGGAGGTATGATTATCACCGGTAACCAGAAAGCACCGACGGGTTCTTTTAACTGTAAAATCACCAACGGCGGCTCATGGGATAACAGTGGATTTGTACTGACTGTTTATTCAGTCAGTGAACCGATTCAGACAAAGGATGTCAAGTTGTCCACATCGTGGGTAACTTCAGACAAAGAAAGCGATAAAGCCGAAACGAGAATCGGTGACACTGTAGTAACAATCGGTCTTCAGCATGACCCCCGCGGGAGCGGTAATTTCCCGAAAGACTGGAACTGTGAAATTGATCATTACGGCGTTGTGAAAAACATGCATGCTCCGTTGGGATACGGACCCGGAGTGCAGAATACCGCTGCTGACTTTACCAAAGCGACAATTCTGGAACAGTGTTTCGGGAACTACATGCTGACTTCGGGAACTACACTTTACGCCAGACCTTGCGGCTACAACAGTAGCGGCGGTTACGGAGTATCTTCCGATAAGCGTTATATATACACTGCAGGTTCAAAGTATACCGAGGAGTTCATGAGCGGGAAAAAGAAGGATGAGATGTCCGGTATTCTCGGTACCAAATGGTATAATTTGAGACCCGGCGATATTGTAAACGTAAAACTGACGCATACGCCGACCGGTTCCGTACTGTTCGAAAAAGATGTAGTTGTGGAATAATCAGAAATATAAAAAATAAAACAGCCAAAATAAAACAAATCGTCAAAAAAGCATCTGAAAAAGTCAAAAATCAGTAAAATTCCTTAAAAAGAAAAAAAGGTAAATGCATGAAAGGTTGCAGAATAAAACTTGGAAATGAAGCGGTTTCGCCGGTTGTCGGCGTTATGCTCATGCTTGTGGTTACTATTATGACCGCTGCAATGGTCAGCGGTTTTGCAGGCGGGCTTCCCGATACTTCACATAAATCATCCAGCATTGCACTGAAAGCAACTTACAGCCAGGCTAACGGTCTTACCCTTGTCAATATGGGCGGAGAACCCTTAGGCACTTCCGACATGGTTGTTATCACCAGACTCACCGATACTTTCGGTGATTCCGGGCATCTGACCTGGACAATTAATCCCTTTGACATTGTCAGCAAGCGCGGTCAGGATGCCGGAAGTGAATACGCATGGTACACGGAAGACGGTTCTTACGGACAACGCAGTTTTGCCGCAGGGGATGCGGCATATGTTGCACCGGAATACATGCAGAACGGTATGTCAGATTCCGATGAGTATTCGGTCAACAATGTCAACAATCTCGGCAAGGAATTCTGGGTTGAGCTGAGCGACAGTTCAGGAATGATCTTCGCAAAGACCAAAGCCGTAATTGCGAAGTAACCGGGCTTTAAGTCACGAATGCGGTTACAGATGCGGTTGCCGTAAAAACGGCAGCCCGATTTGTTTTATTAAGTAAAAAACGATAATTTGAATTGTTTTGGATATCCGGGTAAATTAAAAGCGGTTGTTTAATTCTGCCCGTCATGTGGTGTTGTAATGAATATATTCGGAATGAAAGACAGTATACAAAAAAGCAGTGAAGCAGTATCTCCTGTGGTCGGAGTAATGCTTATGCTGGTGGTGACCGTTATCATAGCCGGCATTGCCAGCGGTTTTGCGAGCGGATTTGTGTTGGGTTCTTCATATCCGCCGACAGGCACATTTAACTGTAAGGTTATCAACGGCGGCTCTTGGGAGAACAGTTTTTTTGAAATAGACGTTGTAACAGTCAGTGAGCCTGTTCCGACAAAGGACGTGAAGCTTACAGTTTCATGGATTGCTTCAGACGGAACCTCTGACAGTGTGACAACCCTCGGACCCGCGGATACGGCGAACGGGGAAGAACCGAACTGTCAGTACGGCAGTTATAAGTACAATGTGCCGCTGGGCTACGGTCCCGATATTGATTATACCCCTTCGGAGGTATATACAACGCAGCAGGAATACGGAAACTATGCGCTTGTTGCCGGAAGAATACTTTACGCCTCGCCTAACGGTAAATCGGGTGAAGGTTACGGCATAAGCCCGGGTACGCGCTATGAATACTCGGACGCTACATCGGATCCGATGCGTGCTGTCTTGGGTCCGGACTGGAATCATCTGAGATCCGGCGACAGGGTAAATGTGAGACTTACGCATATACCTACATCAACCATACTGTATGAGAATGATGTCATAGTGGAGGGATAAGGTCATGAAAACGGCAGAGGAGATAAAATGAGCGTAATAAGAGGTAACGGATGTGAGGCGGTATCGCCGGTTGTCGGCGTCATGCTCATGCTCGTGGTTGTGCTCATCCTCGCCGCCGTTGTGACCAGCTTTGCCGGCGGAATGATGGATACAAGCCGCAAATTGGATAATGTGGGGATAGATGCCACTTACAGCCAGACCGACGGTTTTACAGTCACCAATATGGGGGGAGTGCCTCTGGAAACCAAGGATATTGATATTATTATCCGACTCCCGGGTACTTTCGGTGATTACGAGCACATGACATGGACTGTCGATCACGGAAAAATTACTTCCAAGCGTTTTTACGGAACCGCTAATTCGTATATGTCCGGAAACACTAAAATTAATTTTAATGATTATGTCTGGCTCAAAAATAACGGTCAGGAGGGGGTATACGTCTTTGCGCCCGGAGATACCGCATATGTCAGGCGTCAGGATATGCCCGCCGGGCTGAAAGATTATTACAATGCTTATTCCATTCAGAACCGAAACAATATCGGAAAGGAATTCATTGTGGAACTTGTCGATAAGAAGGGCAACATGCTCGCAACGACAAAGGCTATGATAGTCAAGTAATCCGGCGTTTTTCCGCTGAGGTCGGCAGTTGCCGATAAATCCCGCACATATTTTTCCGCAAAATCTTTTTCATAGATTTCTTTTTTCCGACATTTTGTGACAAACCGCCGATTATGTATGACTTTTGCCTTTTATTTTCGCAGTTTGTACAATATATTTTAATAATTATATTACTTATACAAATGTTTAACTATTATAAAAATATTAATTATAATTGTCCACATGTTAACTGTTATACGTATCATATTGGAACTGCTAATGATACCGGGGGGTATGATCAGGGAAGTATGGGTTAATTTGCCCTCGGTTTTGTGGAGTTTGAGGGATTTATTTAATGAAAAAGAGTATGCGAAAGAATACCGATGCAGTATCTCCGGTGGTGGGGGTAATGCTTATGCTCTCGGTGACCGTCATCCTTGCCGCCATTGTCAGTGCTTATGCGGGCGGGATGGTTATGCCGGCTCAGAAAGCACCTTCGGGAACGTTTGAATGTAAAATCGTCAACGGGGGCACGTGGGAAAACAGCGGTTTTACAATCAATGTTCTGTCGGTCAGTGAGCCTATTCCGACAAAGGATGTAAAGTTAACTACATCGTGGAGAGCTTCGGACGGAACAACGGATACCGTAGTGACTACGGGACCGCCGGGTAAAACGACCAATTGCTATTACAGCAGCTATAAGTACCATGTGCCGCTGGGATACGGTCCGAATATCGATTGGGATCCTTCGGAGCTGTACAAAGTCGATCAGTTTTACGGAAACTATTCGCTGTTTGCGGGAACAACCCTTTACGCTTCGCCGTGCGGTAAGAA
>JAFPWZ010000039.1 GCA_017412625.1 Methanomicrobium sp.
ATTAAGAGTCGTCTGAAATTCGGGGTAATCCTGGAAGACCATATTCGAGACCTTCTTATCCGTCGCACTGTAGCGCAGGAAAATGTCAAGGAATCCGTACTTTACGTTCAGTTCCATAATGCGCACCTTATACGCCTCATTACCCATGCAAGCCGCAACCGTCGGATTGGAGCTCAATGTGATGAGTGCATTCTCGTACTGATTCTTTGCGTTCTTTGCCTCCTCAATGCTGAAGAAGTCGTCAAACTTATCGAAATTTATGGACGAAAGGCTTGCATCACCGCGTTTTTCAAGAGTATCCACGGTATATGTCGTCGAAAAACAGAGATCCTCATCCGACTCGCTGCATCCCGCAATCAGAACGGACGGGAAGAGGCAGAGTGAGAGAATTACCAATACGGGCAGGTACCGTGATTTAAAAGAAGGGTTTTGCTTATCACTCATACAGCTTTTCTACTCCCTTAACCCTCTGATAGTACCCGTGCTTAAGTGTGGTATCCTTCCATTTTCCGTCGGGATAGATGACCGTCACCGTGCCTGTCGTAATGTAGGGGCGTCCCGGATGATACGTGTTTACCTCAAAGAGACTGTTTCCGTATCTGTAATACTCGGCAGTATGCATTCCGTCGATAATCCAATCGAGATTCAGCCAGTATGTGCTGACGCCGCCGGTTGTCTCTTTCGTATACCACGCCTTCTCGCAGCCGTAGCGTGCCGTGATATAACTCAGATTCTTCATGGCCTCGTCTTCGCTGCTGCCTATGAAAACCTCGGGAAATACATGATACTCATAATTACCGCCAATCGAGAGGATTATTCGCATATTGCCGCCGAGAGAGCCTATAAGAGATGAAAGAAATACCGAGTAGTCATCGCCCGATCCCCTCATACCCGATCTTATGGTCTCGGTAGCGGTTGCGACGTGAAGGGGACCTCTCGGTTCACTGATAAGCTGCCACCTGAGATTGACGTAGTCATACATATCGCAGGCCTGCGCAAGAGAGTAGTTTGCACCCGTATTCTCTATATCCACACGCATACGGGCATAATTACGGATTACGGGATTGTCCGCCTCAATGCCTTCGCTTACCGCGGATGCAAACTTCGCCTGATAAGTATCCGAGCTGTCGGTTAAAACTGACGGGATCTGCGGACTTGAAACATATTCCTCGGCAACCGCAGGTATGGTGAATACGGCAACCGCAAACAGCATGGCTAACGCTGCCACTATATACTTCACTCTGCCGAAATCCCGATTCATCTTGAAAATAGGTCGGATTTATTTAAATATATAACTTATGAATAAAACAAAGGTTGTGCGGCAGTAAAATTATCTTGAAGATTACGGCATCTCTCCGAAATTCAGACAAAGCACACAGTGAACTTCAGATCCTTATACGAACCGTCCGAATAGAATGCCGTTGCATAACCCGATTCCGTTCCTTTTATATCTCCCGGGAATCTGTCGGAGTATCCCAGCCGAATCCAGTAGGTCTTATCGCCGTTATTCTCGAACTCATAGCTGTATGCAACGCTTCTGAGCGGAGATGAGGTGTCCGAGTACGGGTTATAGTTTCCGTATCTGTACCTGATATACATGACCTGGAACTCGACAACATTGGTCTCGGGATACATCAGCAGATAATCGATAAGTTCGGGATACTGATAACAGATATCCGCATATATCTCGGGCTCTCTCAATATCTGCTCGAAGGGTCTTACGTAGAACCAGCAGTTGTCCCCCGAGCAGATCTCTCCCGATTCGAATCTGAATATGTTTCTTCCGTAGGGGTCGTTTGTGAACGCATACGAATACGTTGACTTGAGTGCGGAAAGCTTCGCGGGGTCTATGACGGTTGTTGCCATGTCGGCGCTGTTTCCGAGATACAATTCGGGGTAGGTTATTGAGCCGGAATTAATTGTCTGATCGGTCTTGACGCGTGCCTGACCGCCGACCGCTTTTATCAGAGATGCCACAAATACCGAGAAATCGGCAGTGTCGCCCCTCACTCCGTGATTGATCAGAGAACTTGACGAGGATATATCGAGAAGTCCCTTCTCGTCCGTCTCGAAAATCCAGTCATTGCGTGCCTTATCCCAGAGATCGCATGCCTGCCCGATATTGAACTCGCCGGAAATCTCTTTTGAGATGTATCTTGCGGCATACTCACGCGTAGTCGGCTGATAATAGTCCATTGCCGCACCCACATATCTGCCGATTATGGCTTTCTGCTCCGATTTGGGTATGACATACGAGGAATAATCCTTAATCTCGACCTTTGTCAGATCGGATGCGACGGCCTGTGTCTGTTCCGCGGTAACACCCGTGGTCTGCACGGGCTTATCGCCGGCGGAGGGCAGGATATTATCGCCGGATAAAATGGGCTTTACGACTACTGCCATGACAATGACGACGCCGACGGCGACAAGAAGAGCAAGTATATCGGAACGGTGTGAACTCATCTCGTAAAACCCAAATTAACTGATTGATTTTTTATTTGTTCTACAGTTATAAATTATAATCGTAACAGGAAAAACGTCGCATGAAAGGAATATCCTGTAATACCCCCTGCAATACCTCGAAAAAGGATATTTGTAAAAAGTAAATAAGACGGATCACTCCGAAAATCTGTAGATATTCAGACTTTCGCGGCATTGGGGACAGAGCATCTTTCGCTTTCTGTCGAGCTCATCCAGAGTCTGCGGGTAGAACATGATGCATTCGGGGTTATCGCAATGATCAAGCCCCATGCAGTGACACAGTTCATGCGTGCCCTCTTTTACGATTCTGTCCATCAGATCTTCATCGCGGTCGGGTCTTCCGTACCAGCTGTTCTTCAGGCGTGCCGCGGATACTATCGAGACGTTTACACCGGGCCTTGCAAGTCCGAATACAAAGTCGCGACCGCGGATATAGAGGTCTTTGCCGGTCACGATTAGGATTGAATCCCTGCATCCTGCGCGGCGCGTATAGAAATCCTGCATGTCGCCGAGTATGCGGCTGGCGTCGTTCTGGTTGCGCGATCTGTCAAAACCTCTAAGCATAACGGGATTTTCCTCGGCATATACGGGCATCTCGATAATGTCGGAGATCATTCTTACGACCGGCTGCTGCAGACCCGGGTCCACATCATTATCCCAAAAAATAAGGACACTCATCTGAAAGTAATTAGGTAATGAATTGTCATAAGGGTATTGAAGAGTCGATATACACCCACCTGAAAGATTACCCGCGAAACACTAAGTTCGTCGAGATTGGCATAGGCAGCAATACACTCTGCGCGGAGAAACTCGCTGCCGGCGGTTTTTCGGTCAGAGCCGCGGATATCAGAAGCGGACTGCCGATAGACGAGTCATCGGGCATTATATTTCGCTCCGACGACATCTTCGAGCCCGATCTTGAGTTCTACAGGGGTGCGGATCTGATATACTCAATCCGCCCCGGCATCGAGATGGTGCCTTCTCTGATATCGATTGCAAAAGCGGTCAACTGCGATCTGATTGTCTATCATCTGGGCTGCGAGATCTACGGGTCTGGCGGAGAGATAATCGATATCGGGGACGTTATCCTTCACCGCTACAATAAAAAACAGTGATCTAAAGAAAATAAAAAACGAAAAAAAACGGGACGGCAGTCAGAACGAGAAGAGGGTTGACTGCGTCTCCGACGGTTTCTTTTCCGAAGGTTTTTCGGATTTTTCGGGTTCATCCGCGGATTCTGATGTTGCCGATTCAATTGACTCGGAAGATTCCGCAGGCGCTTTTAAGTCGGGCTTTTCGGTCTCTGCCGCCTTTGTGAGATCTATGACACGCACGGGCTTTTGTGCTTTTTTAGCCTTCTCGGCGGCTTTCTGCGCAGCCTTTTCCCTCTTTTCCTGTTCCTTTTCTTCCCTCTTAATCTCCTTCATCACCTCGGCACTGCGGACTTTATCGTCTATGATATAGTCTAGTTCATCGCCGTCGAGAGAGAGTTCCTTGGCAAACGAAAGCGGGTCTTTGTCGGCAATCATGCCGAAAGCCTTGAGATATTCGTCGCGCAGGGTGTTCTCGGGCATGTGGTAGGCAAATGCCGCTTTTATAAGAACACTCTGGCGGATGAGTTTCTTCTTCTTTGCGGCAGCCATCCTGTTCCAGCGCGCAGGCGGCATGATGTTGCCGGTAACGCCCTGACCGCCGGCAGCGGCGGCAGTGCCAATGACCATAAGTGCCGTGGCGTATTTCCAGAGCGTATAATACTGGCGCAGATACGTCCTGCCCAGATAGAGATCGGACTGCGCAAGATAACCGTATGCCTCGGTGCGGTCACGGGGGTTCTTTATCTGCGGCAATGCACCCTCAACCCACTGTTCTATCGTATCCGGTGTATCCGAGAGGTCGTATGACATCTCCATAAGATGCCTGTCGGCGCCGCCCCTGAGAATGCCGCCGACAAACTCAAAGATTGACGAACGCTGATCCTTGGAGGCAGTGGATACGCTCTCCTCGGATACGGTATCCGCGCCGCTTCCCGCCGCAAACAGCATATTGATGGCGGCACGCATGTCCCCGCCCGCGCTCTCGGCAATCTGCATAAGAGCATTGTCATTGCAGGTTTTGTTCTCGGCGGAGCAGAGATACTTCAGATGCGGCACTATGCTTCTTGCCTGTAAGGCGCGGAACTGCAAAAGCTCGCAGAGCGACTTTATCTCCTTGGCAACGCCGTATTTGTCGTTTGCAATCAGAATTATCGGCTGCTGCGATGACTTGATGACACCTATTATCGCACGCGCACCGCCCATATCTGCAGTGCCGTGAAGGTTGTCGGCTTCATCGAGTAGGAGGAGCTTTCTCTGCGAACCCAGAAGGCTCATTGTCGTCGCGGTAGCTCCCGCGACCCTCTCGATAATTCCCTTTGTCCTCTGATCGCTTGCATTAAGCTCGACAACTTCCCAGTTCATGTCGTTAGCAAGCGCATATGCGGATGACGTCTTCCCTACACCCGGCTTTCCGTAGAGGAGGAGCGGCGGCACGCCCGGCTTCCAGTCACGCGCCCACTCGATCATCCTGCGCAGGCAATCTTTGTTCCCGATTATGTCGGCAAGCGACTTCGGTCTGTATTTCTCAACCCAATCCTCCATATTCGATTTCACCCCCTTTTCAAACCGCGTTATTGACAGTCAACCCATATCAGTTACATATATCAGTATATATCAGTATATATCAGTCGATATCAGTCAACAGAATTCCGTCCGGATAATCTGTCCCGATATTCTGTCCAAATATTCTGTCAGGATATTCCGTGCAACAGTATTCTATCTATATGCACTCGAACTAATTTAATTAAGTGTTAATCATCGGGGACGGATAACGGAATAACCAGTAACGAATATATTTTATCTGATAGAAAACTCAAACATACTTAAGTTGGTTTTAATGGTGGAGGAAAAATGTTCCACTGAACTGATTGCAAAAGTCGTTCAGGAATATACGGGCGTTACCCGAAAACATGCCATCGGAGAGATAATCCGCACTCTTAAACTGGATTCCGAAAATGTCATTGCATCCTTCGGGGAGGATGCGGCGCTTATCAAAAACGGAAACGACGGGCTTTTACTCGCCGCGGACGGAATCTGGAGCATGCTTATGGAAGCCGATCCGTACTGGGCGGGTTTCTGCGCAGTTCTCGTAAATGTTCACGATATTGCGGCGATGGGCGGGAAACCCCTTGCAATGGTCGACATTCTCTCGGTAAAGGAAGGGGATGTGGGTAATGAAGTCCTGCGCGGAATGGCGGATGCGTCCAGAAAGTTCAATGTGCCCGTCGTCGGCGGACATCTTCACCCCGATTCTCCGTTCTCGGCTGTCGACGTCTCGATTATGGGCACGGTGAAGATATCGGATGTGATTCTTTCGAGTACTGCCGCAAAAGGAGATCATGTTATCGCCGCAATCGACCTTAACGGACGCGTTCACCCGTCATGTGCGCTGAACTGGGATTCGGCGACACTCAGAAGCGCGGAAGAGGTCCGTGCACAGATAGAGGTAATGCATACCCTCGGAGAGAAACATCTGCTTACCGCGGGCAAGGATATCAGCAATCCGGGTATCATAGGCACTCTGGGAATGCTTCTAGAGACAAGCGGCGCAGGCGCAGAGATTGACTTAAGCCGCATCCCAAGACCCGACCTTGCAAAGCTCGGCATACCCTTCTCGCAGTGGGTAAGGATGTATCCCGGAATGGGCTTTATCATGACGGCAAAGTCCGAGAATACCGCCGAAGTCATTGATATGTTTAAAGCGGTCGGCATGACTGCCGCGGATATAGGCTGCGTCAACGATAGCAGGAGCCTGACGATAAGATACAATTCTGAGGAATCTTCGGTTTTTGACCTGAACAAAGACAGCATTACGGGAATATTCAAACAATAACCGTTTACACTCCATTAACACCCAACCAACAACCCCACTGACACATATTTTGGCAAATTTTAACATTTTTTATCACATATTTTAACACGTACAGGGGATATTAATGAAGGTCGGCATAGGCGCATCGGCGGATATTGAAAAGATTGAGAGAAGCATAGAGAAGATAATCGATAAGGCGGATTTTGTCATATTTACGCGAAGTCTTCCGCAGCCTCCGCATGAGCGCAGCGAAAAGATAGAATACCGCCTCTCCGATACGCCCGAATCCGACCTTGTCGATGCTCTGTATAACGGCGATATCGATGCCGCGGTAAGGGGGACTCTGCCCGCAAACCTCGTCATGAAAAACATAAAGACGCGCTTCGGCGTCAAAAAGCTCCGCAGAGTCGCACTCCTTGAGATCTGCGGCGGCAGGTGCGCGGGAAAGAAGTTCCTTCTGGCCCCCGTAGGCGTTGACGAGGGTTGGGATGTCGAGGACAAACTAGAATTCATAAAAGAGTGCCGACCGCTAGCAAAGAGACTGGGGCTGAACGACAGCGTTGCCGTTCTTTCCGGCGGCAGAACTGGAGATATCGGGCGGCATGCCGTCGTTGACCGGACAATACGCGATGCCGAAGAGATAGCGGAGATGTCTGGTGCGGAGAACTGCGAGATTCTGATAGAGGATGCGCCGCAGAATCACGGAATTATAATTGCGCCGGACGGCATCTCGGGAAACCTTATCTTCAGAACGCTCTGCCTTCTCGGAAACGGCGACGCACACGGTGCGCCTGTCCTGAATATAAGCAAAACATTCGTGGATACTTCGCGCGCAGGCAGCGATTACGCCAATGCCCTTTTGCTCGCCGTATCTCTCTCGGATAATAAAAAACAGACAATATAATTTTATTTTAGTAAATAAACCAATTTACGCTGATTTTTGTAAAAGGTATTGACGTTTTTTTCAAAGGCCTAAATTTTTGAATTTTTTGCAAATTTAACTGTATAGTATCGAGTTTTACGGCAATTTTCCCAAAAAGTATATATCTTAAACCGATAGACTTCTTTTAAGGTGGAATAAAATGGCAAATGATCTACCAATCGCAGCAGTCGTAAGGATTGCAAAGAAGAACGGTGCCGAGAGGGTCGGAAGTGACGCAGCTCAGGCCATAGTTGATGCAACGGAGAGCTACATTGCAAAACTCACAAAAGAGGCAGCAAAGTACGCTGTTCACGCAGGAAGAAAGACAATCAAGAAGGAAGACGTTGACATGGCTGTCAACGCCTAAATTCTTTTTCAGGAAAAGTAATTTTATTGATTTTTTGAGTATTATTGGTATTTAACTGATTTTTGATTGATTTTTGATTAATTTTTTGAACTTTTGATGATTATTGACTGATTGTTAAGATATCAGGATATTTTACCGAATTTTATTGTCATTTGCTTGTTATATTACCTGTTTTACCGAAGTATATCGATTATATCATTCCGCTCAGATACTGCCTTTGGTGCTGGGTATGCCTTTTTTAGGGTCTATGCGCACGGCTGACTTCAGAGCAATTCCGAACGCCTTGAAGAGCGCCTCGCACATGTGGTGATCGTTTCTTCCCTCAAAGGTCAGGTGAAGGGTAATCTTTGCATTCGTGCACAGACTGTAGAAGAAGTGCTCTATAAGATCGGACGGGAACGAAAGACCGCCGCCTTCGCTGAACTCCCCTTTCATCACGAGATACGGACGTCCGCTGATATCCAGCGCCGCATGGGCTATTGCTTCGTCCATCGGAACGGCGGTATACGCAAACCGCTCTATACCCGTCTTATCGCCGAGCGCCTTCCCGAGTGCAAGCCCCAGCACAATCCCGATATCCTCGATAGTGTGGTGGAAATCCACCTCGAGGTCGCCGTCGGCGACCACATCGAGATCGAAACCGCCGTGCTTACCGAACGCATTCAGCATATGATCAAAGAAGGGAATCTTTGTATCCGCATTTACAATACCGGAACCGTCAAGGTTAATCTTAACCTGTATTGAGGTCTCTTTTGTCTTTCTGTCTACTTCTCCGACTCTCATCTGCATATCTCCAGTACTTCGGAAAGTGATATCTTACCGCTGTAAAGCGATGAACCGAGTACTATACCTTCTGTGCCAAGGCTCTTTAGTGTTTTGACGTCCGCGGTTGAGGAGATACCCCCCGCGGCTATGACGGGTATCGATACGGACTCGATAAGACGCTTTACCGGCTCGGATCTGATGCCGCTCTGAAGTCCCTCTACGTCCACGTTCGTAAAGAGCAGAGCGCCCGCGCCCAGTTCCTCAAAGCGCTTTGCCCACGATATATAGTCGCCGACCGCATTCTCCCAGCCGTTCACGACCACCTGACCGCCTTTGGCGTCGACGCCGGCAACAACGCGCTCGCTGCCGTATTCTTTCGCAATCTCAGCTATCGCTTCGGGCTGCTTTGTCGCAAGTGTTCCGAGAATAACGCGGTCGACACCTATATCGAGCCAGTGCCCCGCATCGCCGACGCTCCTGATGCCGCCGCCGAGCTCCACAAATACGCCCGTCTCACGTATTACCTCGGATATTTGAGCCGCGTTTTTGCCGCTGCCCTCGAAAGCGCCGTCAAGGTTAATCACATGGAGCGAGTCCGCACCCTCGGATATCCAGCGGCGTGCGTTCTCCAGCGGCGTTCCGTAAGCCGTCCTGTTCTCGCGCTTTCCCTGAACAAGCTGTACGCAGACGCCGCCAAGAATATCGACTGCAGGAAATACTCTCATCTTTGCACCGGAATTTATCGCTTTCTCACGATCGCGCTTCAACATTCAGCGTATCATTCTCTCAATCGGGACAATCAGAATGTCCTTTGCGCCAGCATTCTTAAGCGTGCTGATAAGCGAATAGAGATGCGTTTCATTAACGACGGCGTGAACCGCGACCATTCCCTTATCCGAGGCAACATCCATGATGGTAGGACCCGAAAGTCCGGGGAGAACGCTTCTGACGGCATCCAGATCTTCGCGCAGGACATTCATCATCAGATAGCGCTGACCTTTTGCGCAGAGAACACTCCTGATTGCCAGAGTAAACTCGTCGATTTTATCGGCGAACTTTGCACGCGCATTCGGATTGCCGATAAGCACCGTCGTCGAACTCAGTATCTCGTCGACGATTCTGAGCTTGTTCGTCGCAAGTGTCGTGCCCGAACTCGTAAGATCTATGATTGCATCGGCAATACCCAGATAAGGCGCCGCTTCGCAGGCACCGCCGACCGGGACCAGTGTTACCGATATGCCCTTCTCCTCGAAGAATTTCTCGCATACTCCGGGGAACTCGGTTGCCACCCTCTTGCCGTCAAGGTCTTTTGCGCTTTCGATACCGGAATCTTCGGGAACGGCAAGAACAAGCCTTGCGGCACCAGAGCCTAAGTCAAGTATCTCATCGACTACAGAGCCGCGCTCTAAAACCATGTCGCGCCCCGTGATACCTATATCGGCGGCGCCTATGGCGACATACTCCGGAATATCGATGGGACGGGCAAAAAGGACTTCTATCTCGGGATCGGATGTCCTTGAGATGAGTTTTCTCGTGTGGCTGTTCTCTATCTTAAGACCGCCCGCTTCAACAAGCTCAATTATCGGGTCTGCTATACGTCCTTTATTCGGAATGGCAAGGCGCATAACAGTTCGTTCTCTGCCGGTGGATTTCATTAATTAAGATTGGGTATTTAACGAAAAAAATGTATGTATATCTCCGCGAAAATCGGGATTATGCGATATAAAT
>JAFPWZ010000040.1 GCA_017412625.1 Methanomicrobium sp.
TCCGTATAGGGGCAGACAATTATTCGCCGAGAGATAATATATGGAGTATGGACAGAGAGTCCACAGTTTATTATACGGTAGAATTCTAAAATAAGGAATAATATGGAAAGAATACATCCGGAAGATCTGCCCCCTCAGTTCGGCGATCATCCGTATCCCCCGCAGTTTCCGCCGCTGCTTGACGATCTCAGCGTATTGTGCGAGATAACCTATTATCTCTTCATAATATGCATGTGCCTTGTGATATACTTCAGGACAAAAGAGATCTACGAGCTTACCGGACATTCGGGTCTGCACTACTTCAGATATTTCTTCATATTCTTTGCGCTCTCATCGGTATTTCGCCTTGTGAGTTTTGCAACGCTCTTCAATTTCAGCCTGAAAACGTTGAACGACGCAATCTTTCTGGATAAGATCTGCATCTTCGCAATGCTTTATTTCGGAACAATCGCGTTTATCTCGCTTGCTCTCTCCATACTTGCAAGGAATCACGATATCGACGGCAAATCCCGCCTGATTACGGATGCCGTCCTGTACTCGGGCTCGGCGGTAATTGTTCTGCCTTTCCTTGCCATGCGCATGGAGATAATCCTTATAGCAATACTCGCGGTCTTCTTCGCGGCAGTGATGCTCTACGACCTTATCAGAGAATACCGCAGCAATAACAGGATCTTTACAAGAAACCGGATTACCAATCTCCTGCTCTTCATATTCTGGATTCTCAACGTTCAGTTCTATGCGAAGGGACTCCTGCCGAGAGGATGGTTCCTGCCGCTGATGCTTGTATCCGCCATAATCTTCCTCTCGATATTCCTGAGACTCAATAAGATTTACAGGATTGACAAAGGAATTGACGGGGCTTCGGATTACCCGATGAGCGATTCGATGAACGACCCTGTGAACGCGGAGAGTTTCGACCCGGAGATCTCGGAGGAATCCGGGGTTACGGAGGAGTCTGAGGAATACGGGGTCTCTGAGGAATCAGCGGTATCGGACAGTAATACCGACAGCGAAGATAGCGAAGAAAACGAAGAGAACGAAGCGATAAAGCACTCTTAAGGTGGGTGAAGCGTCCGTGGAAAGAAACAGAAGCAAGCATCAGATAATCTACGACATTCTGATAATAATTCGGAAGAATAACAATCAGATGCGTTATACTCCGCTTCTGAGACAGACCAATATCTCTTCGAGCAATTTTGCAAGATACTATAAGGAACTTCTCGAGAAAGAGTTCGTCACCGAAGTCGTTGAGGATAAGACGAAAAAGACGGTTTATCTTGCGGAAAAAGGTCTGAAATACATAGAAAAATACAAGACATTCATGGAGATTCTCAGAGAATTCGATCTGTAATCCGACCGATATTTATAGTCGGTATTATCTGATAAAAAGTATAACATATATGCAATATACGGACAGTGTCTGAATGTCCGTGAAGATGACCGCGCCGGCACGTATCGGCGGGCTGTCAAAGAACAAAGTATTTGATACTATCTGAGTATATTTTAATAAAGTAACGCAACTAAGCACAGGTCAGATTCGGCGACGGACTCATAAGGATAAATGATATGAGAATACTGGCAATCGGAGTTGGGGGAGCCGGTTCACGAATAGTGGATCAGCTTTACAATCATGACAGAAAATCCAGCGTAAGCTGTGTTTCTTCGATTGTCGTCGACGTCGACAGCAATTTCCTCGCGCAGCTGAAGTATCTGCCCGAAACCTCCAAGATTCTCTTCTCGGTCATCGACCCCGACGTCCAGTACGATATCCGCTCTACCGTCGACGTCAGCGAGATCATGACCCGCGTCAAAGGCCTGGACAATATCGATATCGACGCAATCATGGTCTTTACCGGTCTCGGCGGCAATGTCTGCGAGATAGTCCCCGAGATTACCGCGGAGATAAGAAAATCATACTTTGAACCTGTTTTTGCGGTCTGCACCCTTCCCTACCTGCGTGAAGGAAGAGCGGTCGCCAAGAAAGCCGCGGACGACATCGAAAAGATAGAAAAATGCGTGGACGGCATTATTCTCTTCGATAACGAGACCTGGTACAGGAAGATCAAGTCCTCGTTCGAGACAACGGTCAACGAGCGCGGCGAAACCGTCGTAAAACCCTCGCCTTACGGCAGAAACATGCCCAACAATCCCCGCGACATCTACATGATGCTCAACGAGAGGATTGCCAAGCAGATCGATCTTCTGCTTCGTGCGGGTGAGTTTGACGACCGCGGTGTCGAGTCTGCGCAGACCGTCCTCGATGCCGGAGAGATCCTCAACACCCTTAAAGGAAACGGTCTTACGGCAATCGGATACGCGAGCGAGGAATTGCCGTTCAATCTTCTCGACGCTTTCGAGAAGTGGCGCTCGGAGGCATATTTCGCGGAAGGCTCGCATAAGCGTGCGACAAGGATAGTTGCGCTTGCAAAACAGGCGGTCTATGAGGAGATCTCGGTCCCCTGCGACCTCACGAGCGCAGACAAGGCGCTTATTCTCATTGCCGGACCCTCAAAGGAGCTCTCCATGAAGGGATTCCAGACCGTGCGCAAGTGGATAGATTCCAGTATTGCGGGTCTTGAGATGCGCTCCGGCGATTACCCCGTGGGCAATGTGCGCTTTGTCGGTATCATCATCATGCTCTCGGGCATACACAATATTCCGCGGTTGGAGGAGATTCGCAAATTAAGGTCTGAGATTGAGGACGAACAGAAAAAGAAAGAGAAAGAGGAGGAGAATATGAAGAGGCTTGACGAGGAGGAGACCATGTTCCTGTCCGGAAAAGGAGGAGGCAAATCGGAGCCGAAAGGCAATTTTGCCGCAGGACAACAGCAGACGCCGGCGGATATGGCGGGAGACCCGATTATTGATATTATGGCACAGCATCAGACACCCAATCAGCAGTATAATCCGCAGAATCCTCAGCCGCAGTATAACCCGCAGCAGTTCAACGCTCAGGCGGGTTTCGGTCAGCAGCCTCAGCAACCGCAATATCCACAGAACAATAATAATCAGTTCGGACAGCCCCCTCAGCAGCAGTATAATCCTCAAAACAACCCTCAAAATAATCCTCAAAACTCCCAATTCGGACAGCAGCCGCAGTTCGGTCAGCAACAGTTTAACCAGCCGCAGTTTAACCAACAGCAGTTTGGTCAGCAGCAGTTCAACGCTCAGGCAGGTTTCGGTCAGCAGCCTCAGCAGCAGCCGTATCCTCAGAATAATTTCAATAACGGGTTCGGGCAGGCTCCCGGGCAGCAGTATAACCCTCAGAACTCTCAGTTCGGTCAACAGCAGTTTAATCAGCAACAGTTTAACCGGTCGCAGTTTAACCAACAGCAGTTTAACCAGCAGCAGTTTGACGAGCAGTCCATAGAGAACGAGGCATGGGAACTTATAGGCGGATTTTCGTCCGTGCCGCCGAAGAGACAGCCGCATAACCCCAACCTTGCGCCTATAATCGAGGACAACGGATTCTCGGATTTCAATGAACCGCTGAGTAATTCGCAGTTTTCGCAAAACCCGTCGCAGTTTGGATCTACGAATTCATCGCCGTTTGAGCAGAACTCATCGGGGTCACTGTTCTCTTCGGAGAATTCAGTCGCCGAGAGTCTGAGTATAGATGAATTCCTTGAAGACGACGGCGATTTCGAGACCGAGAAAGCACCTTCGGGTGCGGTATTCTACACCGACGGCATCGATACCGATAACGAAAGCACCGGTCAGCTGGCATTCGAGGAACTTCTCGATGACGACGACGGCGATGACTTCACATCATCGGCGGGTAAGGCAAAGAGTGCCGTCTTCTCGGACGCGGCTTTATCCTATATAATCGAGGCAAAGGACGACGCTGAGATATATCCGCAGACATCGCCGGAATACATCAAAGAACAGGAATACGAGGAGTATAAAGAGGAAGAGAAGAGCATCAGCCCCGAGGTCAAAGTTGAAGCCGCCGAGGAGATACGCACGGATAAGATAACCGTTGCCGGCGGCAAAAAGGAGAAGACCGACAAGATGATCGATCTCAATCTGCCGGGAAGATCCAAGAAGACCGATCTGGACATGACCCGCATGACCACGGTTGATCTCGGAAGCACTCCGAAAGACAGAATCTTCTCCATAGACGGCAAAGAGACCGCGGACGGAAAACTGCGAAGCGATGTCTGCTCGGTGGGCGAGAAGTTCGTTCTCGGCGATTCGGGAAGCAAACGCAGAAGCGATGTCTGTTCGGTCGGAGAGACAATCAATATCGATAACGCGGGCACTCACTCCAAAGGCAGTTTCAGACCCAAAGACACGACGTTTACGGGCGGCGGCATATCCGCGGGCACGAAGTCCTTCGGTCCCAACGACAGCACGTTCACCGGCGGCGGTAAACTTATCGCGGGTAAACAGTCATTCAGACCGAATGACTCAACCTTCAGCGGCGGCATGATCTCCGCCGGAAAACAGTCATTTAAGCCCAACGACAGTGCATTCGGAGGCGGAGGCGTCTCGATTCAGCCCATTATCAAAGACAAGAGCATCTCGGGCGGAAAACTCTCACTGCATCCGAATATCAAGCCGAAAGACAGTATCACGGGCGGCAAAACGCCGATGGGAAGCTCCGCAAAGAAACCCGTGGAACTTCTTTCGGGCGGAATCAAGACAAGTACGCCGATACGACCGCCCAAGGAACTGCTCTCCGGCAGTGTCAGCGCGGGTTCGGGCAGCGGCAAGACAAAACCAAAAGAACTTCTCTCGGGGGATATCAGGACACGGGGCAATGCCCCAAGACCCATCGAGCCGCTCTCAGGCGGCATCAAGGTCGGCAATAACCCCAACCCCGCCAAATCCGGCAAGGGCGGCTCCGGACCGATTAAGATGCAGAAGAATCCTATAGATTCGGCTTCATCGGCAAACAGACCCAACCCGAAGGGAAAGGAGCCCAAAAAGGAAACCAAAGCCGACGACGATGACGGATTCTGGATGTAAGTGCGGATTCAGCCGACATCTCCGTTCCGTCAATTCATTTTTTCATTTTTTTATTTTGCTTTTTTCGCTGTTTCATAACGTTTTAGCTGTTTCATAACGATTTTTGACCGCACGCATTACACTCTTCGCTTTCATACGTCCGTTTATTCATCGAACTGAATGAATAATGATAAATCTCCAGAAAATAATCATACACTGTTACGGAGACACGATATATGAAACCTGTATCGGGTGATGGCGACAACGCCTCTTCAAATGCCGCAAAAGTGGATTTGCGCGAAAGAACGATCATAAAAACCAGCGTCATCGGCATACTTGCCAATGTTGCTCTTGCCGCTTTCAAAGCGGTCATAGGTCTCATGACCAACTCCATCGCCATATTTCTGGACGCGGTCAACAACATCTCGGATGCGGGAAGCTCGATAATCACCATAATAGGCACAAAAATGGCAAACCGCGAAGCCGACAAGAAACATCCCTTCGGCTACAGGCGCATTGAGTATATGAGCGCACTGATAATCGCCGTCATCGTGCTCTATGCGGGTATTACCGCCCTTACCGAGTCCGTTAAGAAGATTATAACCCCCGACATTCCGGAATACAGCATGCTGCCGCTTGCCATTCTCGTTGTCGCCGTTATCGTCAAGATCCTTCTCGGACGGTATGTGAAATCGGTCGGAGTAAGAGTCAACTCCGATTCGCTCATCAACTCCGGCGAGGACGCCACTTTAGACTCGATAATATCGGCATCCACCGTTGTTGCCGCAATTATCTTTATCACATGCAATATATCGCTGGAAGCATGGCTCGGTGCCATAATCTCAATCGTGATTATCAGAAGCGGCGTTGAGATGATACGTGAAACGGTCTCCAAACTCCTCGGCGAGAGAAACGATCCCGAACTGGCAAGATCAATCAAAAAGACGGTCCTGGACTTTCCCGATGTTCGCGGGGCCTACGATCTCGTGCTGAACAACTACGGACCCGACGTCTGGAGCGGCTCGATTCATATCGAGGTCCCCGATACCTTCTCTGCCGACAGGCTCGACAGACTCATCCGTGAGATTCAGATGAAGGTTCACAGTGAGCATCAGGTAATTCTGACCGCAATAGGCGTTTACTCGATAAATACCCGCGATTCCGAGAGCATGGAAATCGAGAAAAAAGTGCGTGAAATCGTTTTCTCAAACAAATATATCCGCGAGTTGCACGGCTTTTATCTGACGAAGGAGAGCAGGAACATCCGATTCGATATCGTGGTCAGTTTCGATGCGGAGGACAGAAAAGCGGTATTCCGTGAGGTAACGGACGCGGTCGGGAAGGAATTCCCCGAATACAGCCTTCAGGTCACCATGGATACGGACTTTTCCGAGGAGTGACAATAAGGCAGACCTGATATTACAATATTTATTACAATATTTATTACAATATTTTCAAAATTATCAAAAGGCAACAGAAAAAAACAACAGAAAAGTGGACTTGGCGGGATTTGAACCCGCGGCCTTTACGTTGCGAACGTAACGATCTACCCCTGATCTACAAGCCCGCGACATCGCATCTCAGTGTAAGAATGCGGAATTTAGATTTGGCATCCATACCGTATAAAATTATTTTTTTGCAACTGCCGTTTTCAGATCACGGCAGGAGCGGATTCTCAAAAATTATGGCGGAGATATCTCCGCAATCAAAGAATAAGCGGGATCAGAGAATGATCTCGATATCCAGCTTTTCGGCAAGCTCCTTGTATCTGTTCCTGATTGTAACCTCGGTCACACCCGCAACCTCGGCAACCTCACGCTGTGTGCGGCGCTCTCCGCCGAGAATCGAAGAGATATAGATGGCAGCCGCCGCAACACCGGTCGGACCTCTGCCGCTTGTAAGCTCTCTCTCGCCTGCCTGACGCAGAATCTCGACCGCTCTTGACTGAACCTCGCCTTTCAGACTCAGACCGGAGCAGAAACGCGGAACGTAGTCAATCGGAGACGTCGGGAGAAGTTTAAGACCGAGTTCTCTCGAGATAAACCTGTAGGTTCTTCCGATCTCCTTTCTGGAGACACGCGAAACCTCCGCAATCTCATCAAGCGTTCTCGGAACACTGCACTGACGGCATGCCGCATAGAGAGCAGCCGCGGCAACACCCTCGATACTCCTTCCGCGGATGAGGTTTTTGTCAACCGCGTCACGGTAGACAACAGCCGCCGTCTCCCTTACATTCCTCGGAAGACCCAGAGCCGATGCCATACGGTCAAGCTCGGAGAGTGCGAATGCGAGGTTTCTCTCGGTCGCATTGGATACACGAATCCTGCGCTGCCATTTCCTTAAACGGTAGAGCTGTGCACGGTTCTTCGAGGAGATTGCACGACCGTATGAGTCGCGGTTTCTCCAGTCGATCATGGTCGACAGACCCTTATCGTGGATTGTAAAGGTCATCGGAGCACCGACACGCGAACGCTTCATCCTCTGATCGTGATCGAAAGCACGCCACTCGGGACCGCGGTCAATAAACTCTTCTTCAAGAACAAGTCCGCAATTCTGACAGATAAGCTCTGCACGCTCGTAATCGTGAACCAGCTGGCGGCTGCCGCACTCCGGACAGACGGTCTTTGTCGTCTCTTCGGGTTTCTTCTGCTGCTTCTCGACCTGTTCAACCGAGCGTTTTCTGAGTGCTTCTCTCTGACTCTGTAATTGCTTAAGTTTCTCTATTTCCTGCATGAATCTAACCTTTATTTTGTATACAGCATTCCGCCCGTGACACAACCTGCAGTATCACTGCAGTAGACGGATGCGCAAGGTGACGAAATATTGCCGAATATCTCGACAAGCCTCCCCACAGGTTTTTCATCGTCATCGAAGACATCCGTGTAAAGCGGCGGAAGTTGCGCCGAATCACAGGATATGACAAGCATATGCTTACCGACAATCGACCGAATCCGACCTGCTGTTTTCAAGAACTCTACCTACCCGTAAAGATAAAGTCGCCGACTCTTTTATCTAAAATCTGAAAAAAAGTCGCGATGTGCCGGACAACCATACCGGCTGTTTCTTACATTACGTAATCTATATATGTCTGACGCAATTGTATATATACATTTCGCCAAAAAATAAATAGTAATTATTTTCCGAGAATACGGTTGAGGGTTTTTACCGATAAAACTGTTTCTGCTTCCGCGGGAGACATGCCCGCACCCCTTGCGACGACAACACGCTCCGACATGCTCATGATATCTCCGGGCGAATGCGAATCCGAGTCAACCACGCAGAGACAGCCGAAACGTTTCGCCGTTGCAAAAACATGCCCGTTCGTCCTGTTGTGACCGCCGCGGGATGTGATCTCCAGAGCAACGCCGTTCTTCGCCGCCGCAATCGCGGTCTCGTCACTGATAAGACCCGGATGAGCCAGAATATCCACATATGCCGAGGAGCACGCCGCAAGATTGGTGCCGCCGGCAACAGGTTCAACTGGCGTCTCGCCGTGAACGACGACGATATCCGCGCCCGCATCCTTGGCAAGCTTCGCAAGTTCGTCTATCTCGCCCGGCGGCACATGCGTAATCTCGATGCCGCTTAACAGGTTAACGCCGTAGACCGACGCCGACCTCTTTACCGCCTTTGATGCGGCGATAATCTCCGCATAATTCGAGAAATCGGCATGATCCGTGATTGCCACGGTCTTATATCCCGCCACTGCCATACGGCGCACAAGCTCGGTAGGAATCAGTTCGCCGTCCGTAATCGTTGTGTGTGTGTGAAGATCAAACATATGCTGCCCCATGATAAATCGGTAAATTGTTTATTGTTATATCAATAAATCGGTAAATTGTCAATTGTTAAATCAATAAATCGGTAAACAGGCAGAATACTGATTATTTCTCCGCCTTCATCTTCTCGGCAACCTTTTGAATCAGAGCCTCTTTCGGTCCGTCCCATGCAATAAGAACGCGCCCCTCTTTCTCGAGCCAGAATGCCGGGTGACTCTTGCTGTCCGTCTTCGGACTCAGCCCCAGCTTCTTTGCCGCCAGAACCATGCTCTTCACCGAAGGACTCTTTACGGCATCGGCTTTCTTCACGCGCCGACCCTCCGCACGTGTAAGACTCTCATTGAAATAACACGGGTATAAGACCTTCTCTTTATCCATGATAATAGTATATTCAGTCAAGATATTAACTGATACTGTCATATCTAATACTATGCACCATATTGATGTCAGTATAGAGAAGGATGTTTTCGACGCCAACAACAAACTTGCGCACGAAAACTACCACAAATTAAAGGATAACGGAGTGCGTGCCTTCGACCTGCTCGGCGCAATCGGCTCGGGCAAGACCGCACTCATCGAGAATATCGTGCCCATCCTCAACAGACAGGGCATAAAGGCAGGAGCCATCGCCGGCGACGTCTGGGGCGACGATGACTTCAAGAGGATTGTCGCTACCGGAATTCCGGCTGTAAACGCCAACACGGGCAAGGAATGCCACCTCGACGCACATATCGTAGAACACGCAATCGAGGAACTGCCGCTCTCCGAGATAGACATACTCTTCATCGAGAATGTCGGCAATATGGTCTGCCCGACCGACTTTGCGCTCGGCGCCGAGAAGCGTGTCGTCGTCATCTCCACGACCGAAGGCGACGATGTCGTAAACAAGCACCCGATGATGTTTCGAAACGGCACAATCGCCGTCATAAACAAGATTGACCTTGCCGAATTCGTGGGCTGCAATATCTCAAGAATGGAAGAGGACATTCACAAGTATAACCCGATAATGCCGATCTTCAAGACAAACCTCAAGACCGGCGAAGGCGTGGAAGAACTCGTAAAAGAGATTCTCCGCTGAATTATCACGGATTTACATAACTTTTTTACATACCTTTTTTGCATAACTTTTTTGCCGCACGGCACGGCAGGGCACGGTCTGAAGCCGACACCATACGCAGGCATATCGCGGCTGCATATGCGTGAGATTAAATAACTTAAAAACAGATATATACAGCACTTCAGTATTGGAGCAATCGCGGCAGTTATGCATTCCGCATAAACGCCCGTAAATTAAAAACAAAGGAGAAGAATTACATGCTTTGGCAAGGTAAATCAGTAAGAACCGAGACCGGTGCACGCTTAAAGCCTGCACGCAGCAAGAGACGCGTCGAAGTCGGACGTGCACCTGCAGAGACACACATCGGCGAAGACCGCAAGAAGATCATCCGCACACACGGCGGCAACACCAAGGTCCGTGCACTCCGTGCATCGACCGCAAACGTTTCCAACCCGAAGACAGGCAAGACCGAGAAGTCCGCCATCCTCAATGTGGAAGAGAACTCCGCAAACCAGAACTACGTCCGCCGTAACCTTCTTACAAAGGGTGCAGTCATCAAGACCGAACTCGGCAGGGCAAAGATCATCTCCAGACCCGGACAGGACGGAGTTATCAACGCCGTTCTCATCGAATAACCGCTGACGATAAAATATAAGCGGTTTGCGGAATTCTGAACATTCCGCCTGAGTCCTTAAAGAAATGCTCCAACTCTTTAAGGGCAAACAATCTTATTTCGGCATCGAAAAGCCGGACTTTTTTCACAGTTTCCCGAATTCGTAATTTTTTCCGTATTCGTAATTTTTCACGTATTCACGATTTTTTACGGATTCATGATTTTCCCGCATTCGTAATTTTTACGCATTCTTGATTTCGTCGTTCAGTCGGATATACGGCATTGATTCATATAATATTTATAAATTCAAAATGCATATTATAGCAAATGCGCAGAGTATACCACCGTTTCCCACTCAGATGCGACCTTGACTTCGATCTGCCGTATCCGTTCATTGACGTCGTCACAAAGATAGTTTCGATGAACAACACGCACGTAACCCAGAGAATCGGCGAAGACCTCGTCAAACTCGACCTGAGAATCTCGATTGCCGACGAAAGAACAAACATGGTGCCGGTCGAGGACATACCGACACTTCTCGACACGATAACCGACGAAGCCGACTTCCTGCTCCGCATGAACGAGACCATTCTTACCGGCGACCGCAAAATTCCGCGTGCCGAGACGATATACTATCTCAAGATAAAAGAGAGCGGCATGATGTCGGAGTGCTTCGCGACAAAAGAAGGCGACAAAGGCAGCACGGACGCCTATGACGTCAAAAAACTGATCTCGGGTGCATTCGAACAGTGATGCTTAAAAGAGCGATAGCCGCGCCGTTCAAGAGTTTTAACAAAGACTCCATGAAAAAAACCGACTTCACCTTCTTCTTCGCTTACGACAAGCGCTGGATCAGCGGCGAACAGGCAAATGCACTCTTAAAGATCGGACTCAAACAGAACCTTCTCAGAGAGGAGGGCGGCATGGTATCGCCGACCTTTGATATCGCGGAGATAGAGATACCCACGGGCTACAAGCCCCCCGCGGATATCTTCGAGACAAGGCAGGCAACCGCATACGAAGAGCTGATTATGGACATTGCCAAAGCAACCGATCGCGAGACCGATGCCGTGGATAAAGAGTTGCAGGCAATCATCCGCGATAAGTTCGACGGCAACCTGACAAGAGAGGCCGCGGCGGTAATACTTGCACGAAAATACAAAGTCGAATTCGGGGACAAACTCGAAAGACTCAAATCAAATCAGTGAACGTATCGGTGAAATCAATCAATGAGAATAACCGATAAATACTGAGAATTCTTAAAAACTGAAATTTCTTAAAAACCCGGGAATCATTTTTTTGTTTTCAGAAACCTCTGAAAACAGCATAATCAAAAAATATCATAAGATTACCCCTTACGGAGCAATCACTTTCAATCGTCTATATTTATTCTGCAGCGGGTGTCTCTGCGGGTGCAAAGTACTCCTCGAGTGACTTTGCGCCGTAGCCGACAACCTTTGCATTAACCTGAACGAACTCGGGGGTAATTTCCGCACAGCGGATTGCCTTTCTGCAGCGCTGTCCAGGATACTTCGGGTGGAATCCGGTGCTCTCGGAGAGAAGGATCTTCCTTCTGCCCGCGCCCGGAAGGTCTTCTCTTGCCGGAATGCCGGTGCGGTCGGTTGCGCCCGTAAGCTCGATTGTGTATCCCGCAAATCCGAATGCGTCGCCGCTGATCTCCTGTCCGATCTTCTTACCGATAAGTGCACCCGCCATACCGCCGGTTGCTTCAATGTTGTATGCCTTTCCTGTCTTGGGGTCGGAAAGGACTAACTTTAAATCTGCCATCTGATTTAGAACTCCAATATTCAGTGTCTTTATACATTTGAATTAGAACAATAAAAAGACTACTTTCCCCAGAAGGGTGAGTCTTTTCTTTTGATCTGAGTGAACTCGTCCAAAACAAACTTGATATTGTCGCCAAGATGCGAAAACATCTCGGTTTCAAGGACTTTTACATGATGCTCGGGGACGTCGACGAAGAGGGTATCGCCGACATCGACCTGACGCCCGACCGTAGGTCCTTCTATTGAGATGGACACCTCCAGACCCTCGGTTGCCTCGGCTACACTGTCGGGACCTTTCTTTATCTGCTTCACGCGCCCGACCTTTCTGCCGTCGGGATGAATCAGATTCGTGCCCGTCTGGAGCTTGCCGCCGAGGATTCTGACGCCCACAACCGCCGGATTGCTCTGATGGAAGACGCAGTCCGGAAGAAGGGTGATCTTTGCGGGCATGATGAGCTTCTCGAAACTCTCCTTCTCAATTTCGCGGCGCGTCTTCTCCTCCCATTCCAGATAATCGTCGATAAGGTGATAAATGACGTCGGACTCGAAGATCATGACATTATCCATGTTCTTCTCCATCAGAACGTCGTTGGCGTCCGGAAGGCGCGTGGTATTGAACGCCAGCAGAACCGACATGAGCGGATTCTTCAGAGTCGCAATCTCCACAATGTCATGCCTCGTTATCGGACCTACCTCGGCACGCATAATCGGAATCTCGTGCTGCTCAAGCTCCTTTGAGAGCGCCTCCAGAGCGCCGATGGTATCCGCCTTGATGAAGATACCCTCCTCGGAGAGCTTGACGGCGACGGTCTGCATCTCCTTGAGTATGCTCTCCTCGAGTTCGTCGCGGTTGCCGCCGCTGACCACCATGATTGGCGATCCCGCAACAACCCTGTCGAGATTCGGCGCGGCAACCTTGATACCGCATGCCGCCGATGCCGACTTGACGCGCTCGAAGCGATCTTCGGTTAAAATCTCCTGCATCGGACGCGGTTTTAAGAGAGAACGCACCTTCGTGCAGACCACGCCCTGATTCGAGCCGACCATGATCTCGTCGCCGACGTTCAGGGTGCCGTCGTAGAGGATAACATCCAGGGTTGTTCCCAGACCGCGCTCCTCCTTGACCTCCAGAACCGTGCCCACTCCGGGACCGTCGACCGTGAGCTTAAGATTCTCGGTCATGTATCTCTGCGCAAGTCCGACCATGACCATCAGCAGATCGGGGATACCTTCGCCCGTGATGCCGCTTACCGGCACTATTGCTATGGTCTTGCTGAAATCCGTGACCCTGTCGTATCTCTCGCAGTTGAAACCCTCTTCCGAGAGCCTGCCGACCAGCTCATAGACCTTGGTCTCCAGCGCCGAGATGACACGTTCGTTCTGCGCCGCGTAACACTTCTTAAACGGCGCATTCGGCGTGGTTCTCCAGCCGGGGATTCTGTCCATCTTGGTGGCGGCGACCACGAACGGCGTCCTGCAATTCCTCAGAATATGCAGCGCCTCAATTGTCTGCGGCTGAAAACCTTCGTTAAGATCGACGACGAGGATTGCCATATCAGCAAGCGCACCGCCCCTTGTTCTCAGGGTGGTGAAAGCATGATGACCCGGAGTATCGATGAAGAGAAGTCCCGGGACATCGAAATTAACCACGCCTTTTGTCCCGCTCATCTCCTGAATCGCTTCCAGCGGCACTATGGTCGCACCGATGTGCTGCGTGATTGCGCCCGCCTCCGATTTTACCACCGATGAGCCGCGAATCTTGTCAAGAAGCGATGTCTTACCGTGATCGACATGACCAAGAACACATACAATGGGTGTTCTTATCGAACCGGCACCCGAATCCGCACCATTTCCCTTTCCCTTTTTTTTCGCCATATCGATATCCTCCGACAAATGTATTTTCACAGGCAGATTGGAGATTCGTCAAAACTCCATCCTTTATTTAAACAGTCACGAAATACGGAAACATCCCGATACCGCCGATAAGTTACGGCAGATAATACAGGCTATACACTAATTGTCTGATATTATTGGTGCATATAAGAATATTAATAATCCTATGATATCACGGTATCACGACGAATCCGAAATGACGGATAAGATTGAGATCTGATTGGGATAAGATTGGACCCGTGCAAATCGCAGGATACGGGCGGGATACAAAATGAATAGATTAATTACCATGCGCCGTCAA
>JAFPWZ010000041.1 GCA_017412625.1 Methanomicrobium sp.
ATCAAAAACAATAATGAGGGAACTGAAACCCGCAAAAAAATCTGCTCTCCGCAACCGGTTGGATAAATTAAGTAAAGAACCTGCACGTGATTTCTACGAAGTTGTCGAAGAGTTAGGATATTAACTTCTATTTACCCATTTATGATACTGTTCTTCAGACATTATATCTAATATTTTCGCATATCGGTCCGGCTTTTTTCCTATTATCATGTAGATTACAACATGACTGTGCGGAACATGTAATCGCCAATATCCCTTACAATCACCTTTCAGTTCGTGTTTATTGCATGAATTTATGTTTATAAACAGGTACTGATCCAAACAGATCTTTATTTTATTCACTATACTTTCGGAGATCTGAGGATTCTTTTTTAAAAACGCTTCTGCAGATTTGGAGATTTCTATCATGCTTTATCCTTTTATAAATCGTCGACAGTAAAATAATAGTTCTGCATGGCGATCATTTTACGGATAACACATATATACAAAAAGTGATTTGAGCGTTGGAACATTCCACGCTCAGCGCCCCGACCGGGACTTGAACCCGGGTCGAAAGCTCCGCAGGCTTTCAGGATATCCACTACCCTATCGGGACATATAATGCATCGGATAAGTAAAAACTGTTCTTAAACCTGTGCCTAAATAAATTAGAGTTTCTAACATATATAAGTAATCAATTGAAACAAAAACGATAATCCGAAAATATGCAAAAAGTATTGAAAAAATGGAGATCAGCCGAGATTGCTCCTGGGAACCTCGATTTCGGTGGTAACATTCGCGACCGCTCCCGTTATCTCGACATGGAGATTGCCGGGCGACAAATACTTGAAACTGCCCCTGTCTCTCTCCTTGGTGAACGGATCTATGACATATTCGGCAAGAACCTTGCTTGTATCCTTGTCGTAGACAACGATCTTGTAGTATGAAAGAGGGCTCGGATACGAGACTTCCACGGTAAACTCTTCTTTCTCGCCGAACTCGCTCGTACCTGTCTTGGTACGGTTGACGAGCGGCACAGTCGCGTCATAGTAGAAGACCATCGGCGGCGTCTTCAGGAAATAATCGAAAGCGGTAACGCCGGATAACTGCTTGCTCTCGGTAAATATCGTTACATATCCGTCATCCTCGTTTTCCGGAGGCGGAATGTGGTATTTCAGCGCATTTGCATTTTCTGTAGGAATCGGCGTTGCCGGAGTCACGAGCGAATTCGGTACCGGGGTGTTTTCTTCAACGGCATTATCACCGTTCTCATCCGATTCTTCGGGCAATACGTTCTGATTCTCTTCGCCGGATACATCCCTGACCGACGAATTGTCCGAAGGCACGGAGTTCGCAGCTCCGGTATTTGACGGCAGACCTGGGAGTCCGGTGCATCCCGCAAAGAGAACGGAAATGATTAAGATAATTGCAATGAACACAAACGGAATCTTTAACCGCATAATTAAGAATATGACCGCGTTTATATTTATGAATACCCTCTCGGACATGAATATCCGCAGGAATTTCATGTCGCATGAATACTTTGTGATGAATGCTCCATCGTGTGAATACCCGCGTCATGAACGGCGCTGATCCCGAAATAAGGTTAACTTATCAAAAATAATTTTTGACAGAAATTACAATACTGTAGCATGGACAAGAGTCATATTCAGGAGATACCGATAAATGCCGCCGTAATCACGGTCTCGACGACGAGAACCGAGAAAGATGACAGGAGCGGCGCCGAGATAAAAGCGATTTTCAAAGCCGCGGGAATACCCGTCGACTATTACGCAATCATTCCCGACAATGAAATAAAGATTCGGATTGCCTGCCTCGAGGCACTCGATAAAGCCAACTGCGTTGTGATAAACGGCGGCACGGGCATTACGCACGACGACTGTACTATTGAGGCAATAACGCCGCTATTACAGAAGAAGATGGACGGATTCGGCGAGATCTTCAGACTCAAGAGCCTTGACGACATCGGAACCGCCGCGCTGCTTTCAAGAGCGGTCGCGGGAATTATCGACAAAAAAGCAGTATTCTGTATCCCGGGATCGACCGGCGCGGTAAAACTTGCAATGAACGAGATAATCATCAAAGAGCTGCGCCACATCATCACGCACGCAGGCAAGTAAAGTTAAGGAAAAAAACGCGCCGATTATCTCAAAACACCATACTTTTTTGCGTATATGCTATTTTTGCGGACATGCAATATGCCGCCTTTAACGAAAAACACTCGGGAAATATTCGGGAATACCCGTAAATACCCGGAAAAATACACAAATAACAATCGTAAAAACTCGTAAAAACTCGTAAAACACGTAAAAACTCAAAAAACGTTGCAATGCGAGGGAAGGGATTCGAACCCTCGAATACCTACGTAACAAGGCCCTCAACCTTGCGCCTTTGACCTGGCTCGGCAACCCTCGCCCGTTTGACTCTAATAAGAATGATCTATTAATTAAAATAGATTACGATCCGAATATCACCTGACGCCGCATAACGGCGTGAAAGCACATATATGTTCACAGATGAAATATTATTCATATGTGGGCATCGATACTGAAAACATTCTCTGATTCTCCGTCGCAGACAAAAGTAGTCAAATTTCTTTTGGAGAACGGATTCGGAGTCAACGACAGCGGTAAGATAATCTGTAACGGCATAGAAATTCCCGCGACACATCTGGGGAAAGCTACCGGCACAGACAGGCGCGTAGTTGACGCAACCGCAAAACGCATACTCGAAACCCCGCTCGTGCGCGAGATCTTCCTGAACATGCGTGCAACGCCGGATATCACCGAAATCGCCGATAAACTCAATTTTGCGGTCATCACAATCTACCCGAAGGATGCGGGGGAAAAAGGAATCGTCGGTGCCGCAATCGACGTCCTGACACGTCACAACCTCTCGATACGTCAGATCTTCGTGACCGACCCGCAGCTCTCGGAAGACCCCCGACTCGTAATAATCACGGAAAAGTCGATGCCCGCCGCGGTCTACGAAGAACTCAGAGCGCTGCCGCAGGTAAGAAAAATAGTCTTATAATGTTCTTATAATGATCTAATAAAAGTTGTATAACAGTCTATAATTGCCGGAAAATATTCTTATAAAATGTATAATTTTTTTGTTTTTTTGTGAATTGCTTTCACTTAAACCGATTTCTTCCTCAAGCCTTCAATCTCATCCGAAAGCCGTGCAATCCTCTCACGCGCTTCGGGACTAAGACCCGATTTCATGGCAAGACTCATCCTCTCGTCGATTGTGATTACATCCGCGCCCTTAACGAGATTATCGCAGTGAGCGACAATCTTCTCCTCAAGCGTCAAGGGAACGCAGTCATGCGCATCCAGACCGTATTCCGCGCACTCCGCGGCGGGAAGCCCCGCGCCGATATGCCGCTCGACAATCAGGCATATGTCCTCGGAAAAGCCTAGTTTGCGGCAGATATCCGCGCCGACCTGGGCATGCGAGATATCATGCGTCACCGAGCGCCCGATATCGTGAAGAACCGCGCCCGCCTCAACAAGGTTCAAATCGGCATCGGGTATCTCGCGGGCATACTTAACCGAAAGATTGCGCACGGCAAGACAATGCTCGATAACTCTCTCGCTGCAACCTGCGTCCTTCAAAAAACCCGTAAGTTCATCCAAAGAAAATTTTTTGGATATCAGGATAAAACCCCAAAAATGTATTTTACTCTCTTTTGGCAATCTGTCGGCAATCAGTCGAACTTGCCCAGATTCTCTTTAATCCTGTCAACGCGGCGTCTTAAAGCCTCGGAGAGAAGATCGTTGTCGAAGTGATCCATCTTCTGATCGCAGTTCTGACAGACGAAATCGCGGTTCAATGCCTCGTCGAATGTATATCTGAGACCGCACTGCGGGCAGATATAGAAATCGTTCATGGATTCGTATTCTTCACGTGCCTGAAGAATCTCAAGAACCGCTTCGGTGTCCTCCGTGAGGCAGTTGTCGATGTTGTCCAGCCGCAAAACCCAGAGATATGTAAGCCATCCGGTCTCCGAATTCTTGATTCTGCGGTATTCCGCAAGACGCTTACCGTACAGGGTATAAAGCGTATGTCTTACCGCGTTGAGGTTGATGGACGTTGATTCTGCCAGATCCTCGTCACTGAACTCTCCTTCGGGATGGAACTTCTCAAGAAGTGACATGCCCTCTTCGCCTATCATGCGGAAAAGGTATGCACGCACAGCCTCATTTTTAAGTACTTCTTCGGGCGCTACCATCTGCATAAATATCTGTTTACTTTTCTTATAGTTTTATCCAGTGATTCCAGTGCCTCATCCCTTGATTCACCGTGACCGTAGACACTCAGAACGGCGCCGCCTTCCTCAATAGTCGTGCCAACGGCGGGAATATCGGCGATATCTGCGGCAACGTCGCCGCATTTTGAGAGATCGTCCTTCACGGTCATATCGCGGTCTGCAAAGATAACCTTACGCGCCGTATACTGCCTATACTCTCCCGTGTATGCGTGCGGCAGTATGCCGCGGGATGCGTCCACATGCGCCTGAAAGAGGTTTATTCCGCACGATCTCTCGACAACATCCAGTGTCGCCTGAAAACGCGGATTTATCTCTATGGCCCAGAACCTGTCATCCGCCGCCATGAAATCCACACCGACGGATCCGACGCAGCCGCTCAGAGAGACCGCTCTCTCGGCACATCGGACAATCTCGGATTCCAGAGGGTGCTTCAGCGGGGTGATTGCGCCCGAAAATCCGTAGGCCCTCTCGCCGCTGCCGCCGCGGAGCAACTGCTCGTTGAATGATACGGCAACGGCTTTTTTGCCGTCGGAGATGCAGGAAACGCTGCAGGGTACACCCTCAACAATCTCCTGACGGATATACGGCTCGTTCTCCCATAACTTGCACCACTGCGCCTCGTCTTCGGCAGTCTCAGCCTTAGTGTTTCTCCAGCCGCCGGCGCCGTTGCAGGGCTTTATCATTGCGGGATAGACGCCTTCGGACAGGATCTTCGGGCACGGAATGCCGTTCTTCTCAAAAAAGTCCTGAATATTCTTCTTATCGAGGAAGTATGCCGCAACCTTCGGATCGCTCCCGCAGATCTTCTGACCGACCCGGGATAAATCAAGGCTCTCCGCGCATGATGTAGCCGCGACAATATCGAAATGCATCCTGCGGCAGACGTCCTCCACCGTGCCCTGCAGCTCGGAAAGCTCTGAAAAGCGCGTGCAGGACTCGGTTACCGCCGCAAGGTCGAGATCGCAGAAACTGTCAACGCAATGAACTTCATACCCCGCATTGTGCGCCGAGGTCGCGACATGCCTTGTCGCAAAACCTGCGACCAGAACTCTTCCTTTGCCGGTTCCCGCGTTTCCGGCCATACTCTCTCCCGTAATGCTCACTCCGTCCTCTCTCCGATGCTTTCTCAGATACTTACTCCGATACTCTCCGGAATTACCGGTTCAGTCCGCCCCGTTGCCGTCCTGCTTCGCCGTCTCGAACCTCTTGCCGTGCTCGGTCGGCAGGATCTTTATCTCGGAGTTGGGGAAGTCCAGATTCATCGTCTTTCCCTGGAAGAGATGATCCAGACAGAGAGCCAGACTGGATATCTCCGAATGCGGCTGCGTGGTGACCGAGACGTTGTAGTCCGCAAGCCCGTACATGTCCCCGGGCACTTTTTCGGCGCCGACGACTATCAGAATCTTCTTTTCGCTGCGGATTTTGTCCTCGACATCGGTCAGGCGCAGACCGTACATTGTAAGATGAACAACGACGCCGCCGTTCTTCTTCCAGTCATTTATGCACTTCTTCCACGAGACATTGTTCTCGACAAAGAAATCGCCGCCCCAGCGTTTGGCAACATCTTCGATTGACTTCTTTACGCCGATATCGTCCGCCGCAAGATACATGCCTTTTGCTCCGAGTGCTCTTCCCGTCAGACCGACATGGGTTGTCACACGCTGATCGCGTTCCGGGCGGTGACCTATTCGCAGTACACAGACCTCTTCCATCATACTCATCTCTTACATACTCATCTCTTATAATTCGGATTCTCTTTGATGACGCCGTTTTCGACGATCACGGGGCTGTTATCCGAGTTTGTAACGCATCTGATCTGATTGCGAAAGATGGTCTCATGCAATGAGAGAACTCTCGCGCAGACCAGAGGACTCCCGTCATCCTGAGTTTCCTGATATATCTCAATCAGACAGTTTTTTTCCAGCCTTGTCAGTGATTTCAGGACATCCTCTTTTTCGACGCCGCAGATATCGATTATCTTGCGGACGGGGTATTTTTCGCCGGCAACAAGGATATGATATATCTCCCAGTCTAAGTCCTCATCCCGCATTCTTAAAGATTGGGACGGATGCAGGATATATTTTATTGAATGAATGCAAATTTTATAGGAGAAATACGACGGATTCCGATAATCCTGCACATGCGCCGCGAAACTGTCGGGATATGAGAGGCACGGGCGCGGAAGTGCGGAAGTACGGAAAATTCGAAAAAAAAGAATGCAAAATCCGGAAGTTACCAGATACGATACGAAAACACAAAAATGCGAAGAGGGAAATACGGATATGACAGATTACGGGAAATTATCAAAGATTGCCGATGATATACTCGACGAAGCCGATGACGATCTCGGCCGCCTGACGGAACTGCTTGCGCTTCAGGACAGCGCCGTCCTGAACGAACTTCTTGTTTCGGATTTACTCAATGCATATCAGGTCTTTTACTATTTCTTCAGATTTGAACCGCCGGAACTGATCCAGGACATACTCATGCTAGAGCCTGCGACCTCGCTCCGATACGGGATACATATCGACGACTGCGAGCTTGCCGAGGTCTACTTCGGCATCGTAAACTCCGAACCCGTTATCTTAATCACCGACGGCGACACCGAGATAAAGAGATTTACGGGCGTAAATGCCTACACGGATGCGGAAAAATACATCAAAGAAAACCTGTTCCAGTAAATTCGGATTGAATCTGCGGTAAATGCGGTAAAAAAAGATATTATTTCAATTTTCAGCCCACATTTTCAGTCACTTTTTCAGTCACATTTTCAGTTCACATTTCCCTTTTCAATCTCAGTTCAGACCTTCACCTTCAGACCTTTAGATCAATCCGCACTTCTTCGTCATCCTCGCGGTATCTCACAAAGAGGGCGATTATCGGGCAGGCGGCGATGGGGATTATCATAAGGAACATCGCGTCCGTAAGCGAGCCCATCGAATCCGCCATATAGCCCGTGAGCGCCGCACCTATGCCGCCGACACCCATCGAAAATCCGAGTGTAAGTCCCGATGCGAAACTGACACTGCCCGGGAGAAGTTCCTGAGTCATGGTAACCGAGGTCACGTAGCAGAACGACGCAAAGAACGCATACGAGAAGATGCCGATATACATGAGCGGACCCGTGAAGAAGAATATCGCGCAGAAGAACGGCAATGCGGAGACCAGACCCAATACAAGCATCTTTTTGCGACCGTATCTGTCCGAGAGGACGCCGCCCGCAACCTGACCGACGACGCCGCAGAGAAGCATGACGGTCACGATTACCGAGGTTTCCAGAGTCGTGAGACCGCGGTTGCCGAGAATCAGGAGTGTCGGTAGATATGTCACCATACTCGTATATCCCCATGCGCGAAGCGAGCAGATGGTGACGACAAGACCCGCCGGAAGCCACCAGTATCTGCCCGTCTTTTTGATGCGCGTCACACGCGGCGTTTCCTTTACGGCGCTGTTCCGCGTTTCCGTTCTTGCAAGTCTTTCACCGCGATAGAGCCATGCCGAACCGATTATCCCCGGGATAACCAGCCAGATAATGCTCGGAAGACCACAGAAGGATATCATCGCACCCGCAATCAGCGGACCCAGAGCATAGCTTATGCTGCCGCTGGTGGTGAAAATCGAGTTATACAGACCGAGTTTATGCGGCGGGCAGACGCGGAATACCAGGTTCATCGCGGTCGGGTGGAAGAAAGCATGACCTACGGCAGCGCCGGTAACCAGGCAGATTATCGCCGCATAATTGCCGGTAAGCGCAACCAGACATACGCCTACCGACCCTATAAAGACGCAGAGCGCCGTGCTCGGTCTCCAGTCGTGTCTGTCGCTGTAAAGACCGACAAAAGGCTGCGTTACCGAGGATACGACATTGAATACGGTTACGATGAGCCCAGCAAGGAAATACGAGAGTCCCATCGAGGATATAAGCGCGGGAAGCATTATCGGCAGAATAGGAGTATAAAGATCGATTAAGGCGTGACCCGTGATTGCGCCGTAAAGTCCCCTCTTCTGCAATGCATCCATATGCATATACATTGGCAATCTTCGATAATGAAACGATTGCCCGCAAAACCCGCAAAAAAGTATGACCCGAACAGGTCCTGTCGGGTCGGGATGCCCGGATCGGTATGACTGAATAGGTATGACCGAACGGCACGACCGAACCCGTATTCCGAATATCCGAATTGATTGTATTATCCGATTTCCGCCGGAATCATGCGAAGGTTATCAGTTTTTCATCGACGGCGGCGGGGACAATCTCGGGGATGATTCCCGATCTTATGACCGTGCCGCCGCATACGGCAAAGATACCCTCGGCGCCGCCTTTGTTAAATCTCTCGAGAAGTTTCGTGTTCTTTTCATCGGCATCGGGATCGGAATCGGGGACAAATTCGTTGCATGCCGCCGTTGCCCAGGCATCGGCAAGCGAGACATCCGGCGAGAATACGGTCACGGAATCGAAGACGCCGAATGAGATGGACGGTCCTACAGTGGCAGAAGATGTG
>JAFPWZ010000042.1 GCA_017412625.1 Methanomicrobium sp.
GAAGTAGAACTTATCGGTATCGAATCTCTTGTGTGCAATATCGATTGTGATACCGCGCTCACGCTCTTCCTTCAGGTTATCCATAACCCATGCGAACTCGAAGGATGCCTTTCCTTTCTCGGCGGCTTCTTTACGGTAGTTCTCAATGATGTGCGCGGGCACAGCACCGGTCTCAAATAATAAGCGTCCTACAGTTGTGGACTTTCCGTGATCGATGTGACCGATCACAGCCAGATTCATGTGTGGCTTCTCGTTTGCCATAATCAAACCTCAATATATCAACTAACGACAGACGAAGTACGCCTGATCGCATAGATACGAGTATCTTATATATGGAAATCAGTGGTATAAAACATTTCGTTGTGTGCCTGTCGGGTACGGTGCCGGCAAAATGCCGCGGTAAAAGAGGCAAACACTTATAATATTGGCTGTACATCTTTTTTTAATGAAGACGTTAGAACTGATAAGAGATCCCGTGAAGGACAAAGTGACCGTAAAGTGCGCAGAAAAGGAGGTTTCGGTGTACAGCCGATGCGCTTACTGTAAATTCTGCAACGGCGTCAAGGTAGGCAAGCGTGTCTTCCCCACACCCCAGAAAGAGAAGATCGAGGGAATAAGGCGCGGAAACACGCCCGATGAAGAATTGATGAACGCCGCAATGATGTTTAACACTCTCATCCGCGACGGCTCTGCGATTCTCTGCGAGGATGACGAGGGCGCGGGTTATACATCGATGTATGACTTATAATCTCAGTGAATAACCGAAAACTGAAACTGAAAACAAACTGAAACTGAAACTGAAAACAAACTGAAACTGAAACTGAAAACAAAACTGAAACTGAAACTGAAAATAAAACTGAAAATAAAAAATAAAAGAAAATTATTCTTTTCTGCCGGAGAGAATCTCTTCCTTGAATTTCTCGAACTGAATGTCGTCAAGTTGGTCGGAGAGGAGTCTGCCGGACCACGCACGGCGGTATATCCAGTACGAGAGTTTCTCTATAATCTCCACGACCTCGTCCTCGGTCCCGACCTCGACGAGTTCGCGTCCGAGTTTCGGATGCCTGCCGCGTCTGCCGCCGACCGTTATCCTGTAACCCTGTGTCTCGATTCCGATAAGTTTGAACGGACATGACTCGATACAGACGCCGCACTGGAAACACTTGGCGTCATTGACCACTGCCGCGCCGTTCCTGACCTCGATTGCCGATTCGCGACAGTATTCCGTGCAGTGACCGCAGCCCGTGCAGAGTCCCGGAGTTCTCAGGGGTTTTTTGCGTCCCGTGATACCTATCTCGTTTAATATGGGGCTTGTGCAGGCATACGGACAGCCCGATATAGAGATTCTCAGTTTTGTCGGCATCTCCTTGCCGAAGAGCTTCTCGTCGAGCTTCATTGCCAGACTTATCGTGTCTATGTTTGCGAATTTGCACCTGTCCGTGCCCGGACATGCGACTATGTTTACGATCTCGTCCCTCTCCGAGCCTACGGGGGTGCCGTTCTTAAGGAGATCAGCCTCGATTGCTTCGAGTTTTGTGTGGTGGATATGGGGTATCTCTATGGTCTGGCGCGTTGTCAGGTGCACCTCGGTCTGACCGTATTTTTCGGCAATCGCGGCAAGACCGCGCATTTTTTCTATTGAAAGTATACCTGCCGGCATTCGGGTTCTTATTGTGCAGTAATCCTTATTTTTCTGGGTGATTATTCCACCCTTCATATGCATACCGGGATCTTCAATCATAGGTACAAAGAGGTTTTGTGTCTATAAAAGACCTGTTAAAGTGACCAAAATAAATGAACTAAATAATGAGGGCGGCGCCGATATCGGCGGGCAGTCCCGCGATTGCGGCAATAATCGTCAATACGACAAGTCTTGTAAGTTCGTTGGCCGCACCCGTTATGTCCCCGTTGACGCCGCCGAAGAGCCTGTACGAGAGACCTTTGAGCACGAAGAATACAGCGAGCGCCCCGATTGCCGCCCCGAGATATGCCGAAGGCGCAATCGGAAGCAGAAGGAGCGGCAGACAAATAATCAGCGCATAGACTGCAAAACGGCGTTTGGCAAACGAATGCAGGTAGGAGAACATGCCCTCACGCAGAGGTCTGCCGAATACCAGAAAGAGCACCTGCACGTATTTTGCCGCAACCTCCGCAATTATCAGCGCGAAGAAGACCGATTCCGCGGGTATGGAGATTACGGCGGCGACCGTAAGCAGAATAAGAAACATTCCGCATGCCGTGCCGCCCGCGCCTATGTTCTGATCGGTAAGCGCTTTGATTCGTTTTTCGCGGCTCGTGTGCGCCATAAGTCCGTCTCCCAAGTCGAGAACGCCGTCGAAGTGGTTGAATCCGTAGAGTACCATTATAGTCGCCGCTGCCGCCGCTGCCGCAAAAATCCGCATGTTGAGGTGCATGAAGAGCAGAAAGACGGCGCCGCCGGCCGCACCGACGAGCCACCCCGCAAGCGGCGAGAGATAAAGACGGCGCGGAAATGCCTCATAGTCGCGGCAGCTGCCGAGCGGCAGAATCGTAAAGAACTGGAATACGGCGATTATTGAGGTGAAGAAGGAGATCTTTGATGTATTTTCGGCGGACGTTCCCGTATCGCCAGTAGCATCTTTAATATTATTCCCCGTTCCGCCGTCTTCCGGCACGCCGTTTCCTGACATATTTCACCGAAGCCATAAAATTACGGATAATTCGTATCCGATCCGTATGGTATATACCTAATCTGTACCTCGCATTTATTCAATTTTATTGAAAAAGATGGAAAAGAACAATATCAATTGCCAAAATAACAATTGATCTTTCGTAATCGGCGCTTAAACTCATCAAATTATATCGTAAAACGGATCAGTAGATATTACGGGATACTGATGCGGTCTTCAAAGGAAGATGCCGAAAACCGTGACGACAAAATATGCGGGGATAAAAATGTCCGATGCGAAAAAAACCGAAAGTGAGAGAAAAAATTCAAGTTCCGGTTCGGATTACAATTCCGATTCCGACTCCATGTTCTCGGAGCCGATAGAGATAAAGTTCACAAAGCCGCTGGCGGCGATGGTGATAGGAAACTCGATGTTATCGGCGGTCAAAGGCGTATCCGCCGCAGGCGCAACCCCCGAGGATACCCTCTTTACACCTAACCTTGACGCGAGGCTGATTCTCTCCGGCACCGAGGAAGGTAAAGAGGTCCCCGTAAGCCCTCTCGGATGCGTATCCCCCGCGGTCGTCGTCCACGCACTCTTCGGAATGTGCGGAATCGAGCCCGTCGTCGTCAATGCCGGACTTGTTCACCGCCCAGACTTTGTATGCACGGACATATACGGCGAGGTCGGGCAGGACCCGCGCTTTGATTTTGCCCTCAAAGACCCCCGCCTTCTCTATAAGCGCGGCGTCAAGGTAGGCACTCAATGGGGCACATATGCCGACCTTCTCATCCTCGGCGAATGCGTCCCGGGGGGCACCACGACCGCACTCTGCGTCATGAAAGCGCTGGGCTATAACGTAAGCGCATCCAGCAGTTTCCCGGTGAGCCCCACGGCACTTAAGGAGGAGATATGCAACGCCGTCCTCAAGCGAATCCGCGACGCCGGCGTCGACACGAAGGATGCCTTCGAGGTCATGAGGTATGCCGGCGACCCCATGATGCCGGTCGTCTGCGGCATTGTGAGGGGATTTAGGGAAGCCAACAGGAAACGCGGCAGTGTCGGAAACATTGTTCTCTCCGGCGGCACTCAGATGCTCTCGGTCTGTGCATTAATAAAGGCAATCGGCGACGGGATGCCGCCCTTCATCACGACGAAGTATGTCCGCGACGACAAATCCGCCGCAATCGAGGAGGGAATACGTCAGATCGGCGCTAAATGCATCTTTGTCGACCCGCACTTCGAGAATATCGGCATACCGCCGCTCGAGAGATACTGCAAGGGCGAGGTCAAGGAAGGCACAATCTTCGGAGGATCAATACTCCTTGCACACCTTCTCGGATACTCGGAGGAAGAGATAAGGACGGCAATCCGCGATTTCATGATCAATGCGATGTCGCATACGTTCTGATGCCCGTTCTGATGCCGCATCCGAACGCCGTTCGAATACTCTTTGACCACTTTGACCAAATTTACTTTGACCAAATATATTATCCTAAAAAATCCATATGTACACAAAATGCGTCCCATATACATTGTCAATAATTACGGGCAGACGAACCACCTGATAAAAAGGATGCTTCGTGACCTCGATATCGAAGCCGAGATGATTAAGAACGACACTCCGCCCGAGACCGTCCGCGACGAATGCAGAGGAATCATCCTCGGCGGCGGTCCGACGCTCGAACGCGCAGGCTACGGATTCGAGTATGTGGACCTTGGGCTCCCCGTCCTCGGAATATGCCTCGGTCTTCACATAATCGCGACCCGCAGGAACGGAGCCGTCGCACCCGGAACCATGGGCGGATTCGGCGGCGTCGATGTCGAACTTATTGACAACTCGGGAATCTTCAGCGGCTATGACTCGAATATCTCCGTCTGGGCGTCTCATGCCGATGAAGTCAAGATGATCCCCGAAGGCTTCAAACTCCTTGCAAAATCCGATATCTGCCCCGTGGAAGCGATTGCAAAGGAGGATGAGCACATCTACGGCGTTCAGTGGCACCCCGAAGTGGCGCATACTCAGAACGGCAAACTCGTATTCGAGAATTTCGACAGAATAACACGCGAAAATCTGTAAACGGCATTAAGGCATTGCGATGACTGACGGATCGGATGAGAGATCGGAGCACGTTTCGGACTACGATTCGGAGCACGATTCCTGTCACTGTTCGGAAGACTGTTCGTGCCGCGATTCAGCAAAAGGTCCGGACTTCAGAGAAGAACTGATCGCGGCACTGAAAGAGACGGGATTTTCGTGCGGCATGTGCGGAGAGTGCTGCCGCATGAACACCGCCGACTCGAATCTTATAATAATGAGCGCACCCGAAGTGCGGGAGATAATGGCGGCAACGGGGCTTTCCTGGGACGAGGTTGCCGAGCCGTATCCCGACCTTCTGGAAGAGGACGGCGTTTCCTACACATTCGACTGGTGCATACGAAGGCACCCCGAAGGCAGCAGATCCTGCGTCTTTCAGGGCGCGGATAACCGCTGCACAATATATGAGCACAGACCGTGGATCTGCAGGACTTATCCGCTCATGCTTGCCGACGATATCGAAGGCGGCCGCACGGTTACGAATCTCATTAAATCCGAATGCCTCTGCTACGGCAACAAAATTACCGATGAAGAAGCGGGAATTCAGGCTGAAGATCTGATATCCCGCAAAATGAACGAAGACACGGAATTTATGAAGATAAAATCGGTTTACACAAAGATAAGCCTTCAGAAAATCCGTGAATCCGGCATAAAAAGATGCGTTATCGACAGTGAGGGAGTAAAAGAAATTGTCTGAGATAAGACTCGTCGGAACGGCTCACGTTTCGCAGAACAGTATCGATGAAGTAAAGCTTGCAATCGAAGAGTTTCAGCCCGACGTCGTCGCGGTTGAGCTCGACCGCGGTCGGTATGCGGCGATAAAGAAGGAGGGCAAACCTCCCGAGATGGACGATATCCTCAAGGGCGGCAACTTCAACGAGACGCTCGTGCAGTGGATGCTTGCCTATATTCAGCGAAAGATAGGCATGGATGTCGGCATTGAGCCCGGTGCCGAGATGCTTGCGGCAATCAATGAAGCCGAAGCGCGTGAGATACCGGTTGCTCTCGCCGACCGCGACATAAGAATAACGCTCTCGCGTTTCTGGAGAGGCATGACCGTCCTTGAGAAACTGCGGCTGATATACGCCCTCATGGGAACGATCATCAGCGGCAAGGGCGACGACGAAGAGGATAAAATAGATATCGAGGCTCTGACAAAGGACAAAGACCTCATCGAGATGGCTATCGAGGAGTTTCATAAATTCTCGCCCAACGGCGCCTATGCCCTCATAGACGAACGCGATGCCTACCTTGCGCATTCGCTTCTGAGACTTTCGCAGAGGCACGATAGGGTTCTGGGAATCGTGGGCGCGGGACATATGAAAGGTATTCAGCGCTACTTTGAGAAGCCCGAGACTCTGCCGCCGTTCGAGTCCCTCACGGCACAGCAGAAGAGTCATAACTGGAAACTGATTATCGGCGGCATAATCATCGCAATGTTCGCCTTCATACTCCTGCTCATAGGTTTCTCGGGTGTCGGCATTGACGTTCTTCTCTATGCCGTAGTTTACTGGGTCATCATAAACGGCGTCCTTGCCGGAGGTTTTACCCTGCTTGCCGGCGGTCATCCGCTCTCGGCACTGACGGCATTCTGCGTCTCTTGGCTGACCTCGCTCAACCCGTTCCTCGCGGCAGGCTGGTTTGCGGCGGTAACCGAGGCAAAAGTCAGGAAACCGAAGGCTTCCGATCTTCAGAAGATTATCGATGCCGAGTCTTTCTCTGAGATGAGACAGGTGCCGATGTTCAAGGTCATATTTGTGGCGGCGCTTGCTAACGTCGGCAGTATGCTCGGCACGTTTGCGTATTTCATCTTCATCTTCCCGATTCTCGGAATCGACCCGACCGTTGTCTTCGTGGACGGATTCAACAATCTCGTCGCGTGGATAAGCGGCCTGTTCCGCTGAACTCTGCGGGAGTCCGACCCTCATCCCCTTATTAAATCCTTTATTCAAAAACTTTTTTTCAATATACATTCAGAGATATTACTATGTCAGAGCATACAGGAACAATAAATCTCGGACTGACCATCATCAAAGGAAGAAGGAGCATCCGAAAATACAAGGACACACCCGTTGAAGAGCATATAATCATGAGCACGCTCGAGGCCGCAAGGCTTGCACCGACGGCAAGAAACGTTCAGCCGTGGCTTATCGGCGTTGTCAGGGACAAAGAGCGCCTCGCAAAACTCGGTGAGATGGCGGATACCGGCAGTTTCATCAAAGACGCCGCCGTCTGTTTCGCGGTCTTCACGAAGAAGGATCACAAATACTTCATTGAGGACGGATCTGCCGCCACCATGCAGATTATCATGGCTTTGCAGTCCTTCGGCGTCGGCACCTGCTGGGTTGCGGGCGACAAGAAGCCGTATGCGGAAGATGTGAGAAAACTTCTGAATGTCCCCGAGTCATATACGCTCATATCGCTGATTCCCGCAGGTTACCCCGCGGAAGTCACGGTCCCGTCAAAGAAGGAGCTTGACGAGATCTATTTCATGGAAGAATACAAAGAAGAGTAATTGAACAAAGAAGAGTAATTGAAGGACGGATTCAAAAATCCGTATTTTATTTTTGACTTTTTTATATCCCTGTTCATTCGGCAAATCGTGCCGCAGCCCGATATACGTCAATTGCCGAAGATGTGATAGACAAGTTTAAAGGATATAGAATTGAATCTATCAGTAACAAATGTCAGGACCCATACTTCAGGCTGCACTCGACTTAACCGAATTAAAGAGAGCCGTGCAGATAGGAAAAGAGGCTGTTTCCGGAGGTGCCGACTGGATAGAGGTCGGAACGCCGCTTATAAAGAGCGAGGGAATGAACGCGGTCAGGACTCTTAAGAGCGAATTTCCCGACAATACAATAGTTGCCGATATGAAAATAGCCGATACGGGAACGCTTGAAGTGGAGATGGCGGCAAAGGCGGGTGCGGATGTCGTCTGCGTCCTCGCATCCTCGGATAACTCCGTTATCGAGGAAGCGGTGAGAGCCGGCAACCTCTACGGCGTTAAGATCGCCGCCGACCTCCTCAATGTCCGAAATCCTCTGGAACGTTCCCTTGAGCTCGAGAAGATGGGCGTGGATATCCTGATTGCGCATGTCGGCATCGACCAGCAGATGAAGGGCATGGACTCGGTCTCGCTCCTGAAGGAGATCGCGGGTAAGGTAAATCTTCCAATCGGTGCCGCGGGCGGTCTGGATGCAGTCTCGGCGGGCGAGGCTGTGAGAAACGGCGCTTCAATACTTCTTGTCGGCGGCAATATCACCAAGGCGGCGGATGTCAGAGCGGCGGCGGCTGAGATAAAGAAGTCGGCGGTTGCGGCTTACGGCACGCTTTCGGATAACGCCGTATCTGAGACGGCAAAGACTGCAAAGACTGCAAAGACGGCACAGAAGGACGCCGACGAAGAAATTTACGGGATCTTCATGCAGGTCTCGGCGCCCAACGTCACCGACGCCATGCACAGAAAGGGCGCAATGAGCGGTCTTATCTCATACTGCGGCAATGTGAAGGTCGCGGGCAAAGCCCTTGTCGTAAGGACGATTGCCGGCGACTGGGCAAAACCGGTCGAAGCCATAGATAAGGCGGATAAGGGCGCGATCATCGTGATAGACAACGGCGGCAGGACCGACGCGGCGCCGTGGGGAGAGCTTGCGACATGGAGCTGTGTCTCGAAAGGGGTTGTCGGAGTGGTCATAGACGGCGCCGTAAGGGACATCGACGGCATAAAAGAGACCGGCATTGCGATGTTCGCAAAGGGCGTCTGCCCGAACGCCGGCGAGCCGAAAGGATTCGGAGAGATTGGCGCGGAGATAAGCTGCTGCGGTCAGAGCGTGAGAAACGGCGACTGGATCGTTGCCGACGAATCGGGAGTCGTCGTCGTTCCGAAGGAGCGTGCCTACGAGGTCGCAAGGCGTGCCCTCGAGATTCACAAGAACGAGGTAAGGATAAGGGCGGAGATAAAGTCCGGCGGCACCCTTTCCGACCTTCTCGAGCTTTATAAGTGGGAAAAGAAGCAGAACTGAAATCCTTTTTCAAATTAAAAAAACCTATTTTGTCGGCGATATAAGATATCTGTATGATTCTTTCTAAGGAAAACATTCAGGCAAGAATAAAGAGCGGCAGTATCATCCTCGAGCCCTACAGCGAGGAATCACAGCAGCCGGCATCCTATGACTTAAGGGCGGGCGAGGATTATCTCCTGAAGAAAGGCGAGGTTACTCTTGTTCATTCCATGGAAAAGATAGGTCTGCCGGGCGATGTTGCCGCGACACTCATGTGCAGATCCTCGTTCGGAAGAAGGGGCATCCTCATCGGCGGCGGCTACGTTGACCCCGGATTTCGCGGAAATCTGACACTCTGCCTTGTCAATATGGGACCCGAAGATTATCTGCTGAAGAAAGGCGAACGCTGTGTGCAGGCAATAATGCACGAGGTCACGGACGGCAAAACCCTCTACAACGGACGCTATCAGGACAGCGTAGGCGCGGTAGGGGCAAGAAACTGAATCAACCAATCAGCCAATAATCTTTTCATTTCGTTTTCATTCCTTTTTCAACCTGTTTTCGTCCCTAAAACCAGTTCTGCAACCGCGTTTTATGTGATCTCTTCTTCCCGCCGTTTTCCGAATTACCGACCGAATATGTATTTCCTACCGAATCCGTATTCCCTGCCGAATCCGAATATCCGTTCGAATCGGAATCGCTCCCGTCGGAGACGTCGGGGATGCCGCTTAAGTATTCCTCCCCGAAGTCCGCGACAATTCCCGCCTGATAGGATGCGGTTTTCGTCACGGCACGGGCGGCATGGACGGCTTCGGACGTATAGGTCGGTTCCGCCGTTTCAAAAGCTTCTCTCTCCCCGAATATCCTCTCAAAATGTTCCAGCCAGTCGGGGATCTTCGTCTGCCGTCCCTTGAGAGAGTCGAAATTGGATACATAGACTCCGATGAGCCGCACCGCCTTTTCCCTGTCGAGATTGGCATTTATCAGAGCCACCGCCGTCTCGTACATGAGATCGACGTCGTTTGTGCTTCGCGGCAGCGTAACACTCCGCGTCTTTGTGATAAAGCCCGTATAGCGTATCTTGACCGTAACCGTCCTGAATAAAAGCGCGTTTGAACTGATGACCCTGTGCACCTCGGTGCAGATAAAGCCGACGGTCTCGAGGATCTTCGTCATATCCTTCGTATCTTCCTGGTATGTCCGCTCGCGTCCGACGGATTTCTGACCGTCCCTCTCCTCGACCTCGCGGGAGTCGTTGCCGGCGGCGAACTCCTTGAGGTCTGCGGCATGCCGTCCGAGAATCGAGATAAGTTTCTGAACGTCGCAGTCGAGCAGATCGCCGACCGTAACGATTCCCGCATCCGTCAGCACCTTCTGGCTCTTCTTCCCTATACCGGGCACTTTGCCTATCGGAAGCGGGCGCAGGAACTCCTCGCTCTTTTCGGCGGGGACTATCGTAATGCCCGCGGGCTTCCTGAAATCCGAGGCTATCTTTGCGACAACCTTCGATTTGCCTACGCCGACCGAGCAGGTCAACCGTTCGTGGCTCTTAATGCGGCGCTGAATCTCCTCCGCAAGAATTTCCGCGGCGGCAAAACTCCCGAGGTGACTGACGTCCAGATACGCCTCGTCTATGCTCACCTGCTCGAACTTATCCGAGTATTCGCGGAGAATCTCCATGACGTTATGCGAGACCTCACGGTAGAGCGGCATGTTCACCGGCAGAAAAATTCCCTGCGGGCAGAGCATATATGCCTTTGAAACCGGCATTGCCGAATGAACTCCGTATTTTCTGGCTTCATAGGAGCATGTGCTCACGACCCCGCGTCCGCTTCCGTTGCGCGGATCGGCGCCGATGATGACAGGTTTTCCGCGCAGCTCGAAGTTCTCGCGCATCTCGACCGACGCAAAAAAGCTGTCCATGTCGATATGAAGTATTATCCTTGACTTTGAGCCGGCACCCGCGGTTTCATCAGCGATCTCATCAGCCCCGTTCATATCTTTCATACCGTTTATATCGTTTATATTGTTCAATCCCGTTCGCACGGGTCATCGACACTTCAACGGTATGTCGGATTAGTATATAAGAAGAGCCTCTGCACCGTGAAAGTGATTGGTGTCGGCGGATGTGATTCGGGCGATACCCGGGAAATGCGGTTAAAAAAGGAAATATTGTTTCAGTTTTCCGTCTGTTCCTTTGCCGGCTGATCGGTCTTCTTCTTAAGCGGAAGATTCTTCGGCTGGATGAAGAATCCCGTGAATGTCTCGTCGAGGACCTTCTCGGAGTTCTTCTTTGTCAGCAGACTTACGACCACCATCGCAATCGCCGCACATGCAAGGGAATATATCGAGAAGTGCATGGGCAGTTTTGCGACATACTGGTAGTAGTAACCGAAGATACCGCTGCTTACAAGACCGACAATAACCGAGGCAATGGCGCCCTTTGTTGTCGCGCCTCTCCAGTAAAGACCTGCAAGGCAGGGGACCGCAAACGTCGAGAGCATGACGCCGATTGCCATCCAGATAAGGAAGGCAAGCATCTCGGGCGGGTTAATCGCAAGCGCAATCGAGACAACGGCTACGATAACGACGCAGATCTTGCTCAGCCTCAATACCTCGCTGTCGTTGGCTTTCGGATTTATGATGTTCTTGTAGATATCCCACGAGAACATGGTGCCGATTGTGAGCATCAGCCTGTCCGTCGTCGACATGACGGCGGAGAGGACGATAACGGCAAAGAACGCCCAGATGAAGACGCTCGGCGACGCGAACTCGACACCGTACATGAATGCGTAATCCTGCGAGTTGACGGCGGCGGGGAGGACAAGGGAGCCTTCCTCGACGAGTGTTCTGACCGCAAATCCCGTGGTCTTAACAAGGAGCATGACGACGAGATAGATGAGGAACGCCGCCAGCGGCACCCACTTGAAGTATTTCTGATCCTTGACCGCGAGAACGTTGTTGACGACATGCGGCGCACAGGCAAGACCTACCGTGAGCATGATGACGAACGAGAAGAGGAACTCCGGCGTGCAGTAAGCATAGGATGCGTATGCCGACGGGAAGAACGGCTCGACCAGATTGGGATCTATGCCCGCAATGACCTCGTTGATATGGGTGAGCCCGCCGGCTTTGAGAATTACGAGCGGCGCCATGATAAGAACGCCAAGAATCAGAAGGCCGCCCTGAACGAGCGAGGTCCAAGAGACCGCATACATACCGCCGATAACCGTATACATGGTGATGATTACCGCCGCGATTATCAGCGCAATATTGTGATCAATGTCAAAGAGCCAGACAAGAACTATACTGATTGCGGTATACTGTCCGACAAGATAGATAAGTGAAACAACTATACCTGCGACGGCGGAGAGCGCTCTCATGCCGCGCGGGCTCTCGAATCTGTGTGCAAAATAGTCTTCGACCGTCATATAACCCGACTTTTTGCCGATATAGTAGAGCTTTGCGCCGAAGAAGACGATTGCGAACGATGCCGCGAACGGAACCGCGAGCTGTTCCCAGATGCCCGGCCATCCCGAAGTGTATCCGAACGCCGATACGCCGAGAAGCGTCATGCCGCTGCAGACCGATGCGACCATTAGAATCGTAAAGAGCCAGAATCCCAGCGAGCGTCCCGCAAGGATGTAGTCTTCGGAGTTCTGCACTTTCTTTGACGTTCTGCTTCCGATATAGATAAGAACGACGGCGTAAACGAGCAATATTCCTATTGTAAGCGGATCGAAATTCATACCTCAAGCTCCCTGAATCTCAGACCCCATACTATGAGAAATATTGTCAGTATTGCAATTCCCGCACCCACTGCGAGAACTGTCTCAACAGGTAATCCAAACATATCGCTATTATCGTGTGCCGTGCTAACATATAACACGATCTATTTGCAGGCAGTCCGATAAGGAAGCGGACGCGGAACACGGAGCGAAAAAAAGTTGGATTTTTTTGATTTATCGGATTTTCAGTGTCTGAAGTAGCGCACGCCGGTAAAGACCATTGCGACATTGTGTCTGTTGGCGCACTCGATAACCTCGGCATCGCGGATGGATCCGCCCGGCTGAAGAAGTGCCGTTGCGCCCGCTTCAACCGCGGCTTCGAGAGTGTCGGCAAACGGCAGGAAGGCATCGGATGCGACAACCGAGCCTTTGAGCGAGTTGTTCGTCTCTTTAGCCTTCAGCGCGGCAATCTGAGCGGAGTTGACACGGTTCATCTGACCGGCGCCGATAGCCAGCGCAGACCTCTCGTTTGCGTAGACAATCGCATTGCTCTTCGTGTGCTTGCAGATCTTCATGGCGAGTTTCATGCCGGCAACCTCGGCGGCGGTCGGCTCGCGTTCGGAGACGACCTTCCACTCCTCGTGAATCTCCTTGGGGGTAATCTGAACGAGTGCACCGCCGTCTATGGTGCGCAGAGACTCGACGGGCTTCTCCTCGGGGAGAAGCAGGACACGCATGTTCTCCTTGACTTTCATTATCTCGCGGGCTTTCTCGGTGTATGAGGGCGCGATTACGACCTCGATGAAGGTCGATGCCAGTTCCTTCGCGACATCCTCGCCGACCTCGCGGTTAAGAGCCACGATTCCGCCGTATGCGGAGATGGGGTCGACATCGCGTGCTCTGAGGTAGGCGTTAAGAAGAGTATCTCCGAGGGCAACGCCGCAGGGGTTGTTGTGCTTTACGATAACGGCGGCGGTCTCGTCGAACTCTCTCAGGAGTCCGACGGCGGCATCGACATCGAGATAGTTGTTATACGACATCTCTTTGCCCTGAAGGGGAATCTGACCCGCAATGCCCGTGGTGCCGTAGACTGCGGCTTTCTGATGCGGGTTTTCGCCGTAGCGGAGCTTTCTGCCGTTCTTAAACTGCACGGAGTAGACCTCGGGGAGTTCGTTGTCGAGTCCGTAGAGGTAGTTCGAGATGGCGCCGTCATATGCCGACATCCTTGCAAAGACCTTTCTTGCAAGAATCAGTCTGTCCTTCTCGGAAAGACCGCCGTTGTTTATCTTATACATGACGCCCTGATAATCGGCGGGGTCGATTACGACGGCGACGTCCTTGAAGTTCTTTGCCGCCGCACGAATCATTGCGGGACCGCCGATATCGACATACTCTATAAGTTCGTTAAGCGGCAGGTTCTTCTTTGACATCTCTTCGAAGGGGTAGAGGTTGACGGCAAGAATGTCGATGCACTCAATGCCGCGCTCTGCCATAACCGCGTCGTCGATACCGCGTCTTCCGAGCAGTCCGCCGTGGATCTTCGGGTGGAGCGTCTTTACGCGTCCGTCCATCATCTCGGGTGCGCCGGTGTAGTCCGAGACCTCGGTTACCGGAATACCTGCCTGTGCTATCGCTTTCGCCGTTCCGCCGGAACTCAGGAGAGAGTATCCTTTGGAGACCAGAAACTGTGCAAATTCAACTATGCCGGTCTTATCCCAGACCGACAGGAGTGCATACTTCATTGTACATTTTCATTTGGTTTCTGTCCGCATAAAATGTGCATATTGCGGTATCACGGTGTGACCTGTGCGTGGGTGTGCTTCGCGGACGCGCCCGTATTCTTCGGGGGGGTTTCGGAAGCTGCAAAGCGGCATCACTCGGCGGCAGGGTCGGGTGCGGATTGCGGACATAATTGCGCTGTTTATGCAAAACAGGGATGATATATCCGGGAACGCCGTGTGGAATTATTAAACAATCATTATATAGAACTGCAAACATAAGCATCAAAACATATATATAGAACTCCAGACCATGTATTATGGCAGAACTAAAGATCACACAACAATCACGGTTAACAATTGGAGAAATGAGATGAATCAGAAAAAGTCGGAGAAGGATGAAGCCGAAGAGTTACTGAAGAAGAACTCCGCGGAGTCATCCGGCAACAGCGACAAACAGTCTGACGCGGATAAAGCCGCCGGTTCTGCCGGCAACACGGAAACAAAGGCAGAAGAGACGGCGGCGAACGGGGCAGGTAAGGTTAACGCAGCCGATGCAGCCGATACGGCTTCGGAGACATCCGAAACCGCCAGGAAGCCCACCCGCGAGGAAGAACTGCAAGCTCAGGTAGATGAATACAAGGACAAATACCTTCGCCTTGCCGCCGATTTCGACAACTTCAGAAAACGCAGTGCGAAAGAATCGGGTGAACGTGCAGCACGCGCCACCGAAAACTTCGCAATCGAGGTTCTGGACGTCGTCGATAACATCGACCGTGCACTTGCGGCAGATGAGAAGGCATTGCGTGAAGGTGTTGTGCAGATTCAGAAAGTTCTCGCAAAAATACTGGAAAATCATTCAATCTCCCCAATTGATTCAATGAACGCACAGTTCGATCCGAACAAACACGAAGCAATAGCATATGTCCCGTCTGATGAGAAAGAGGGAATCATAATAGATGAACTGATTCGCGGCTACACCATCGGCGACAAAGTCCTCAGATGTGCAAAAGTCGCGGTATCCAAAGGAAAGGAGGAATAAAACATGGCATCAAACAAAATCTTAGGTATTGATCTCGGAACTACAAATTCATGTATGTCAATCATGGAAGGCGGAAAGCCGGTTGTAATTCCGAATGCGGAAGGCGGAAGAACAACCCCGTCGGTAGTGGCATTCTCGAAGGAGGGTGAGCGCCTTATCGGTAACGTCGCAAAGCGTCAGGCGGTAACCAACCCCGAGAGGACAATCATCTCAATCAAGAGAAAGATGGGAACAAGCGAGACCGTGGAAATAGACGGCAAGAAGTTCACGCCGCAGGAAATTTCGGCAATGATCCTTCAGAAGTTAAAGGTCGACGCCGAAGCCTACCTCGGCGAAGAGATCAAGAA
>JAFPWZ010000043.1 GCA_017412625.1 Methanomicrobium sp.
CTGTGATGGTGTAATTTCTGGCTTATATTCATGACAGAATAAACAAATTGTGTTGCAATTTCTTTTTATTAAGTTAACGAATATATGTAATGTTAGAGGTACAGATATATGCCTCTAATATAATTATTTTGAGGATGCGGGATGCGAAAGTTTCGGTGCGGCATATTTTAAAGATGTAATGGTGCGTATTTTTTGTTGTGTCTGATTCCACTATGAAGTATCTGTTCTTTGACTGTGAGACCACGGGATTATTCGATGGGACTCATATCCCGCGGCTGTTGCAGTTGGGGTGGCTTATTGCGGACTCTGAGTTTAATGTTATTCTTGAAAAGGAATATCTTATTGTTCCAGACGGTTTTAGCGTTCCTGCCGAGGCTACGGCGATAAACGGGATTACCGAAGAGTCTGCAAGGGCTTTCGGTCGCAGTTGTAAGGATGTTCTCTCAGAGTTTTTTCATGATCTTGACGGTTCGGGATGTGTTGTCGCACATAATTTTGAGTATGATTCGCGGATAATTGAGTATGAGGCGTCCCGATTTTGGAGTAATTTTTCTTTCGGAAAGTATGCGACGTTCTGCACAATGAAGTCATCCGCGGATTTTTGTAAGATTCCGGGTCCTTACGGTTATAAGTGGGCGAAGTTGTCCGAGTTGTATGAGATTTTATTCGGCAGGCTGCCTGCTCATTCTCATCATGCGCTCGATGATGCAAAAACCTGTGCGGAATGTTTTTTTGAACTGAAGAAAAGGGGTATTATTGGGGTTTAATCGCGCAGGAACATGAGTGCGTTTCTGCCCTCGTCGGTGATTTCTATTCGCGGTCGTTTAGATCTCTCGTCGAGTTTGATATATCCCCAGTCCGTAAGCGGTTTGAGATATTTTCGCTGAAGTGCGTTGTATTTTCCTGCGTTGTTCTTTGAGTCTTGGTCGCTTACCGTTGTCAGTTTTATGCCGTCTTTTTTGAGTTCTTCTATTAGGATTTTTTTGGTTACCGGCATATTGTCAGTTTCGATTCTGCTGATTATGGCAAGGACATCTATTATCTCATCCGGCGGTTTTTCTATGCGGTAATTCGGGAGGGTTTTGATCTCCCTGCAACCTCTTGTGTATTGTTCGTTGTCCGCAGGTCTATCTACGTATTCTTCGGGGATGACATAATACGGCATTATTTCTTTGGCGCCGTTTTTGAAGATCATCGAGGCTATCATTCCTGCTATTGCATGGATTTTTGATCCTGTGGATACATTTATGAAAATATCGTTTCCTGCTTCTTTCTCGATTATCTTACGGTATTCTCTGAGGGTCGCATAGAGTTCAATCTCGTTTAATTCCCATCCCTTTTCTTCATGTTCAATTTTTTTGTCACCTTGTTTGTCGAGTTCTTTTTTGATTTCGGAGATGAAATGTTCCAGTTTTTCGGCTTTATCTGTTTTTTCGGCAAACAGATAGACTTTGTCCGCTTCCATGCGCTTCAGCGGTTCTACTACTCTGTCTATCTCAAAACCCACAGGGGCTATGTGAACACGTCTTGCGTATGATGGTTTTTTCATTGTTTCCATGATTTATCTTATTTACACTATTTGCGTGAAAACGCATAAATATTGTCGTGGGATATAGTTTATCAGTGGTGAATTCCATTTGAAACATATTCACCTGTATTGGATGCAAAAATATGAATCAGAAAATCTACGAATATTGGGGTAAAGCAAACGACGATAAGTCCGAGCATTATCCCGTAGTATATCATTGTCTGGATGCCGCGGCTTGCGGGGAGACTTTTGTCAGGCGCAATCCGCGTCTTTCGGCAATGTTTGATGAGATACCTCTTTTCAATAAGAATCCCGGACTGCTGCCTTTTTTGATCGCGGTTCATGATATCGGGAAATTTTCAAAGCCGTTTCAGGAAAAGATCAAAAACGACAGTGATGAAGGGTATTACCATACAGTTGCAGGTAAGGAGTTTTTGATAAATTCTGTGTATCATTCTCAAATTTCTAAATTAATCGGAAATTCGTGTGTATCTGATGATGATCGAGAAAATGCCGAAGATATACTGGAAATTCTTTTGGAGCCTATTGCCGGACATCACGGAAGACCTGTTAACGAGGAAAATTCAGATGCCTTTCGTTATAAATTCGGCGATAAAAATACCGATGATGCAGATGAATTTCTTAATGAACTAATCAGCATGTTCCTTAAGGACTTCCAATATGTTGATTCAGAGAAAGCGCAGGTAAAACGAATCTCATGGATGCTGGCTGGTATATGTATAGTTGCCGATTGGCTCTCTTCAGGAAAAGGACATTTTGCATGGACGAATGAGGTAATTCCGCTTTCAGATTACTATGAGAGATCATTGAAGACTGCCGAGACTGTTATCTCAGAAACAGGGCTGATTACGCCTATTGTTTCAGATCTGAACAGTACTCGGGAACTTTTCGAATTTGATCCGCGTCCTTTACAAAAGGCGGTTGAGGGTTTGGATGTCTCATCGGGACCGAATCTATTCATTATTGAAGAGTCAACTGGCAGCGGAAAGACTGAAGCCGCTTTGGTTTTGGCTCATAAGCTGATGAAAGCGGGATGCGGCAGCGGTATCTATGTGGCACTTCCGACAATGGCTACGGCAAATGCGATGTATAACAGATTGGATGCCGCAGATAAGAAGGGAATTCCTTTCTATGAGAAGTTGTTTGCCGGAGGGGATTCAGTTTCTTATGTTCTTGCACACGGCAGTCGAAAGTCCTCAAAGAAGTATATGGAGATTTTGTCGCGTTATGATGTCTCGGATTATGACGGGAGATGGATCCATAATAACAATAAGACATCTCTTCTTTCATCCGTGGGTGTCGGCACTATCGATCAGATATTGATGAGCGTTCTTCCTAAAAAGCATCAGTCTATGATGCTACTTGGTGCCGTAAGAAATATCGTGATAATCGATGAGGTTCATGCATATGATTCC
>JAFPWZ010000044.1 GCA_017412625.1 Methanomicrobium sp.
ATCCCCGAAGAGGCATACGGTCTACAGCCTGGCGAAATCGATGAACAGACCGCAGTCCACCGTATTTAACCTCGTAAAGAACATGCAGGAAAAATATCTCCTCACATACGAGATAAGCAGCAGCGTAAAGAACGTACAGAAGAAGAATATCATCCTTACCGAACCCGGATTCTGCGAATACGTGCTGAATTCGAGTCGGTTCGAGGAGGCGACGGGTTCCCTGACGAAAAAAGTTTCAATACTTCGGGAGCTGCGCAGTCTCAATATCTGCACGGAATGTATCTACAGCGCTCTTCGCGGAGTATTGAGCGAAAAACTCACCGACGCCGAGTTAAACCGCAAAAGCTGGCTCATTAACTCGTTGATCTACGTTCAGAGCAAGACCTGCGGTCAGACACTCTATAAGCATCTCGCAGCCGTGCGCTCCAATAAATACTGTATCGTCGATGACGTAACCGGAGAAGTGGTCTCAAGACTCGATGTCGCCGAAAAAGTCCATGAAGTCTTTACCGAGACGCTCTTCGAGAACATGATGCACGAATTCCCGATAGACTCCCCGGAACCGCTTGTAGCCGCGCTCGGATTGAGGGTGATTGAGTGGTTTAAAGCCGCGGATGAACGTGTATTAATCGAGAAATATCTAAAAAGCATGGCAACGGAAGCAAAGCGGCTTGAAACGGTAACGGAAGCATTTCAATCGGCTGAATAAGGGAATAATTGAATCACGGGATAACGGAATTACGGAATACTTGAATTGAGTAAAACGGAAGTCAAGTAACCCGTGAACTCATAAAGCGGCAGAAAATATTGATTCTGTCGCCGCAGAGCATTAAAAATGTATGATTTCATTAAATTAAGGGGTTTTGAGGAACTCTATCTGAAATTCTGTGATTCCCGATAATTCCGGATTATTAAAGAAATCTCTCAAACTTTCTTAAATCCGGAGAGTCTTTTAGGAGTCTTTTATGAATCATCTTTGAGACTTTTATTTTTACTCTATGATTTTTCGGTGATTCAGTGAATTGTTGATCTTTGATTTGTTGATTTTTTGATTGTTGATTTGTAGATTGACGGTTGATCTGTCTGATTTTGTGCAGGCACTGTCATAACGGAACTTTTTCATCCGAATTCATGTCCTTACACAATCACAGATTGCACTGCACGGTATTTATACAAACGGCGTGCGGTGCGAAAGTAATAATCGGTGAAAATACCGGTAAGCCGATGCCGTCGGTCGTGAAAATGCCTTTAAATTATGCTTTAAAGTGTTTTAAAGAAATGCCTTCAAAATGCCTTTAAAAAAGAGGAAATGAGTAAAACGAAGAAAGGATTATTTCTTCGTCTTTGAACCCGGTGCGTTGGCGACAATCGGAAGTGCCTCGACAATATCCTCAAGGCACTCGCCCGGAATACCCATGACCATGAGTTCATCGGCAATGCCGGAGAACTTCCTTGAACCGTCGCATCCGAGCGAGATATTCGGCTTACCCGTGAGATAGGGCTGTGCGCAGGCATCCGCGCAAAGCGACTGAATTCCCGAGAACTCGGAGTTGATCCTGCCGCCGGACTTGTAGACAATCGCCTGGGCAAGCTTCAGCATCATGACCGGCTTTGCGGTGATAATCACGACGTTGGGCGAAAACGGCGTCTTATCCAGCGGCGCATAAACAGTTGCATAATTCGGCGGCTCGTTCGAGCCGATTAATTCGCAGTGAGGGACGCTTTTGATTGTCCTCATGCAGGATGCCCATGAACTGTATTTGCCGAGTTTAAAGTAAAATTCGCCGGTCTGAAGCGAAGGTGAGAGGCTTTTAAGCCCGAGTGCCCAGCTTCCGCCCGCACAGGAGTGTTTATCCGCGGTAGCATAGAATATCTTACCCTCGCGACCGGCTTTGGCAACCATCTGGCAGTGCCTTGTGACTTCGTCAATCGCGGGAACGCCCTGCGGGATGCCCTCCGGCGATTTGGCGAATTTGACGGCGACGGGCGAGGCTTCCAGATTCAGGATTTCTTTCAGAGTCGCTGAAAGTTCGGCATAGTTAAGGTCTTTTTTCATCTCGTCACTCATGTTAATCAAGCTAAAATATGTGCTGGCGTAATATAGAACTTACCGTTCGCGGACGGAGACCCCCGATTCTATAACTTTTTTACGTATAAACCCAAAAACTATAGAATAATATGCAGAGACCCCTGAAATTTCTGAATCACAAGATTGAAGAAAACGCCCTCGATATGACCTACAATCCCGTTGAGAACACGGGTTCGGTCATATACAATCTTTCGCTGATAAAATCGGACGACACGGAATCGGCGATAAAGATCTTCAAGGACGCATACGCAACAGGGCTTTGCGTCAGCGACAGGGTTATTTTTGCGCCTTCGGGCACGAAGATTGACGGTTTTGTGATTCCGGAGGGCTACTGCGGTATCTGCACGCTGTGCAGTCTTATTCTTGACTCTCTGCTCTATCAGAAGGGAATAAACGTCAACCCCATCGGCGGCGGTCTCGTTGAGGTCGAGAAACTTATTCCGCGCCGTTTTACCGCCATTATACAGTATGAATACACGACCGTCGATCCCATAACCGTCATGATATCGCAGGGGAGCACCTCGGTCGGGGAAGTAATCGGGGGCGGCAGCGGCACGATAACCGGCAATGTCCGCGAATGTCATATGGAGTCGGAATCCGCGGTCTTTGAGGTCTTGGACGACCTTATTGCCGCAGGATTTACGGGTGTCCTCGATGTCGGCGCCCCAAACACCGAACTTCTGGGTGTGCCCGTCAATACAAATTATCAGGGAATAGCGATGATCGGCGGCACAAATCCGATTGCCGCTTTCAAAGAGACGGGAAGATGGGCGGAGGTCCAGTCCATGAAAGGTCTCATGGATATCTCGAATTTTTCGCTGATCTCCGATTATTGATGCCGGATTACCGATAACTGATTGCCGATAGCAGATTGACGATGCCTTATTACCGATATCTGCCGATATCCTGTTACCGGTTCTTATGCCGGTATCTGATTACCGTTACCCGTCAATACCTGTTTATTCAAAAATAGAGAACGGAATGTTTCCCGCTCCGAGTTCGGTGCGTATATCAAGCCCTTTTTCCACGGCATGACCTATGAGATTCATTCCGCTGTATGCTATGATTGATGTCCTGTAGGGGTCGGCTCTGACATTGTAAATTCCCGAACCTGTTGCAATCGGGAACATGAACCCGTATTCCTTCATTGCGTCGGCTATGTTGTTTACGGTCGGCACCGCGGCGTCGGGGACTTCTCTGACGATTGCGAGGACGACGCCGTTTCCTGTCTTTATTACCTTATCTATAGATGTGTGGCCTGCGTTTATGAACAGAATAAGCGGGTCGACCGTGGTTCCGCGGTATCCTATCAGATTGACGAACCCTGTGGGTTTTCGGTCGGCGACCGCCATGGTGCCGCCGAACGTCATCTTGACCGGAATGCCGTGATTCTGGAGAATGCCGTCCATCGTGATGTTGCAGACCGTGATTATTCCCGTCTGTCCTTCGGGAATGCGCGGATCGTCGTCTATTATCTTATACGACGAGCAGAAGCTGATCTTTTCGCTTATTACCTCGTCAAAGGCCTTGATTGCGTCATCGACCTGCGATTCGGGGAGGCAGGAGAGGTTGTAGGCAACATTGCCCTTTCCCGTTTCGGGGTTAAAATTGCTCTTGAACGCCAGACGTTCGAGTTTTGAGATGACATATCCTATTCTTTCGTCGACGAGTGCACGTTCCGTCTCGGCAATTCCCGCCGATGTCAGAACGCGGCCGTGGTTGCCGATTTTTTTCGTGAATCCCATCTCGTCGAGGTAGCTTAGGTAATACTGGACGGCCCTGTCGGTAAGGGTGAATCCGTGCTCGGACATAAGCTCGGAGAGACGTTTTGCACCTATCGGTTCCTGATGTTCTTTAAGGATTCTCAGGATTTCAACGCATTTTCTTTCCGATCTGATAAAGCTCATATTTCCTCAACCTTTGGGATATGGGATATGTTACAATTGCAGTTATTAAATATTGTATTATTTTGCGTATAATAACTTCTGTTCGTCCTTATTATAATTCCGCAACGGCGAATCGGGAAAATGAACTGAAAATGAAATGATTATGGAAAGATTGTTTATTGTGAATCAATTATGGGTCAATAGTTATGTTTAAAAAATTTAATAGTATCAATATCTTGTGAGATATTGATCGATTTCCCACTGGTGGACCGTGGTTCTGAAAGCATCCCACTCAATCTTTGCCATGCTGTCTATACTGTTAACGACATGCTCTCCGAAGAGATTGCAGATAAGGCTGTCCTCCACGAAGTATTTGTTTGCGGTGATGAGGTATCCCGGGAGCGTGTCGATATGTGCCTCGTCCCTCTGCTCCTCAGACATTGCAAAGATGTTCTGGTTGGCGCCCGCCGGCGGCTGCATCTCCTTCTTTATGCCTTCAAGTCCTGCGACGAGGATTGCGGCGAAGGTAAGATACGGGTTACAGGTCGGGTCCGGGCTTCGAAGCTCGACACGCGTTGATTTGCCGCGGGGTGCCGGAACGCGGATAAGCGCCGTCCTGTTGGACGCACTCCATGAGATGTAAACCGGCGCCTCGTATCCCGGGACAAGGCGTTTGTAGGAGTTTACCGTCGGATTTGCGACACGCGTGATTCCCTTTACGTGGCTTAAGACGCCGGCGATGAACTGAAGTGCGGTATCGGAGAGCTGGAGCGGTGCATTTTCGTCGTAGAAGGTGTTCTCGCCGTTCTTGAAAAGAGAGCAGTTGGTGTGCATTCCGCTTCCGTTTATGCCGTAGACGGGCTTTGCCATGAAGGTCGCGTTCATGCCGTTTGCAAGCGCAATCGTCTTCGTGACGAACCTGAAAGTGACGACATTGTCCGCCATCTGAAGCGCATTTCCGTATTTGAAATCGATCTCGTGCTGGGATTTCGCGACCTCGTGGTGGGATGCCTCGACAACGAAGCCCATATCGGTAAGTGCAATGACGATGTCGCGGCGCACGTCCTCGGCACTGTCGGTAGGTGCCAGATCGAAGTATCCGCCGTGATCCTTGAATTCAAGGCTCGGTTCGCCGTCGACCGTTCTGAAGAGGAAGAACTCGAGTTCGGGACCCGTATTGAATGTGTATCCCATATCTTCAGCCTCTTTCATGGCTTTCTTGAGGATATATCGCGGGTCGCCCTCGAACGGCGTTCCGTTCGGTTTGTAGACGTCGCAGATGAAACGGGCTTCTTTTACGCCGCCGTTCTGTTTCCATGGAAGCAGTGCGTATGTCGCGATATCGGGTCGCAGGACCATATCGGACTCTTCTATACGCGAGAAACCCTCGATTGACGATCCGTCGAAGGAGATGCCGTCTGTCAACGCTTTCTCCGCCTGAATCTGCGGGATTGCGACGTTTTTGATCTGTCCCTGAATATCGGAGAACTGAAGGCGGATGAACTTTACGTTGTCGGCTTCGATTCTTTTCAGCATGTCCGAGATCTCTTTCTCGGTGTAGCCTGTCTTTGAGACTGCTTTCATAATAACAGGTTGCGGTGTGTGTTATTTATAGATATGCGCATTTTCAATATTCTTACGACATAATCTATAGATTAATATATAGATAATCTCAACGGAAACGGCGTATTTTTGCCGGCGGCATCGTGAATCGGATCGGGCGTGTCAAAAAAGTCTCATCAACCCCGTCGATTTGCAGGGTCGGCGCAGGGTGCCGCGTTCGTATCCGCATCCGCGTCCTGCGCCATAATGCCGTAGTTTATAGCCGATTCGCAGATTACGCCAGTATACTCCACTATCTTCTTCAGATTGTCGATGATATATGCGATTGAGATTATTCCCGCGGTCTGACCGCCGGCGGACTCGATGAGCTGTTTGCTCGATTCGTCGCAGTGCCGGTAGTATTTGCCGATTCTTTCATAGATCTGCTGGGATTGCGTCACGTTCCTGTTGCAGAAGGAGTCCACACCCGCTTTGAATATTTCCATGGCTTCGGCGGCAAGCGTCTGGAAGATCTCGCTTGTCTTCTTCTCCGTCGACAGAAAAATCATGCTGCGGACGTTCTCCGCTATCTGCACGACCTGATCGCCGGTTCGTTCTATGACGCGGGCTATCTGCATATAGTGAAGAGCGGTCTCGACATTCATGCCCATTTCATGCGAAAGCGAGACATTTCGGAGGAGAAGGTTGTACTGCCGCGACATGAGCCAGTAGAGTTTGTTCACGTCGCGGTCGCGGAATATCACATCTTCGGCAAGCTCCCTGTCCTTTGTTTTGAGCGCGTATATGGCGTCGTTCAGCATTCCCTCAATGATTACGTGCATTCGCGAGATTACGTTCTCAAACGGCATCTCCCCCGGGTTTAAGAGATCCTTTATCGTCATGCTCTTCTCGGTCTCCTCCGAGACTTCCTGACCGATGGATGCCTGAATGAACATTCTGACGGCTTTGTGAGCGAATGAGGGTATCCTCGACGGCGTCGTTATCTTTATTGTGCTGAATCCCGTTACGTAGGCGGCAATCAGGAGGCGGTAGAGGTATTCGCAGTCGTCGATATCTTTTAAGTCGATTATTTTGACGCGTTCGGCAACCTTTCCGTGTATATGCGGCGTAATCGTAAGCGATCCGTCGGGCTGGCCGATAAGCCCCAGAGGATCGTTCTTTTGTATCTTCGATGCCTTTACCCAGTCCTTCGGCAGCGATATGATATATGAGGCTCCGCCCGTTTTCTGAACTTTTCGTATCTCCATTGCTCACACTTCCCGCAGATTGAATCGCACTGTCGGATAGGATATATATTTGTTATATATTCTATATAGTTTTCGTAGTGTGGAGTGTTTTATGTAAGAGAAAAACAGTTAATGTCCTATTGCATTTTACAATAGATCCATAAAGTTATCATTTCACAGATCAATTCTATTTTATCATTGGGTGAGGGTATGGATAAAGCCGATATTGAAAGAACAAAGAAGATAATGGAAGATCTTGCATTCGGGAGAAATCCCTTCACCGGCGGGAAACTTCCAGACGATACTATTCTGAATGACGTAAACCTCGCCCGCAGTTTCTTTTTCGTCTCAAAGATATTGGATGATCTTTTGACAAACGAGGAAAAAGTCGCTAGGTCAAATGCACCTCAGATACCGTTTCACATCACGGAAGAGCAACGGAGTAAAGCTCTTTCTGATGAAAATATATCTATTTCGCGATTTGTTTCGAATATTCGCAATTCCATTAATGATAAATCAATGCAGATTCCTTCAGCCAATCAAATACTTAATTGGTTAACGGACAAAGGACTGATGTATAAAAAAACTAATGCTGATACGGGCAGATATCAGAGATTGCCTACTAATGAAGGTCAATTCATTGGTATTGGGACAGAAGAGCGGGAGTATAACGGCAGGAAATATCTGGGCTGTTTTTACTCACGAAATGCTCAGATTTTCATTTTGGATAATATGGATAGTATTTTAGGAAACAATACTGATGCGTGAAATTTGCAAAATCTGTAAAGAATCGGGAGGGGCAGATAAATGTCAGACCTGTGATGTGTATCTAAGCGATAAGGCTAAGCAATCCGAATCCACCGATAAAAAAGCAGGGAAATTATTGGATTACACACATATATCCGAGATTATCCGTTCCTATCATAGTGATACCGAAAATGCCGATGCTGACAATCCTAAAGATGCTATGGTCATATATGATGAGTATCTTCCTTATTTCCAGTCATTGAGCAACGAATCGGTTTATAATTTCGTTCTTAAGAAAAGCAGCAGTTTGTCGGTATATCCCGAAGAACTCAATAACTTTATCCGAACATTTCCGAATTATGAAAAATACGCGAAAAATCCGGAATACAAAACTGCCAAAGAACCTGCCGGTAAATCCGAATATGAATCATCTGAAGAGTCTGAAACCGGAAAAGAAGTCTGTGTCACTTTAAACAGCGCTCAGACGGATTCCGTTTCAAAAAATACTGTGTCTGATGACAAGAGCGAAACAAAAGCACTTCTTGAAAAGTACAAAAATTATTTTGATAATGTTCTCAATGATGTAGAGCCGGGCTTGACTCTTGATGATGATCAGAGGGAAGCTATAGTTACGGATGATGATCACTGCCTTATTGTAGCGGGTGCGGGTGCGGGCAAGACCACAACAATTACTGCTAAAGTGAAGTATCTCGTAGAAATAAAAGGAATAAGACAGGAAGATATAGTAGTCATCTCTTACACAAATGAAGCTACCAATGAACTTAAAAACAGGATTCAGAAAAGAGCCGGACTTACCGGTGTCAAAGTATCTACAATTCATTCCTTTGCTTTTGATATAATCAGAAAGATCAGATCAACTTACGGCAGCCCGACTCCTTCCGTCTGCATCGGCGCGCGAAAGCGAATCGCCGACATTCTCGTATCAAAGATATATTACGACAAAAAACTTCTCAAAAATTTGGTATTATTCCTTGGATTTTACTTTGACCTGCCAAACGATGTTTTTTCGTTTGAAAATCTGGCTGAATATCACCGTTGGAAAGCGGCTCAGACCTTTCAGACGCTCAAAGATCGTCTTGGAGATTATGTCCGTGCTGTTGCAACTCAGAGACAGGCAAAAAACAAGACAATTACCGGCGAATTCTTAAGGTCAATTCAGGAAGTTCAGATTGCCAATTTCCTGTATCTGTACAGCATCGATTATGAGTATGAAAAACCGTATCCTCAACGTTTACCAGGATCGGGCAAGATGTACACTCCTGATTTCTATATTTGGCAGGGGGAACACGTTGCTTATCTGGAACATTACGGGCTGTCTCAGAATTTTAAAAATGATCGATTCAAGCCTGCCGAAATTGCAAAATATAAGCGATCCATATTCGATAAGCGCGCTCTTCACAAGAAGAACAAGACTGCACTTCTTGAAACATGGTCGGCTTATTATGACGGAAGATCGTTGATTGATCATCTGCGTGAGGTTCTGGAGAAAAATGGATTTACTCTGAAGCTCAGAGATCTCAATGAGGTATATGACAAACTTGTAGAAACTGACAAAGAGAAATACGTAGTTAAATTCATTCTCTTTCTGGAAAGATTTATTGAATTGTTCAAATCCGCGGGATTTTCCAAGAATGATTTTCAACGGTTGCGTGCAAACAAAAATCCACGAACTCTCTTATTTCTGGACATTGCCGAGCCTGTTTATGATTATTATCAGGAATATCTCAGTGCTTCAAATCAGGTTGATTTTGCCGATATGATAAACGAGGCATATGAATTCCTTCAGGAGTATAAGGATTCCGGCAATAAACTGCCTTACAAATATGTCATAATCGATGAATTTCAGGATGTTGCAAAACAGAGATTTAATCTTGCAAAGAGGCTTGCCGATATCACCGATGCAAAAGTTGTCGCGGTCGGCGACGACTGGCAGTCGATATTTGCCTTCGCGGGTGCGGACATAACTCTGTTCCTGAAATTTATTGAGATAATGGGTTCTGGCAATGAACTTTTCATCAATCATACTTACAGGAACTCGCAGGAACTGATTGATATTGCAGGCAGTTTCATTAAAAAGAACAGCAGTCAGATTACTAAGCACCTCATCTCTCCAAAGAGGATATCAAATCCGATAGTTCTTTGCCCCTATGATAATACGTCAACTGCTATGATTAATCTCGGAAAAAGGGTTATCGAGATAATCGAAGATATTATTGATGAATTCGGTCAGGACTCCACGATTCTTATTGTCGGCAGATACAACTTTGATATTCACAATTTGTTAAAGTCAGGTCTTTTCTCGTATGACGGCTTCAAAAGAGTTTGCTGCTATAAGTATCCTGATGTAAAGATTGATTTCATGACCGTGCATCGGGCAAAAGGATTGGGGCGCGATAATGTAATTCTGCTAAACCTCTCGGAAGGTAAGTTTGGTTTCCCATGTCAGATTGAAGAGGATCCTATTTTTAAGCTGGTGACTCATGAGGATGTAACGATTCCTTTTGCAGAAGAGAGAAGGTTGTTCTACGTTGCTTTAACGAGGACTATAAACAGGGTATATGTTACCTTCCCGAAAACGCGCCCATCAAGATTTATTCTTGAACTTATCAAGGAACATCATCTTTCCGTACCCGATAACATAAATATGAACCTGATTGACCCATTGAAGACATATTGTCCTGTATGCGGTTATCCTCTTAAGTATGAGTATAACAAAAATTACGGTCTGAGTCTGTACATCTGCACAAATGATCCCGAAGTCTGTAATTTTATGACCAATGACAAAAAGCACAAAAAAGACATTATGAAGTGTCCCAACTGCGATGACGGTTATCTGGTTGTAAGGGTGAATAATGAGGGAAAGAACGTTTTTTACGGCTGTACAAACTATAAAAACGCGGATGTCGCCTGTAATTATATTGTGGGTATCAAAGAAGATGATGATTCACGGGCTGATACTGCCGGGAAACCCTGAATATCAGCAAAATCTTTTCAGATTATAAAAACGGCGGCGGCGACCGTCGTTGTCCAGCTGCCGTCCGCGGGTACCGTTGCCGATTCGGAAATATTCATGGTTTTGGCGGGAACCTTGTCGGTAACTCCCGCATACATCTCTTTTGCAATCATCTCGGCATAAGCGCCCGCCTCTTCCTTTGACTCCTCGTATGCGTGATATTCCGCGAAATATCCCCAGTCCGTCTCGGGATCCTGCGGTATTGCCATGCCGATTGCGGATGTAATCCTGGCTCCGGGTTCGTTGGACGAGAGGCGCGAGATGACCGTAAAGACAATGCTTCCCGGCATCAGCTCGCTCAGACCTTCCTGTCTGGAAACAATCCGGCATTTGGGCGGAAGTATGGAACTGACCTCGACCAGGTTATAGCAGTGGATGGACGCTTTTCTCAGCGCCATCTCAAAGGACGTCAGTCTGTCTTTGTGTGCCCCCGATCCTGAAGTGAAGAAGACTTTTTTCGGTACTAATGCGGATGATACCAATACTGTCACCTGAGTAGTCTATTTGGTTTGTATTCTGTTGCCTTAATGGTAATGAATTATGAGTCCCGTTATAAGGGATTCGGGCCGATAAATTCCTGTGTGTAACGGCGATTTTGAATAAATTTCGGATAAATATATCTTTCAAAGCGTCGAAAAATATTTATGAAATATGGATTTTCACAGAGGATAATGAAGACGCCGAAGTCTTTCATAAGAGAAATCCTAAAGGTCACTCAAAGACCCGAAGTCATATCTTTTGCCGGCGGTCTTCCGAATCCTGCATTGATTGATACGGTCGGTATCGGAAAGGCGGCTGAAAAAGTAATCCGCGAGGACGGTTCGAATGTCCTGCAGTATTCCACGACGGAAGGTTACCCGCCGCTCCGCGAGTTTATCGCCGACCGCTACAATAAGCGCTACGGTCTTGACGTAACTCCGAACGAGATACTTATTACCAACGGGTCACAGCAGTCTCTTGACCTTCTCGGAAAAATATTCATCGATAAGGGAGATGCCGTTTTACTCGAGAGACCTGGATACCTCGGTGCAATCCAGTCATTTTCACTCTACGAGCCGGAGTTCTTCGCCGTTGACCTCGACGACGACGGTCCCGACACGAATCAGCTTTCACAGATTATCGATCAGGAATGCCCGAAGCTGTTCTACGGCATCCCGAACTCGCAGAATCCGTCGGGAATCTCCTACACGACCGAAAGGAGAAAGGAGATCGCAAGGATTCTCAATGACGCCGATACGATATTCATCGAGGATGACGCTTACGGCGAACTGAAGTTCACGAGCGAGGTGCTTGCGCCGGTGAAGAAATACCTGCCGGATTACGGCGTCATGACGGGTTCGTTCTCGAAGATAGTCGCGCCCGGCATGAGAATGGGCTGGGTCTGCGCACCCGAGGAGATTATCGACAAGGTTGCGACCGCGAAGCAGGCGGCGGATCTCCACTCGAATTATCTCTCGCAGAGGATCATCGCACAGTATCTTGCCGACAACGACATCGACGCCAAGATAGCGAATATCTGCGCCGTTTACAAAGAGAGATGCGATCTCATGGTAAAGCTGATGGATGAGCTTTTCCCGTCGACGATAAAGCACACCTACCCGAAGGGCGGCATGTTCGTCTGGCTGACGCTACCGAAGGGCATGTCCTCGATGAAGCTCTTCGAGCTTGCCATGGAGCAGAATCTTGCGGTCTTACCAGGCAATCCGTTCTACTTCGACGGCGGCGGCGACAATACTGCGAGGATCAACTTCTCCAACTCTTCGCCCGATAAAATTCAGAAGGGTATCGAGATTCTTGCAAAGATCTTCAACGAGTGGAAAGCGTAAGATCTGCCGATCCGATTCACTCAATATACTCAATTTACCAAATTAATCAACCCGATTTCAATACTTTTTTCTCTCCTATTTTGATATTCCGGCTGAACAGCGGGAGATAGGATATGCAATATGAGCAATATGAAATGCCGTAAGTAACGATTTGTAACAGTATTGCTCAGTGCCTTTCCTGTTATGTAACAATTTGTAACTGGTGTGCGGAGGATCTGTTACATTATGTAACAATACCGGAATATCGTTTTATTTTTAAAAACGGCATCAATATTCGAAAAGAGTAATTGAAATAAACGGGGTAAATAAGTTAAATTGAATTAATGAGCTAAATGAGCAAAATGAGCCAAATGCGGTAAAAGTGTTAAAATTTTAAAAATGATTTGAATTCTTACGAATCCGGATTCTGCGAGCGGATGTAGACATTGACTGCCGCCGTTATCGCCGCAGATTCCTTGCCGTGTCTGAGCGATGCCGCAAGCGTCTGCATCCTTGCCTCGTCGTCCCTCAGATAGCGCGAGAGATTCTTCTGAATATTCTCTTCCTGCAGGAAGCCCGTATGAGTATTGCCGGAGATAAACTCGGGGCTGCTCATAATCGCGTGATGAAGGGGAAGCGTGGTCTGAACACCCAGAATAACATACTCGTA
>JAFPWZ010000045.1 GCA_017412625.1 Methanomicrobium sp.
AAGTAATCGGGTAAGATATACAGATGAGACTGCCGTCAAAGAAACTTCTCATACGCTACTGCATTTTTGTTGCGGGCTTATTCCTTATGGCAATCGGCATTGCACTCTCGGTGCGGGCGGATATGGGTATATCCCCCATTTCGTCGCTGCCTTACGTCCTGAGTCTCGGCATGCCGATATCCCTGGGCCTGCTTACCATAATTCTGCATACGGGGTTTTTGGCCGGCGAAATTCTCATCCTCAAACGTGAGTTCTATCTGCTCTCCCTACTCCAGATTCCCGTCACGATAGTCTTCGGCATGTTCATTGACGTTGCCTGCCTCCTCTGCTCATGGATAGTGCCGCAGGGCTACCTTATGCAGTGGGTCGTTCTTATCGCAAGCTGTATTATTCTTGCCATCGGCATCTGCCTTCAGATAACGCCGCGTGTCTTCGTGATGGCATCCGAGGGTCTTATGCTTGCGGCATTTCAGAAATACAACATACCTCTGGAGAGGACAAAGATAGCCATCGATGTAACTCTTGTCACGCTCGGCATTATATATTCGTTTGCGGCATTTTCAGCACTTTTGGGCATACGCGAGGGAACGGTTGCCTCCGCTGTCCTCATAGGACTTTTCGTAAGGCAGTTCAAGAAGCTGGCGGAGAGGTTTGTGAAAAGGGTGACGGGCGGTGCGGGGTAAGCAATTATCCAATCTTAAAATCTACCGACTGTGTGAATATTCCGCAGTCATATTCATAAATGACTTTCTTTGGTATTCTTTGTTTTCCATCAAAATATATCAAATTCGGTCAATGTAATAAGCAAATGGTCAAGGAACGAAAAACAGAACAAACCACGGTCAAGATGGCAGTATCAATGAAGAAAGACATAGACGCGGCAGCAGAGGCACTCGGAATATCCTCAATGGAATACATAAGACGTGCATGTCGCGAGAAACTCGACCGCGATTCCAAGACAGCACAGGACCCCGATAATATCAAAAAAACTGTTCTTGAAGTCCTTGACGAAATAGGAATCAAATATCACATAAACAAATAATCCACATTAATATGTGAAATCTTTTTTACCCGCATTCCTTAAGGATAGTGAATTTTGTGCGTCCGTTCATCGAGATAATCTGACTGATACGAAAAGAATAGAAAACTGTATAATATCCCATATATTTTATTATACATGTTATATTGCATACTATAATATATTAAATCAGAATAATGTTATAGAATACAATGGTCAGGGAACTTAAACAGGCGCAAACAACGGTCAGGATGTCCGAATCCATGAAGAAAGAGATAGACTCGGCCGCGGAAATCCTCGGAATATCTTCGATGGAATACATAAGACGCGCCTGCCGCGAAAAACTCGACCGTGATTACAAGACCGGACAGGATCCCGATAATGTCAAAAAAACTGTTCTTGAAGTCCTTGACGAAATCGGGGTAAAATATCACATAAACAAAGAATGAACAAATAATAACCGGAAATAAACAAACTCACAATATCTCACAAAACTGCAACAGACAATAAAAAACTGACGAAACAAACACAAGCAAAAAGCTAAGAAAACTAACTGAACTCAAAAATGACCCTTTATTCTATTCGGCAACGCCGGAACGTATCATATCATAACAGCTTAAAACTGCGGGGTATACAGTATACAGCACAGGATGCGGATATGAAAATCGGCGCACTAAATAGAATCTGTTTATTCGTTCGGTTTATGGGGTAATGATAGACTTGGAACTCCTATTATATAAATGTACATAATCCCTTCAGATCAACCTGTCGCCGACCTTAAGGTAATGTCCGTTTATCAGCTCAAATCCGGGAAGTTCCTTCTTACCCTCGGGTTTTGCCGAAGTGATACACACGGCATCGGTACCGCATTTGATTACAGCCCCCTTCTTTCTGATAACGCCGATAACCGTGCCGCAATCAGCGTCGGCAAAATCGGAACCCGCGATATCGAAAACGGCAGGACCAGATTCGCCGGCAACCACGGAATCAGTAGCGCATCTCACAATCTCGCTTCTGTAGATTTTCAGAAGTTTGCCATCGGAGAAATGCGTATTTGCACACGGAATCGGGGAAAGACCTCTGATGCGATTGTGAACCTGCTCTGCGGGCAACGACCAGTCGATGACGCACTCCTCTTTCGAGATCGCGGGCGCAAACGTAGCCTTGCTGCTGTCCTGCGGCACCGCATTCACATTCCCCGACTCGATAAGTCCTATTGCCTCCTCGAGCGCTTCGGCGCCGAGAACAGACAGACGGTCATGGAGTTCGCCGAAGGTCTCGTCCGCACCCACCGGTATGGACTTTTGCAGAATAACATCGCCGGCATCAAGCTCCCTCGTGATATACATAATCGACACACCCGCTTCCGAATCGCCGTTGAGAACGGAATACTGCATGGGCGCAGCCCCGCGATACCGCGGGAGAAGAGAACCGTGAATATTGATTGTCCCGTGAAGCGGCATATTTATCAGTCGGTCGGGAACAATCATGCCGTATGCGACAACAACCGACAACTCCGGCTTAAGATCCGACAGCGCCTCGAAAACGCCGTCATCGTTCAGATTCTCCGGTTGAAAAACGGGAATGCCTTTCGCCAGCGCAAACTCCTTTACGGGCGAGAACTGAATCTTATTGCCGCGCTTATTCGGCTTATCCGCCCGCGTAACGACGCCTGCAACCTCATGCTTCTCGCAGAGCATCTTC
>JAFPWZ010000046.1 GCA_017412625.1 Methanomicrobium sp.
CGCCGTTCTTGTAGAGGACTTTATCTCCTTCGGGTGTGGTCGGTCCGTTTGCAAGTTCACAGATTACCTTTGCTTTGATTGTCTTTGCAACCTTCTCGTTGATTGCTCCCTCATCGGGTGCTGCTGCGACGATTACATCGACCGGCAGTGCAAGGACTTCTTCGTTTGTGAGCTTCTTTAATTTGTTGTATCCGACAACGGACTTGGTCTTTGCTTTGTGCTCGGAGACCTTCTTGATGTCGAGACCTTTCTCATCGTAGATACCGCCTTTCGAATCGGTGACGGCTACGACTTTTCCGCCGAACATTTCCTCGGCAAGCGTTGCTGCATATGTTCCGGCGTTTCCGAATCCGAGGATTGCGAATTTAGCGCCCTTAAGGTTGAGTTTGAGCTCTTTTGCGGCTTCACGGAGTGTGAACATTCCGCCTCTTGCCGTCGAGTCGTTGCGTCCGAGTGAACCGCCGACTACGAGCGGCTTTCCTGTCAGAAGTCCGAACTGGTTTTTGCCCTGGATGGTTGAGTATTCATCCATCATCCATGCCATGATCTGACCGTTTGTGTATACATCCGGTGCAGGGACATCGGTGTCGGGTCCGATATTCTTCCAGAGTGCTCTGATGTATCCGCGGCTTAAGCGTTCAAGTTCGCCCTCAGACATTTCTTTAGGATTACAGATGACTCCGCCTTTTCCGCCTCCGAGAGGAAGTCCGAGAACAGAACATTTCCATGTCATCCATGCCGAAAGTGCACGAACGGTATCAATTGTCTCATCAGGGTGGAAGCGGATACCGCCTTTGTAAGGTCCGAGTGCATTGTTGTACTGTACACGGAAGCCCTGGAAGACCTTTGTTGTTCCGTCGTCCATCTTTACGGGGATTGAAACCTGAATCTGTCTCTGCGGCTGCATGAGTACGTTGACTACGCTCTGATCGAGTTTGAGGATCTTTGCACAGTCCAGTAACTGCTGCTGCGCCATCTCGAATGGGTTTACTTTTGCCATTTATTAACATCCTGTCATATAAGACCGCGGTTTTTGTTTACCTGCCGAGTGATATCTGACAATCAATGTTTTACTTTCTACTATATAAATGTAATAGGAATTATCTTTCTGACAAGCCGAATGTCTGGGTTTGCATCTCCGCGTCATCGCTTTTACGATGCCGGGAGGATCCCGAGAATTTTCGAATTCGGCGGGAATGCGGGCAGACTTGAAACTATTTTAACATAATTATAAATACGATGGCAATGTCCTTCCATCATGAGCGCCGCATAACGCGCAAGGACTGTCGAAGGGATAATGCGAAAAAATGAGAAAATGGGGTTTTTTATGATGTAACCGCCGGCAAAGCGGGGTGCCGGAAAAAATTATTTGATGTATACGCCGAGGTCTTTCAGACCGTTTATCTGGGCGATGTTAATCGCAAGCGGCGTTATGCTCTCGACGATTCCCGAGACTGCGAGGGGACCCGCATCCAGTCCGTAGAGCTGTGAGGTTTCGCGGACGAGCTTGATGACCGTCTTCTTTGCTTCGGCGTCATCGCCGCAGACCGCGACGGTGTAGTCGAGGACTTCGTCGAGGATTGTCCATTTGCGGGCGGCGATATTGTTGAATGCCGTGACGAGTTTTGCGGATTCGGGGAGCATCTTCCTGATTGCAAGTGCGGCGCTGCCTTCTTCGGGCGGGTTGTTGTAGAAGAATCCGTCCTTTCTGATCATCGGGTTTACCGGCGAGATTACGATTTTTCCGGCGATGTACTTCGGGTCGATTCCCGCAAGGGTCGAGGCTACGTGCTGGAATGGGAGCGAGATGATGATTAAATCCGCCGCTTTGCAGGCCTCTTCGTTTGATGTGCCGCGGCAGGAGCTTACGGTGCCGCGTTTCTTTAAGGTCGCGATTATGCTCTCGGCAGCTTCGACCGCTTTTGCCGGGTCGCGTGAGCCGAGTATTATCTCATGTTTGTCCGAGATGCGGAGGGCAAGTCCCTGACCGATATCTCCGGTTCCGCCTATAATTCCTATTTTCATGTTAACACTCTCAATGCTAATTACATTCAGTATTAGCTTAAATAAAGATTGTGGAAATGATCTTCCCATACGGCAAAAAGATCTGCCGATGTGAACCGCATTCAGCCGCCCCTGGCAGCCGCAGAAACCTGCCAAATAATAAATTCAACAAGAACAAAGAATTACCAATATCAAAGAAATATCAGTATCAAAGAAATACCAATTTCAAAGACTTAACAGGAACAAAGACTTCCGAGAGATTAATATGTTTCTTCCGACGAGTATTGCCGAGATGAAAAAACGCGGGTGGGACGAATGCGACATTATTATAGTCACTCCCGACGCCTACGTGGATCATCCCTCTTTTGCAATGGCAATACTCGGAAGGTTTCTGGAGAAACATGGATATCGCGTGGGAATACTTTCGCAGCCGCGATGGAAGGAGCCGGAGAGTTTTCTGAAACTCGGCATTCCGCGGCTGGCTTTTGCGGTCTCGGGCGGTCAGATGGACTCGATGGTTCTGAACTACACGGCAACGAAGATACCGCGAAAGGAAGACCTCTTCTGCGAGGACAAAAACCCGTTTTTCTCGAGCATCGGCGAGAAGAAATACCGAATCCGTCCAGACAGGTGCGTAAACGTCTATTGCAGTCAGATAAAAGCGGTCTGCAAGGATAAACCGATAGTCATCGGCGGCATCGAGGCATCCCTGCGCCGGATTGCACACTACGATTACTGGACGGATAAGGTCAGAAAAAGTGTCCTTGTCGATTCCAAGGCGCAGATACTCATCTACGGCATGGGGGAGTTCCCGCTTCTGCGGGTCGTTCAGGCTCTCGAAAAGGGGATTGCGCCGGAGGATATGCGCATCGAAAATACCGTTGTTCTCCGAAAAGAGGCGGATATAAAAGAACTGACCGACTCCGAGGAGACCGTTATTCTTCCGTCATTCGAGGAGGTATCCTCGGATAAAAAAGCGTTTGCGAAGGCGCAGGTGCTCTTTGAGGAGAATGACGAACGGCAGATTGTGCTTCAGAAGCAGGATACGCGTTATATAGTGCAGTATCCGCGGATGCAGATCACCGGCGAACAGCTGGACGAGATTTACGATATGGACTTCGAGCGGCGGATTCACCCGTCTTTTAAGAACGTGCCCGCATTCGAGATGATAAAGACCTCGGTCACGTCGCACCGCGGCTGCCTCGGCGACTGCTCCTTCTGCGCAATCGCAAGGCATCAGGGAAAGCGTGTGGTCTCAAGAAGCCGCGAATCCGTCCTTCGCGAGGTGGAAAAGATAGCGGCGACAAAAGGCTTCGGCGGCACGATTACGGACATCGGCGGACCTTCGGCGAACATGTACGGGGTTTCGTGCAGAACGGCGAACGGATGCCTTAAGATGGACTGCCTCAAGGACGGCCGCGGGTGCAGAAACCTTGTCTCCGGCACGGGGGAATACCTGAAGCTTCTCGATAAAGCCTCCCGAATCGCGGGGGTAAAGCGGATTCAGATTAATTCCGGCATCCGATTCGACCCGTGTATCATGGACGACAGGTTTCTGCACGCCGTCGTAAGCCGCTATATTTCGGGACAGATGAAGATTGCCCCCGAATCCGGCTCGGATTTCGTTCTGCGGTGCATGAACAAGCCGAATTCCGCCGTCTTCGAGGATTTTGTCGGGAGGTTCGAGGCGGCGAAAAAGGAGGAGAATAAGCGTATCTATCTGATTCCCTACATCATCGCCGGTCACCCGGGCGAGGGCAAAAAGGAGGCAAAAGAGACGGAGCGGCTTCTTGCCCGGCATCGACTGACCGGTAAGCAGTTCCAGATTTTTACGCCGACGCCGATGACGCGGTCTGCGGCAATGTACTATCTCGGCTTCGACCCGTATACCGGAAAGCGGCTTGAGGTCGAGAAGGACGTAAAGGCGCTCATGAAGCGCAAAGAGAGCATGGCTTACTGACGCAAAAAAGCGGTCGGGCATTATTGAGGAAAAAATGAAACTGTTTCATATATCGGATCTTCACCTCGGGAAGAAGCTGAACGAGTTCTCCATGATCGAGGATCAGGAATACATCCTGAGACAGATTCTTGAGATTATCGCGGAGGAAAAGCCAAACGGCATCCTTATCGCGGGCGATGTCTATGACAAAACGATACCTTCCGAGGAGGCTATGAGGCTTTGGGATGACTTTCTCATACGCCTTGCCGCGATGAAAGTGCCCGTTTTTGCCATCAGCGGCAACCACGATTCGGCGATTCGGTTCTCAAATCACGGCAAACTTGTGGATTCGACCGGCATCCATCTCTCGCCGGTCTATGACGGGGCGGCAAAGTCTTTTACGCTCAGGGACGGCGATGTGACGGTAAATATCCATATGCTGCCGTTTGTCAAGCCCGTGACCGTTCGCGGTATCTTCGCCGACGAAGACATAAACGACTACACGGACGCCTGCCGCGTTGCAATAAGCCGGATGAAAATAGACAAATCGGATTCTGCGAAGAACATCCTCATTGCGCACCAGTTTGTCACCGGCGCCGTCAGGTGCGATTCCGAGGAGGTCAGCGTCGGCGGGCTGGATAACGTGGATGCCTCCGTCTTTGATGACTTCGATTATGTGGCACTGGGACACATCCACGGAAAGCAGAAGATCGGCAGGGAGACTGTGCGTTATTCGGGAACGCCGCTTAAGTATTCTTTCTCGGAAAAAGACCATAAGAAATCGATTACGGTCGTGACCGTGGAGGCGGAGGGGGTGTCGGTCTCCGAGATTCCGCTTAAGCCGCTTCACGACCTTCGCGAGATTCGCGGCACTTTTTATGAACTTGCGTATGGTCAGAATTCCGGGAACATGAATACGGATGACTACATACACGCGATTCTGACTGAGGATTACGACGTACCGAATGCTTTGGGAATATTACGCAACAGGTACCCCAACCTTATGAAACTCAGCTACGACAATGCCCGCACCAGAGAGCAGAGGGATGTTGACGGTGCCGTTGACGTCGAAAATAAGACGCCGATAGAACTTTTCGAGGAGTTCTACGAGAAGCAGAACAATGCGCCGATGAGCAAAGAGCAGCGGGATTTTGTCATAAAGTGCATTGAGTCAGTTTGGGAGGATAATTCATGAGACCTTTGAATCTGAAAATATCGGCATTCGGTCCGTATGCGGGCAAGACCGAGATTCCGTTGGAGAGGCTGGGGACTCAGGGGCTGTATCTTATTACGGGGGTCACCGGCGCAGGCAAGACGACAATCTTCGATGCAATCTGCTTTGCTCTCTACGGGGAAGCCAGCGGGCAGAACAGGGATGCGGGAATGCTGCGTTCCAAGTATGCGGCGGACGACGTTCCGACCGAGGTCGAGCTTGTTTTCGCCCATGCGGGGAAAGAATACAGGATAAGACGAAATCCGAAGTATATGCGGGCATCCAAACGCGGAAAAGGTCAGACCGCACAGAATGCCGATGCCGAACTTCACATGCCGGACGGAACCGTCATCACGAACGACGGTAAGGTCACCGACGCCGTTGAAGGGCTTTTGGGCGTCAACAGGGAGCAGTTCTCGCAGATCGCCATGCTTGCGCAGGGTGATTTTCTTGAACTGCTGCTTGCGGAGACAAAAGAACGCATTAAAATCTTCAGAGAGATTTTTAAGACGCAGAATTACAGGACTTTACAGGAAAGGCTCGACTCCGAACAGAGTGCCGTTGAGAAGCAGGTCGAAGGCGACAGGAGGAGCGTTGCGCAATACATTGCGGGCATTCGGGCGGAAATCGACAGTCCTCTCGCGGCTGAGGTCGAAGAGGCAAAGGCGGGCAGGATGCCGACAGTAGACGTCACGGAACTTCTTAATAAGCTGATTGAAAGGGATTCGGCTTTAAAAGAGGCTCTGGACAATGAGTCGGCGGGAATTAAATGCGAACTTGATACGGTGAACGCGAATATCGGCGCCGCCCGAGCACTTGCGACGGCAAAACAGTCACTGGAAGAGGCTGAATCCGAACTGCCCGACGAAGAAGCGAAGATCGCCGTTCTTGAAGCGGCATTGGAAGATGCAAGGGACGCTCTTGAGGAAAAGGCGGAGATTGAAAGGAAATCCGCACTCATCGGTGAGGAATTGTCGAAATCGAGATATGACGAAGTTAAGAAGCTTCAGACCGATATTGACAATTCGGAGAGGGAATACAGGAAAAAGTCCGCCAATCTGCTGAAGCTGGAGGAGGCACTCCGCGGTAAGAAAGATGATCTTGAAAGAAAGAAGGCGGAGCAGAGTTCACTCAAAGATTCGGCTGCCGAACTTGCAAGACTCAATGCGGCGCTTAAGGATATTGACGCGGAAAAAACGGCTCTCGATGAGTTTACTACTGCGCTGAGTGAATATCATACCAAAATTGACGACCTTAGAGCCGCACAGGAGGACTACACGAGGAAGGATGCGGAGTTCAAACGGCTCAACACGCTCTACGAAACGATGGAGCAGGCGTTTAGGGACGGTCAGGCGGGCATTCTTGCGGCGAAACTCAGGGAGGGGGATGCCTGCCCCGTCTGCGGTTCAAGGTCACACCCGAGTCCCGCAAGGCTCTTGGAAGACGTGCCTACCGAAAATGCGCTCAAAACCGCAAAGAAAAACGCGAATAAAGCAAGGGATGACAGAGAAGAGAGCGCAAAGGATGCCGAAGGGTGCATGAAAACTCTTGAGACCGTCGAGTCACAACTGAGGGAGACCGGCAGAAAGTTACTCGGCGAAGAGGATCTCGAAAAAGCGGAGGCGAGGCTTGACGCCGCTGTCGCGGACTGTGTTACACGGCGTAAGACGACACAGGCGGATTTGAACGCGGCAAAAGAACAGGATAAGCGCAGGGCTGCACTGGAAGAAGAAGTGCCGCGGCTGGAAGAAGAGACAGGCAAAGATACGGAGAGAATTGCGGAGCTTAACGCGGAGATTGCCGCGTATAAATCGTCTCTTGACGAGAGAAGGAACAGTCTGGATTCACTTAAGAAGGAACTGAAATTCGCCGACAAAACCGCGGCTGAGGCTGAGAAGAAAAGACTCGACGGGCAGGCGAAAGTGATTCAGACTGCTTACGATAACGCCGTTCAAGCCTTAAACGATCATAAAACGACGGTTTCCAACCTTAAGACCGCGATTGAAACTCATAAGAAGACAATTAATTCGAGCGATGCCGCGGGCTTAAACCTTGAGGACGAGGAGGCAAAACTTGCGGAACTGACTCGTTCCCAGAATGATTGCGCTTTGAAACGCACTTCGGTGTCAACAAGGCTGGATGTGAATGCGGGAATACTTGAGAATGTCAGAGCAAAATCCTCAAGCATAGCCGCGGTTGAGAAAAAACTTCAATGGATTAAGGCGCTTTCGGATACGGCGAACGGAAAACTTTCGGGTAAGGACAAGGTCGAACTTGAGACCTATATTCAGATGACCTACTTCGACCGCATCATAGACCGTGCCAATCTGCGGCTTATGACCATGTCTTCGGGACAATACGAGCTGATTCGGCTGAAGGAAGCCGCGAACAGACAGAGTAAGAGCGGGCTTGATCTCGGCGTCATCGACCACTATAACGGCTCGGAGAGGAGCGTAAAGACACTCTCGGGCGGCGAATCCTTTATGGCGTCGCTCTCGCTGGCGCTCGGGTTATCGGACGAGGTGCAGTCATCAGCCGGGGGAATAAAGATAGACACCATGTTCGTCGACGAAGGTTTCGGCACGCTCGATTCCGAGACGCTCGAACTGGCATACAGGGCGCTTGCGGGACTCACGGAGGGCAACAGGCTTGTCGGAATCATCTCGCATGTCGACGGGCTGAAAGAGCGTATAGATAAGCAGATTATCGTCACAAAGAACAGGAGCGGCGGCAGTTCCGCGAGGATTAACGTATGAGACTCGGGGTGCTGTTCTCCGGCGGCAAGGACTCGGCGTATGCCTGCAATCTTGCCATGATGCGGGATGAGGTGGTCTGCCTTATCACGATAGCGTCGCGCAACAAAGAGAGTTACATGTTCCATACGCCCAATGTCAACCTCGCACGCCTTCAGGCGGATGCCTGCGGAATTCCGCTGGTTGAGTATGAGACCGCGGGGGAGAAAGAGTCCGAACTTGCGGATCTCAAGGCGGCGATTGCGGAGGCAAAACGCACACATAATATCGCCGGCGTCGTCAGCGGCGCTATCATGTCGGTTTATCAGGCGGCGCGGGTTCAGCGCATCTGCGCCGAACTCGACCTGTTCTGTTTTAATCCGCTCTGGTATACGGATCAGCGGGAGTATATGAACAGTATAATCGCGGAGGGCTTCGAGATCCTGATTTCGGGGGTCTTCGCGTATCCGCTGGATGAGAAACTGCTCGGCGCAAGGGTGGATGAGAGGTTTATGGCGGCGCTGGACAAAATCGCCGATAAATACCGCATCACCCTCACCGGCGAAGGCGGCGAGTTCGAGACCTTTACGGCGGATGCGCCGTTCTTCAAACGCCGTATTGCAATCGACAGGGCAACGGCGTCATGCCGGAACAATAACGGGCTTTATACCATCCTTGAGGCTCATCTCGAGGATAAACCGGTTGCGAAGAGAGATGCCGCCGCGGAAAACGCGGTTGCCGACAGCGCCGGCGACACCTCCGCCGTGCTCATCTGCAATCTCTGCTCCCGCAGATATCCGCTCTCGTTCGCCGAATACGTAAAACCCGTAGAGAACATCGTAAAAGCGGCAGGCTGCGGCTTCAAAACGCTCCATTACTCCGAGATTGATGCCGCTTGGGAAAAAGGCGAACTGCCGGATATCTCCGCGATTATCCTCTGCGGCACCGCACTCAAAGACAACGAATTCGCGGAGGATATCGCCGATGCCGAAAAATTCCGCTTCATCCGCGATGCCGCAGACAAAAACATCCCGATTCTCGGAATCTGCGCCGGCTTCCAAGTCCTTTCAAAAATCTTCGGCGGCGCCGTCATAAGCGAACGCGATCTCAGAATAGGCATGACAAAAGCAAAGGTCGTTAAGACGACGGAAACATCGGAAACAACCGACTCATCCGCAACAATCTTTGAGGACAGAGACAACTTCGAAGTCTACGAACTTCACAAAAATGCCGTCACACTGCCCGATTGCTTTGAGGCGCTTGCGGTCGCGGACGATGACGGCAAAAACGGCGGAAACGCCAGAATACTCGCGGCTAAGCATCGCGATAAGGAGATCTACGGCGTTTTGTTCCATCCCGAAGTCAGGAACGAATACGTTGTGAGGAATTTTTTGAGGATAGCAAAAAATCACTGAAAATAACTAAGGATTAACCGAAGGGAGGGGAATGTCCCCGTGCCCCTTCAAAAATTTACTAAGGTAATGACCATTTTGGATATCTGATGATTGGAATTGAATGACTGTTCTGAATTGTTGATATCTAATCCGGTGTTATGTCGATTCTGATTGATGAAGTTCTGATTGATGAATTTCGATTGATGAATTGTTCTGTTGATGATTTGTCTTATTTTGGTTTGTTTTTTATGCTGCATTTAAATTGTAGGTGTGAATTTTTAGTGCGATTTTTGTGATTTGATGAATTATCATGCCTGATATAATCATACCCGATATTCATGCCGGGCATTATCATACCTGATTTTATCATGCCTGAATTTGTGATGCCTGATTGGAAATTAGTGTTTTTAATGGTGTATCCTGTCATAATGGTGCATCCTTTCAAAACGGATGATATCTCGGTGAAAAGATTAATGAAAGGATTATTCACCCTTTTTATCACCCTCATTTGTCTTTTCATCCTTTGCCGCATCCCTTATCGTAATGCACTTCTCAATATCGTAGACGAAGATCTTGCCGTCTCCGTTCCTGCCCGTCATCGCCTCCGTCCTGATAATCTTCACGATGGCATCGACGCACTTATCCTCGACGACGATCTCAATCTTCACCTTCGGAATAAGATTCACAAGAATCTCTCTGCCGCGGTACTGAAGAGCAATACCGCGCTGCTCACCGCGTCCGCGGACATCCGTAACCGTCATCGCATGATACCCCTTCGCAATAAGGGCATCCGAGACCTGCTCAAGCTTCTCCGGTCTTATAACCGCTTCTATCTTCTTCATTATATCACCTGTCCGATAAATCTCCGATTACCTGTACTCAGACCGCCGAAGCCTACATCTGAGTAGTCTCTCCGTGCTGTGAGATATCCAGACCGATATACTCCTCGCCCTCCGGCACACGCAGTCCTATCGTCTTGTCGATCACAATCGCAATCACATAGGTCACGACCATCGCGTAGACGACCGCGGCGCAGGCATCCACCAGCTGAATCACGAACTGATTCACGTTGCCGTAGATAAGTCCGTCGACACCGTTGATTGCCGCCGAACAGAAGATACCCGTCGCCAGCGCTCCTAAGAAACCGCCGACACCGTGAACCGCCCACGCATCCAGCGACTCGTCAAGACCCTTCTTAACGCGGAAGAGCAAAGCCCCGTAACAGACGCATCCGGCGACAGCACCGATAACGATTGCCGCCATCGGTCCGACAAATCCCGCGCCCGGCGTAATCGCGACAAGACCCGCGACCGCACCCGAGATCATACCCAGGGAACTCGGTCTGCTGTGCCACCACGAAAGCGCCATCCATGCAAGGGAGCCTGCCGCCGCCGCAATCGTCGTCACCACGAACGCATTCGCCGCGATTCCGTCCGCAGCCAGCTCGCTGCCGGCATTAAAACCGTACCAGCCGAACCAGAGCAGAGCACCGCCGATAAGAGTCAGCGGAATATTCGCCGGCTTCATCGTCTCCTTACCGAAGCCCAGACGCCTGCCGATCACAATCGCCGCCACAAGCGCTCCGAAACCCGAACTTATATGAACCACGGTACCGCCCGCGAAATCCAGCGCACCGAGCTGACTCGCCCAGCCGCCTCCCCATGCCCAGTGGGCAAGCGGATCGTAGACCAGCGTCGTCCACAGTAACGCAAAGAGAACGAAAGCTCCGAGCTTTATCCTCTCGGCAAAACCCGATGTCAGGATTGCCACCGTAAGTCCCGCAAACACAAGCTGGAAGCACATGAACAGAATATCCGGTATTCCTTCGCCGTCAAGTCCGACGCCGTTCATGAACAGATAATCCGTTCCGCCTATGAAACCTCCGATATCGCTGCCGAACGCCAGTGAGTAACCAAACAGCACCCACTGCACAGCCACGACAATAAAGGCGACAAAGGCTAAAGTGATCATCGAGATGATGCTCTTCTTCCTTACCATTCCGCCATAGAACAACCCGACTGCCGGTGTCATCAGCATGACAAGGGCAGTACATATGATAATGAATGCTGTATCTCCGCTGTTTATCATGTTACTCTCCACTTCGAGCTTACAGCCGCCGAAAGAGGTTCATTTCCCTCCTGAGGCATTGCTCACCGCCTCACGCGGCTGTATCTTCGATGTGATAGAAAGAAGTTGTATTCCACCAGTTATAAAGTTAACTGCAAACCTGCGAAAAACCCCCGCCCGCGACGTATGCCGAAGACAAAATACGCGCAATCCGAAGGAATTCACGCCGTGACAAGACAAATCAAAGAAAAAAAGCGCGGGAACACACACGAAAACCCGCAACCGAAAAATCGGCTCTCAACCGCGAAAACCGAAAAAAGTGCCCTAATAATCCGAAAAACACGTGATAAAAAGATCGTGAAAAGAGAAGCGATGCCGCAAAAAAATTTATGTGGATCTGTCGCCGATCTCGGCAACGTAAGCATCGAAGAGATCCGTAACTTCCTTATCCGGCGTCGTCTTCAGGCTCACAAGGTAAATAGCCAGCATACTTGCGATTACACCCGGCACCATCTCATAGAGGTAACCGCCGAAGATAATCGGGTGAATAAGATACCAGCCGATAACGACAACGCCGCCGAACACAATACCCGCAAGAGCACCCTGCCATGTCGCCTTCCTCCAGAACAGACCCAGAAGAAGCACGGAACCGAAAGTCGCACCGAATCCCGCCCATGCAACCGAGACAATACCGAATACCGAACTGTTCGGGTCGAGCGAGATCGTAACCGCCAGAGCCGCGACGATAACCACCGTAATTCTTGAGATAACCAGCAGCAGCGTCTCGGACGCATCCTTGTTGAAGAAAGTCTTGTATAAATCCTGCGAGATGGCCGAAGAAGCCACAAGCATCTGCGAAGACGCCGTACTCATGATTGCGCCCAGAATACCGCAGTAGACGATACCCGCAATAAACGAGAACATCGTAGCCGACGTCATCTGAACGAAGACCGTCTCGGGCACATCAAGAGGTGTCGAGAAGAAGATGTTGCCCAGCAGACCGATGAAGATAGCGGACGCAAGCGTCACGATAACCCAGACCATCGCAATTCTGCGTGCCTGCGGAATCTCCTCGGGATTCTGAATACCCATAAATCTCGGGATGATATGCGGCTGACCGAAATAACCGAATCCCCATGCCAGACCCGAAACCACAAGGAAGACCGAGATAAACTCGCCCGTGCCCGGATCCTTGAAGAGCGAAAGCATATCGGGATTAATGGTCGCAATAGTCGCGGCGCCGTCACTGAAGAGCATTGCCAGAGCAATCAGCGGAACAATGAGCAGTGCAAAGAACATCAGCATTCCCTGAATCGTATCAGTAAGACAGACCGCACGGAAACCGCCGGTAAGAGTATATGCGACGATAATAACCACACAAATAATCATACCCGTAAAGTAGTCAAGTCCGAAGATGGAATTGAACAGCTTGCCGCCGGCGACAAACTGTGCCGCTGTATAGACAACGAAGAAGATAATAATAAAGACGGACGAAATCGCCGAGGTATAGGCTTTTTTGTCGCCGAACCTGTTCTTAAAGAACTCACAGATTGTAATCGAATCGTTAGCCTTCTCGGTATAGATTCTGAGACGTTTCGCAATGAATCTCCAGTTAAGATAGGTACCTATCGCAAGACCGATGGCAGTCCATCCCGCCTCCGAAAGACCCGAGACATATGCCAGACCCGGCAGACCCAGAAGCAGCCATCCGCTCATATCCGAGGCTTCGGCCGATAATGCGGCAACACGCCTGTCGAGCGACCTGTTTCCCAAAATATAGTCATTTGCGGTCTTAGTACTCTTCATATAGAAGAATCCTATGTAAATCATTACACCGAAGTAGATAATGAAAGCCGCAATTATTCCGATCATATTCCAATCAGTCATAATTCACCAATTCTAAGCATAAAATTTCAATGTTACAATATATATTGATATCATTTTGATTTTGAGGCGGACGGCGCAGGGCACAATCGCGGCAAATCCGAAACCGCCGCCAAAAATCTAATCACCTGAGAAACCAAACGACGTATACACGGTGTGACAATTGATCCTCGCAGGCACGGACATAATCTCGATATCGCGTTTCGACGACAAAAAACTCGCAAACAAAAGCTTCCTCGACCGCTGCTTCACCCCCGCCGAACAGGAATACTGCCTCGCAAAAGCCAAACCCGCACAGCACTTTGCCGCACGCTTCGCCGGAAAAGAAGCGGTCGTAAAGGCGCTCTCCGGTCTTGACATAAACATGGACTACCGCGACATCGAGATACTCAAACGCAAAAACGGCAGACCATATATCGTATTTCATACACGGGACGAAAAAATCCTAAGGATAGCCGAAAGATGCGACATAAGCTTAAGCCACTCCGAGAGCGACGCAACCGCATTCGCCGTCATCGACTTAAGAGATTAAGAGATAAGAGACTAAGAGATAAGAGATTAAGAGATACGGAATAAAACCGGTATAAGATAAAACTCAAAATCCAACTCAAAATCCAAACTCAAAATCCACACTTAAAATCAAATCAAAATCAAATCAAAATCAGTTTTTCAAATCAAAAAATATTAAAAAAGGAATCATGCCGCCGCTTTCGCTCTTTTAGCGCCGAGTTTACCGACAAGCGAGAGGGTTGCGGGCATAATCGCAATAGCGCCGATAAGCGAGAATATCACACAGATAACCGTCGACAGACCGAAATTCGCGATAATCGGGAAAGCCGAGAGCATCAGCGCCGAGAAACCGCTCGCCGTAACAAGACCCGAGACCGTAACGGCGGCACCGACCTTCTTGACCGAATGCTTAATAGACTCTTCGGGGTTACTGCAGCGCTTCTTCTCCTCGAGATACCTCTCCATGACAAGAATCGTATACTCCGCCGAAACTCCGATTGTCATCGAACCCAGACAGGCGCTGATAACATTATAGTGCATACCGATAAGCACCATCACGACCGCATTCCATCCGACAACGCAGACAATCGGAACAAGCGGCGTAACAGCCTCCTTCTGTCTGTAAGCCAGCGCAAGGAAGACGAAGATGAGCACAAATCCGAGATAGGTCATCGTATCCTTCGTATCCGCGATATTGTGCATAAGACTCGTATACATATCGAAATCGCCTGTCGGATAGACCTCAATGCCGGCGGGCACCTCCGACCAGACGAGATCGTTGACAACCTCGGACTTAAGCTCGTCCTGCTCGGGGAAACTTAAGATAACGGTCGAGAACGAGATAATTGCCTCGTTATCGCCGGAAAGAACACCGTCGAGCGAATTCTTGGAAACATTGTTGAACGCGGCATTCAGCGTAGCCTGATCCGTGGGCATCTCGCCGCCGTTCTGCTCCTTCACAAGCGTGGCGGGGCTTGTAACCCCCGTAAACTCGCTGTGTATATCCATCATATGCGTCCCGAAATCATCCATCCATTTTACCGACTCAAGCGAACGCAGGGAATCGCCGCGTACATAGAGAGGAAACTCCGTAAGCGAACCGCAGGCTTCCTGAACCTTATCCAGAGTAGTCTTGGCGGGAAGATCCGTCGGTGCCATCGAAGAATCATCCGTATCAATCGGAATCGACGGATCGATATGCATACCCGAAAAGGCAACGACAAGTGCGACAACAAGAATCAAAAATGACCCCTTTATCACCTTCGGCACAAGGCCCTCGAGAAGATGGGTATATTTCTCCTGAAGAATAACGTTGGGCGGCATCTCGCTCTCCTTCTTCGGAGTATACTTCAGGATTGAGACCAGAGCCGGAAAACCGAAGAGCGAGGAGACATAACAGCACGTAACGCCTATAATGGCGACCTGCGCAAAGCAGATGATCATCGGAACCGGCGAAATGAACATCGCAAAGAATCCCATAAGGGTCGCAAGCATCGCATATAAAACGGCAGGACCCGTATTCGAGAGCGTAATCTTATTCGACTCCTCAATCGAATTCCCTTTGCGCATCTCCTCGTCGAAACGGGCATGGAACTGAACCGCATAATCTATACCCAGACCCAGAAGAATCGGAAACGCCGCTATGGCTCCGTTACCCATCTTGACACCGAGAAGACTCATCATAGCGAAGGTATAGACAAGACCGAACAGCAGCAGAAGAATCGGCAGGAACCAGTATCTCATGTTCGAGAAGAGAATGCACAGAACAATACCCATAAACAGGAATGCCGCTCCGATAAGCATGACCGCATTCTCGATCATTACATCCATCAGCTGCACGTCATACGGAGTGGTACCGGTAATCTCAATCGAGACGCCGGGCGGAAACTCGGCATTCGCGACAAGGGACTCGACACGCGGCACAAGCTCCTCCGTAACATCGGTGGATATACCGCGGTCTATCTCGATATAGGCGAGGGTTGTCTGAGAATCGGGCATTATGGACTTGAAACTCTCTGCGGGAACCGAACTTACCGCCCTCTCGATATCCGCACGATTCTGCGGCAGAACGCCGCCGTTGGCATTCTTGAGAAGATCCGCAACCGAGATTGTTCCCGAGACATAGTCCAGACGCTTTGCCTCTTCCTCAAGCATCAGCAGTGCCTGAAGGAATTTCGTATCGTAGACATCCGAGGTCTGAATCAGGAGCACAAAAGAATCCGCGACGAACACATTATTGTACTGATCGTAACGCATTCCTTCGGGGGACGACTTATCGATATACTGCTCCGAATTGTCTGCCATCTGCAGATCGGAGATCAATATTCCGCTGACACACAGAAAAACCACCATGACGGCAAGAACCGCCTTGGGAGATCTGTTGACAAGATCCGCAATAGCCCCGTATACATTGCTTATTCCAAAACTAATGAAAAACCCTCCAAAAACCTGTCATAAAACCGGAAACCTGTCCGTACCAAAACCTGCCAATATCAATATACAATATCAAATTTACAATATTCAATATAACAATATCAAATTTACTGTATCAGTTAAACAATAACCAATTTGACAATATCAGATTTAACAATATCCAATATAACAATATCAAATTTAACAATATCAAATCTCGGGTATCAAATCCGTCGGCATAAGCTCTTACCCGAAGAGATGGTAATAAACCAACATTTTATATTTTAGAGTAAACAGATTTAAAGATTATTAAGCACTGAAAACAGATATATTATTCAACTATTCAAAATAATTGACAGTCTTTTGGAGAATGGAAACAATGAAACGCATACTTGTATATTTACTGGCGATGATTCTGGTTACCGCGGTAATTCAACCCGTATTCGCCGGTGAAAAAATCGTCACGAACGGACCCGACATCTTAGTCACGGTAGACGGAACCAACGTACTCTCAACGGGTCAGGACAAAACCCTCGTGCTGGCAGTCCAGAACCGCGGTCTTATCGACATGAAACTTGTTCAGACACAGTACATGACCACGGACTACCTGCCCAACACGGCAAAGAGCGGACTTGTCACGCTCCAGCCGGGCAACTCGCCCATTGTAGTCAAATCGGGATCCCAGACCTTCGGAGATCTGCCGGCAGGATACATGAAAGACCTGTCCTTCGACGTATATATCCCGCAGACGGCACATTCGGGAACATATCAGATGACCGCAGTCGTTGAATACGAATACATGTATGATAACGAGCAGTACGGAAGCGACGCCATCACATACCAGTTCAAGAAGGTAAAGAAAGAAGTCCCCGTAACCGTGGTAATCAGCCCTTCGGTCGTCCTTGAGGTCTCGAATGTCCAATCCAAAAACCTCAACGCCGGCGGCGAAGGCTACATCAGCATGGATATAACCAATATCGGAACGGACGATGCCAAGACATTTGCGGCATTCATCAACCCCGCAGGAAGCAGCCCCATATCCCCCGTGGATAACGGAGTCTATGTCGGAGACCTCGCAAAAGGACAGACCGTCAGCATAGAATACAAGGTCGCGGTCTCAAGCACGGCAAACGAGAAACAGAGTTACCCCGTTACCGTATACGGAACATACAAAGACTATGAAGGACTCGACGCACAGACGGCGCCGGTAACGGTCGGAATCTCCTTTGACGGCAAGATAAAGTTCGAAGTCGTAAGCGACACGCCCGATATAGACTCGGGAGATAACGTCATCGCCGTAGTCTATAAAAACACGGGACAGGCAACGGCATATCAGGCACAGGGAAGAATAAGCGTAGTATCTCCGTTCTCGAGCAGCGACACGAACTCGTATATCGGCGACATTGCCCCGGGTGAAGAAAAGACGGCGTATTACAAGATTAAAGTCTCATCGGACGCCACTCCGAAGGAATACTCTCTCGACTCCGAGATAAGATATACAGACAGCGAGAACAACAACTATGTCTCGGATACCGTCAAGATAATCGTCAATTACAAAGAATCGGCACCCATAGGAACCATCGTCATAATAGTCCTCATAGTCGTAATTGCAGGTGCGGGATACTACCTCTACAGCAGGAAGAAGAATAACTGATTCTCCGGAGATTTGGGAATGTATTCGAAAAAACATGCAGACGGATATAAGTCTCTCACGGCATCGGAGAACGGGAGAGGGAAAAGACTGCCGATATCCGCACATGCGGCAGCAAATGTGGCGGCATATGCGGCAATCTTTGCCGTTCTCCTCATACTTGCCGTGCCCTGCGTCAGTGCCGCCGGAGAACACACGGTCGGAAGCACTCCGGTGCTCTCGGGATACGTGAGCGGCACAAACTACTTTTATCCGCAGTCAAACGTCCAGATAACAATAATACTGGAGAACGCGGCTGTCGATAAGTCGGCAATCAGGGGCGTTCAGTATACCACGGATGCCATCGAGACCACGACCGCACTTAACACGATAGGCAGTCTCACGCCCGGCGATGCCCCCGTAACCGTCAAGACCGAGAGGCAGATGTTCGGCAATATTCCGGCGGGAAGCTCCGCAACGGAGTCGTATCAGATTAACATAAACGAGAATGCGCCTGCGGGGCTGTACAACCTCATTCTCGAGGCGGAATACAGTTACGTGAAATACAGTAACATTCTTCCCAACGGCATGTGGGACTATACCTATCAGACCGTTGTCGTTCCGGTAGAGATCCCGATAGAGATTCGCGGAGTCGTCAAACCCGAGATTCTCTCGGTAGATACCGAAAGCATCACCCCGGGTCTTAACGGAAAGATTACGCTCGTAATAAAGAACGCGGGCTACGAAACCGGAACCAATGCCGCGGCTGAACTCACTTCGCAGGGCGGCATAATCCGCTACATTGACGGCAGCGTATACATCGGCGACTTCAAGCCGGGCGATGTTACCGAGGTCGTCTTCAATGCCGAGGTAAAAGACGGAGCGGGCATAGGCGTGCACCCCGAGAAACTTACGATTCAGTATACCGACAAATACGGTCAGACCGTGAAATCGACGTCGGAGAACTTCGGAATCCCCGTCACAAACGGCGTTAAATTCGCCATACCCTCCGGAAGCATCAAGATAGCACCCGGAGAATCCGGCAGATACGAGATAGTTCTGAAGAATGTCGGCGACAATACGGCATACGACACCAAGATAAGACTGATCCCCGAGAGCGAAGTAAAGATTGATGACAACTCGGCATCGGTAGGCAAACTCGCCCCCGGCGAATCCGTGACTCTGCCGTTTAACATCGCAATCGACTCAAGTGCCGAGGCCATCCCCTATTCGATAAGTACCGAGATAAAATACCGCGATGCCTCGGACAGACTCATACTTGCGAAGCAGATTAAGATTGAGGTGGACACGCAGCCGCCCAATGTTCTGCTCAATATGATCACAAATCCGATTACGATACTTGTGATCATAGGCGCAATCCTTGTCGCGATATACTATAAGAGACAGCGAAAGGACGATTAATCGGGAATACCGCCCCCGATTACCCGAATTCAACTTTTTTCAGCCGCACGGCATTATTGTACAGATAAACTGAACGGGTGAACAGGTTATATTGAACATGCAAATTAAACAGATTTAAACAGATAAATTGAGTAGACAATAAGTAAAAAGATATAATATCGAAATATTGCGGGAGACAACATGACGACACTGAGAGAATACCTTGACAAAACCGACTGCAAAGACGACTTAAAAGACCTCATAGAGCTGATTGCAATACAGGCAGTCCCGATTCGCGACGCATTCATATACAACCAGTCATATGCGGGCACGGAGAACTCGTCCGGCGACAAGCAGGCGGCGCTGGACGTCTGGTCCGACGAACATATAGTAAACGTCCTTCTCAAATCCAATCTCGTATCTCAGATTGCATCCGAAGAAAGAGACGATATCGTCAAAAACCCGAACGCCAAAGCCGGTTACGCGGTCGTAATGGACCCGCTGGACGGCTCGTCGCTCATTCAGGTCAACCTCTGCGTAGGCACCATCGTCGGAATCTACGACAACGGCGATGCGCTTTCCTGCGGAAACCGGATGCGTGCAGCGATGTACATGCTCTACGGACCCATGACCGTCCTTACGCTCACGGTCGGCAGCGGAGTATATATCTTCGCGCTGAAAGACGGCGTCTACACAATGCTTGAAGAGAACGTGAAGATGCCGCAGGGCAAACTCTACGGCAGCGGCGGTCTCAAGAAAGACTGGATACCGCAGCATGAGAAGTTCATCGACGAAATCGAAAAAGAGGGCGGCAAACTCAGATACTCCGGTTCTTTCGTCGCCGATTTCCACCAGATTCTGAAGTACGGCGGCATTTACTGCTACCCGAAGACGAAAGACAATGCAACCGGAAAACTTAGGCTTGTATTTGAGGCAAACCCGATAGGATTCATCGCCGCACAGGCTGGCGGAGAGATAACTGACGGCGTAAACAACCTCCTTGACGTAAAACCGCAAAAGCCGCACCACAAGACCCCCATTTATGTCGGAAGCAAAAATATGACCGGAAAGATAATCCGCATAAATAAGGAATAAACTGAATAAAACAAGGAATAAAAGGAATAAAATAAAAAATTAAGGGGATAAAATAAAGAATAAATGGGATAAAATAAAGAATTAAGGGGATAAAGCGCCGCTTTAAAGCGACACGATGCGGGACGGCAGGTCTGCGGACAAGGATTCGTATGGAATAATTAATTACATAACAAAACCATATAATTGACGATGGTTAATAGCATTGTTCTGCCCATAAAAAAAGTGTCAGCACTTGTTGACTCGAAAATCACAGTCGAGATTAAGGATGAGGGCAAATCCCTTCAGGGCAAGCTTATTGCCGTGGATGAGCACTTAAACATCCTCATGGAAGAAGCGACCGAGTTCATTAACGGCAAGAGAGGAAGAAATCTCGGCACGATTGTCATCCGCGGAAGCAACATCCTGACGATAGCACCTTTAATCTGATTGGCACGTTAAAGACATGACCGAAATTGAAGATGAAGCAATAAGGCTCATTCAATCGACGCCGGAAGGCATACTCCAGAGCGAGCTCTGGAAACTTCTGAATATCGACAGCCGAAAGTGTTCAAGAGTCGTCAAAAAACTCATTGATACCGACATGGTCGACAGGCTCGAGTACAAGTCGGACGGTATCAAGACGTATCTCCTGAAAGCAAAGAAACGTGCGATTGATCCCGGGCTTTTGATGGCATCCGGCGAACTTCTGCCCTGTATCTGCTGTGAGGAGGAGTGCAGTATTCAGGACTGCCCGTATCTCATGGACTGGATGTATCAGCTCGCAATCGATGAGTTCTCGGAAGAGAACAGTGAAAGCTAATTAAATATTCAAATCTCATTTTTCATATTTTCCGGATTTTTACATTTTCATATTTTCACATTTTCACCGATTCGTATTTTCGCAACTTTTCCGCATATTTTGACAATTTATTTATCTTCCTGCGCCGATAGTCATATACTTGACCGAAAATTCCGCAATAAAAGACCGATCTTCGGAAGCAAACTCCCAGGTTATTGCCGTCCTTCTGACAGTCGCCATCGTAATAATACTTGCAATGTTCGTGCTCTTATGGGCAATGAGCCTCGAGATGCCGGATGTCTCCTTTCCATCGAAAACACCCGCAATATTCGAGATTCGCCAGCTTAAAAGCACGGCGCCGAATTACGAAGGCAAGATTACCCTCTACCACGGCGGCAGGACCGACTACCTCAACAGCGACCTCTACGCCGAGATATACTGCAACGACGTCCTTCTGCCCTGCCGCATCGAGACCTTCAGGGGCACGGATTTCATACCCACGCACCACTACCACGTCAAGACCATAAGCGGATCGGGTTGCAGAAACGATTACTGGAGAAAAGGTGAGAAGGTCGCAATCGACATAACGGACGGTCTCATCAAACCCGGCGACCGCGTCAGAGTCGATGTCTTCAGCAAAACCGACACTACCAGAATATCGACGGACACCGACATAGTTCCGCAATCGTACAACACAGTCGCAGCAGTGACACACAGCGGCACGGCAGTGCCGCAAAAGTGATGCAAAAGTGACGCAGCAGTACCGTTACGGGCATAGGATCCGAAAAAGATCTGAAAAGATTATGAAGTTATATTCAGATATATGATAATAATGGATGTAAATAAGGATGAGGTCTGTATCTTCATCCCCACACTTAACGAAGCGCCCACAATAGAAAGTCTCATTCTCTCATTCAAAGAGATGGGTTACAGCGACATACTTGTCATGGACGGCAGGAGCACGGACAGGACCGTCGAGATAGCGCGGGCTGCGGGCGCAAAAGTCAAAACACAATCCGGAAAGGGAAAAGGACAGGCAATCATCGAGGCAATAGAAGAGATAGACAAACCATACATACTCATGCTCGACGGCGACGGAACCTATGTCCCCGCCGATGCCGAGAGGATGCTTGCCCCGCTCTTTGCAAACGACGCCGATCAGGTAATCGGAAACCGTCTGGATACCTTTGAGCCGGGAGCGCTCAGCAAACTCAACCATTTCGGCAACCAGATTATCAATTATCTCTTCAAGGTCACGCACGGAGAATACTTAGGTGATATTCTCTCGGGATACAGGGCGTTTAAGACCTCATCAATAAAGGAGATGGATCTCAAAGAGAAGGGCTTTGAGATTGAGACCGAAATCTCGGTGCAGTCGGTGGCAAACCGTCAGAAAACGGTCATCGTCCCCGTTGCCTATAAACCGCGACCGGGAACTCCCACAAAACTTCACCCCATCCGCGACGGCGCCAAGATTATCTTTGCAATCTGGCGGCTTGCAAAAGTCAGCAACCCGATGTTCTACTTCGGACTTATAGGACTCACGCTCGCATTTCTCGGACTGCTGTCGGGTATTTTTGTGCTGTATGAGTGGTTTAATCACGTTGTTCACACCGAACTTGCAATACTCACCGTTCTTCTGATAACGCTCGGTTTTCAGATATTCATGTTCGGAGTCCTCGCCGATATGTTCCTTGCGTCGAACCGCGAACTTAAAAGAGAGATTCAGAGATTAAAACGCAATTAAACGGCAATTAAAAGTTAATTTAATAGATAATTAAAAAGAAATTAAGCCGCAATAAATAAATTGCGGCAATAAAACCGTTAACCGCTGGCAATCAGGGGTGATCGCCGGTTAAATACACTATTTTCGAAGCATGCTCGGCAATTGAGGTCATGAGGTATGCATCTTTCAGATTTTTGCCGACCGTAAACGTCCCGTGCCCTCTTGCCACGGCGGCGTTGCTGTCCGAGAGTGCCGCCGCCACATTGCGGGCAAGCTCCTCGGTTCCGGGTTCGCCGACGGCAACCGGAATAATCGGGCAGAGCATCTTTCCCTCGCTGTCCTTCGTGAGGATATTATCGCGGCTGAAGGAGACCGTAACGGCATATGCCGGATGCGCATGAACAATTGCCATGACATCGGGACGCTGTTTATAGACCGCATAATGCACGCGCCACTCGCTGGATGCGCCCGCCTCGGGCACGCCGTCATCGGACACGAACTTTACCTCATCGCATTCGTCGAGATACGAGCCGCTCTTAGTGATGTAAAAACCGCCTTCGGTGCGGACACTCATGTTTCCGAAGTTGCCGCCGACGAGACCCTCGTTAAAGAGCCTCTTGCCGATATACTCGAATTCTTCAGTAATTTTCATATTTACGCCAAAAATTTGGGTTAAAAAAGTAAAAATATTCAGATCAGCGGCGTTAAGAGCTTCTCAAGCGTGGCTGCATCCGTGACACCTTCGCGCCTGTGAACTATTTCGCCGTCTTTCTCGATGATCAGAGTGGGGACTACCTCAATGCTGTATGTCATCGTAAGTCCGGGTTCTTTGTCGATATCAATCTTCTTTACCTCGACCGTATCGCCCATCTTCTGTCCGAGTGCATCGATAATCGGGGACTGCATCCTGCAAGGTCCGCACCACTCGGCATAAAAGTCCATAAGAACAGGTTTTGCCATGTTTTTAACTCCTATTTTCTTACACAAAAAATGTCAAATAAAGATAAATACTTTGTCATATTGCCATTCCGAAAAAAATGAACCGAAAACGGAGTATAATTTCGTAAAATAAAATCCCTGCGGGATTAATGAGAAAAATATTGAAAAGTCCTAAAAATTGAGTCTTTAAGAGTCATTGTGACTCTTTATGACTCTTTCGGACTTTCCTTTGTTTCCGATTTTCTGTTTTTATCCGAGATTGTTTTGCCTCTTCGGATTATCCTTACTCTTCTTTGGAAACCGCAGAACTCTCTTTTGCGGGCTTCTTTGACAGAATCGCCATGATAATCTTACCGTATGCCGGACGGGTAATGATTACGCCCACAAGGACACCGAGAATCGTGATAATCGCGAATCCCTTGAGTGTCGATAAGTCCATCAGAATCAGCGGCACCATCGCGAAGATGACGGTTGCGGCGGCAACGGTGATAATGACCAGTGCACGCTTGAACCTCTTGAGGTAGACGTTCGGAGACGGAACCTTGCCCTCGTGCAGAACCTCATCGGTAACCACGATAAGCTGATCGATACCCGTACCGATAACGGCGATAAGACCGGCAATACTTGCCAGATCAAGCTGCTGAACGTATCTCGAGAATCCGAGAAGAATTACCAGCTCGGCAATATTCGTAAGCAGCATCGGAAGAACTATCGAAGGCTCGTGATATCTGAGATATACCGTGACACCGACAGCGCCGAGCGCCAGAAGTGCCGCAATAATACAGACAAACTTGAAATAATCTCCCATCTGTGCCGAGACCGAACCCAGACCCGCCGTCGTAACATCGACAGGCAGAGCGCCGGCTCTCAGGTGAATCTCGAGAACCTGTGCCTTCTCAAGACCGTCGTCACCCATACCCGTGGATGCCCTCAGATCGTTGACCGTTCCCGTAAGGAGTTTTGTCGCAAGATCGGATGACAGCGGTGCATCATAGACCTGTTCGCCGTCAAGATACATATTGAGGTAATGCTTCTCGGGCTCCTTCGTTGCGCCGTACTGGATACATGCGTCGCGAAGTGCCTTTGCTCCGTCTTCACTGAGCGTGAAAGCCACACCCCAGCTGCCGCTTCCGGGCGGACTCTGACTCGGGCGCGATACGCTCGTCACGGAATCGCCGTAGAGCACATGAGCCGTCTCGTTGCCTTCGGTGACTATTCTGATCTCGAACTTACCCTGCGAACTTACAAGGTCCTGAGCCGTGCTGATGTCGGTGCCGGCAAGCTCGATACGGATATAGGTCGCGACATTGTTCGAACCGCTGATGGTGTTAATCTTCGCATCCTGAGTTCCGAGGTTGTTGACCTTGTCCTCGAGAATTCTCTTGACATCATCCGCGGTCTCCTTTGAAACTCCCTGAGAATATGCGACCAGCTTTACATCGCCTATCTCATTGAAGAGTTGCTCGACCTCTTCCTGTGTCAGATATTTTCGTATCTCTATCTTATCGTCGCTTACAACAACCGCTTCTATTCCCGCCGTATCCCAGATCTTCTGGACGAGGGAATCGGCGCTCATTGTAGGCGAATTGAATCTGACAACTTCGGACTGGAAAGAGAGCTGAACCCATGAACCGCCCTGCAGATCGAGACCGAGCTGTATGTTTCCTTCTATACCCTTGTCGAATGCCGGCGGGAGAACGTAGATGCTTAAGATTGAAAAGATTACAAGCGCCAGCATCACAATTACGCGAACATCCGTAAAGATCTTCTTTGCCGTGCTTTCATCGTCTGCCATTTTTGCCTCCCTGTTTTGCGCCCTGTCTGGGGTTTTCTTTCTTTGCGAAATACACCTTCAGGATTCCCGCATTGAACATCCATGTCGTCATCAGGTCTACGAGAAGACCGATTAAGAGGACAGCGGAGATGTCGCGGATGATCACAATCTGACCGACGAAGGTGACGATGAACATTACCGCA
>JAFPWZ010000047.1 GCA_017412625.1 Methanomicrobium sp.
AGAGAGGGGAGCACGACATAGGTCGCGATTACAAATACCTTGTCGAGATAGATGTCGACGAGAAAGGCGTTCATGTCCTCAATACACAATACTAAACTCAATTCTATTTTGGAAAGACTTTCCGCGACCGATGCGAAGACGGTTGCCCTGCAGTTCCCCGAAGGTCTGAAACGTCAGGCATGGCAGTTTGCCGACGAACTCAGAAAGCACGGATATTCGGTCATTATATCGGGCTCGCCGTGCTGGGGTGCCTGCGATCTGGATGTCGCGGCTCTTAATGAGGCGGATATCCTCATACACTACGGACATGCGCCCGTCGACGACACGAAAGGCGTCATCTACGAGTATCTGACGCAGGATATCATTGCGGACGCTGACGGGGCTGACGGGGAAGGAGGGCGACTTCCGACCGCCGATGAGTTTAAGGCGCTTTTGAAGGAAGCCGTCTCGCTTTTCGGCGCGGATTTCGTGGCAGAAGCGTCCGATAAGGCTGCGCCCGAAAAGGCAAAGGTCGGGCTTGTCACCACGATTCAGCATGTGCATGAACTCCCGAAGGTTGCGGAACTTCTCAAAGGCATGAATATCGGAGGGGTAATTGCCCAAGGCGGCTCAAGGACGCCGTATGCGGGTCAGATCCTAGGATGCAGTTACGGTGCCGCGAGAAACACGGGGTGCGGGAACATTCTCTTCATAGGCACGGGAGTCTTTCACCCGACCGGCATTGCCCTCTCGGCAGGTGTCGGCGGCGGCAAAGACCACTCACGCGGCAATTCGGCGACCGTGGTCGCACTGGACCCGTTCATGAAGAGAGTTCAGCTCATAAACACGGACAGACTCCTCAGACAGCGGTTTGCAAAGATTGAGAAAGCAAGGTCTGCGGAGCGTTTCGGCATTATCGTGAGCAAAAAATCGGGTCAGCGCCGCGAAGAACTTGCACGCCGTCTGGCCTCCCTCTCGGATAAGGCATACCTCGTATCACTCGGCGAGATAACGCCCGATTCCCTGCTCAATCTCGGATTTGACGCATACGTGAATACCTCATGCCCGCGGCTTGCCTACGACGATCAGGCACGCTATCCCGTCCCCATGCTCTCGCCGCAGGAGTTTGAGATAGTCTGCGGCGTTCGCGGGTGGGAGGATTACGCCATCGACGAATTCGACAATGTGTAAGAATCTGAAAATCTGTAAGAATCTGACAACGTGTGATAATGACAATAAGGTGATGAAGCCATTAAACTCCGCACTCTTGAGATAAAGCTGGAGAGCGTCGCGGGATTCGACAAGCCCAAAGCCGCTCTCGAGCAGTACATGACGCCCGCGACCGTAGCGGCACGCATGCTCCACGAAGCCCTGATGAAAGGCGACATCGCGGAGAGAAACGTCCTCGACCTCGGATGCGGGACGGGAATGCTCGCCTGCGGCGCCGCCCTCCTCGACGCGGCTTACGTCCTCGGCATTGATACGGATGCCGGAGCTCTCGGGATTGCGGAGAAGAACGCCGAAAAGCTCGGTGTCAAGGCAGAGTTCAGGCTCGGTGATATAGGTTCGGACTCCGCACAGGCATGGGCATCCGATGCGGAATCGCCGTTCGATACGGTTGTCATGAATCCGCCTTTCGGTGCGCAGAACGGCAGCGAGCATGCCGACAGACCTTTCATCGACGCCGCCCTTAAAGCCGCACCCGTGGTATATGCCGTATTAAACGGCGGCTCGTCGGCTTTTGCGACTGCATACACGGAGGGAAGAGCCGTCATCACCGACAAATTCCGCTGTGAATTCCCCATGAAGAAGACATTTGCCCACCATACAAAGGATTGCGTCAACATTGCCGTCGATATCGTGAGGATGGAGAGGCTGTAAATCGTGTAAGGGATCGTGTAATGGATTGTGAAAGGGATCGTGAGATCGTGTAAGGGATCGCATAAGGAATCGCGGCAAAAGATAAACAATAAGAATCTCCGACGGCGATATGAATAGATATTAAAACAGATATTAAAACAGATATTAAAACAGATATTAAAACAGATATTAAAACAGATATTAAAACAGATATTAAAACAGATATTACGACATTAAACGGATAATAAAAGAGCATACAGGGCAGGGAGCATGGAGAAGAACGTTCGCACAATACTCGGTCTTGCGGCATCGCATGTGGTCAACGACATATATTCGCCCGTTCTTCCCGCGATACTGCCGCTTCTGATACTTCAGAACGGCTATTCCTATTTCCTTGCCGGGCTTCTGGTTACCGCTCATCAGCTCACCTCATCCTTTACGCAGCCGATTGTCGGCTGGCTCTACGATACCGACAGGCTCACCATCCCGATTCCCGTCGCCATCTTCTTCTCATCGTTCTTCATGGCATTTATAGGGCTTGTGACCTCGAATTACATCCTTACCATGATGTTTGCGATTGGAGCGGCGCTGGGTCACGCCTTCTTCCACCCGGGCGCTCTGGGGCTTGTCGGTCGGCTTGCAAAGGGGGAGCACCGCGGAAAGCTCACGTCGCTGTTTGTCATCGGCGGCAACCTCGGCTTTGCCATCGGACCTCTTCTCGTGGGTGTCACGGTCTCGCTCTACGGCATTGACGGTCTGTATATCCTGTTCATCCCCGGATTTCTGATGATTGTCACCCTCCTGAAGGTCCTTCCGAGAAACTTCACGAAGACGGGGGGTGTGGATGAAAAGAGTGCGGGAGGAAACGCCGAAGTCGGCACGGGTGCGGGCACAGATGCGGCGGGCGAAGCGGCGGAAAACAAATTCCCGTATAAGGCGGTCTCGTATCTTGTTGCGGGAACGGCGTTCAGGTCATGGGTTATCTACGGCTGCATAGCCTATCTGCCGACCTACTTCACGCAGAACGGCATGGAATACGGGCTTGCGAACTTCCTGACCTCGCTCATGCTCTTCTTCGGCGTCGCGGGGCAGTTCATAGGCGCCTCTCTCTCGGATAAATACGGGCGAAAAGAGTATTCGATATTCGGTGTTGCCTGCGCAATTCCGCCGTTCCTCGTCTTCATCTCGACGAGCGGCATCGTCTCGATAATTGCCCTAATGATCTTCGGCTACTTCATCTGGACGACATTCTCGGTCACGGTCGCAATGTCGCATGAGATGGCGCCGAAGGGCACCGGCATGGTCTCGGGCCTCATCCTCGGCTTTGCCGTGGGCTCGGGCGGTCTCGGAGTCGCGCTTACGGGCTATATTGCCGATATGACGAATGTTCTCTTCGGCATCACAAGTCTGATAGTCCCGATAATAATAGCCCTGATATTCTTCATCCTCGTGCCTTATCCGTATAAGACATTCCGCGTTAAGAAAGAGAAAAACGCGGAGTAATTTCGGAGCAATTTGCAATTCGCGGATTACCTGCCGTATATCCGGCACGTATCCTTTTAATCGTTATTTCGCCGGCTGAAGCCGTGATAAAAGTCTTTTGCCGAGTCCCGAAGGTCGGTATCGGTCTCGTACATCGTGATAAAGCGTATGGCATCCACGGCCTCAGTGTTGCCTATCATGGCGAGGCTCCTGAGGATTCTCTCGCGGACCTGATAATCCGTTTCGGACTTGTAGCGTTCAATAAGCGGTTTTACCGCGGTTTCGTCGCGTATCTTACCCAGCGATGCCGCCGCAGCAAGTCTTACGCCGCGGGATCCGTCGGAGAGCGCATTCGTAAGGACGCCTGTCGCGGATGAATTACCTATTCTGCCGAGGGATTTCGCCGCTTCCTTCCTCACGTAGTGGTTTTCGTCCGCCATCATGGGGATAATGAGGTCGATGATGTCTTTATCGCCGATGATTCTCAATGCCTCGCAGCAGCCCGCACGCACCTTATAGGACGGGTCTTTGAGCCCGAGAACGAGGGATTCCTTTGCCGCGGGACCTATGTTGGCAAGGGCGGAGACGGCGGCGGCGTGCATCCTCTTGGAGTTTTCGTTCAGCGCCTCTATGAGATGGGGGATGCTGCTCTCGTATTTCAGCCTGCCGAGAACCCTGGCGCAGTTTTCGCGGACGGGCAGCGACTGCGAACGAAGCCCCTCTATGAGATAGGGTTCCGCCTGCCTGCCCATGACCTCCGCGGCATTGAAAGCGCCTTCGAGGATGAGCGGGTCGCGGACGTCAAACGAGGATATGAGCGCCTTTATCTGTTCCGGCGCGAAGGTGTCCGTGCTTTTTCCCCTGCCGATGACGTAAGCCGTCTCGGCGACCGCAACCGATCCCGAACCTACGCCGCGGACGGGCGTCCTGCCCGCCCCGCCCGCAGATCCTGCCCTGCCTGCCGAATCTTCGGCATCCATCCTTGACCGCAGCTGGGCTTTCACCATGTCGAGCTCGGCACGGACGCTTTCCTCAACCCTGTTGCGGTTGCGCATGAAGAGGATAATCGCAAAGTAAACCCAGAGGTATATGAGGGAGATGAAGACCGAAAACATGACATCGGTGCCTTCTCCGCCGACGACATACGAGATAAGCGAGACGAAGATGAAGACTGCGAATATCGAGATATGGATAAGTTTCTCTTTGGGATACCACAGCGCGGTCAGAACGAGCGGTATGTAGAGCAGATGCGGCGTGAGCATTGATAGAATCGGCTTCATATCCGCGTTTGCCGAGAGATTGCCGACTACGGCAAGGAGACCCACGACTATGTAATACATCAGCAGGATGTAGATCTTCAGGTACTCGGAACTCTGTTCTGTGTCTGCCATGGTAACGACCGCGATTATCTCGCTGTAAATGTTTAATAAGTGTTTAATTATTGTTTAATTACTTAAGGATTGTTAATTTGTCAGAATTTTACCTCATCTGCCTCAGCCGTTTGCGCAATTCATATATTTTATCAAAGCTATCTTATATTAGAAATCAGGTATTTCTTACTCCTATAGTGTAGCGGTCAATCATCCCGGATTTTGGTTCCGGGGACGACGGTTCGAGTCCGTCTAGGAGTATGGATATTCCGACCGTTTTTGCCGTTGCTTTTTATTATGTTTTCCGTGTTTATGTTTTCCGTGTCTTATCCCTGCATTTTTCTGTGATTCTTAAAAACGGCATTGCGCACGAATGAGGTAAAACTAATCCCGATGCTGCCGTATTACACTTTCGCACCACGCACGGCTAACCTGCTTATATCTGCGGATATAACATTGTTATGTCAGGCGGCGGGAAGTGCGGCTGAAGGGGGAATGCGCATCCAAATTCACCTTTGATGCCTTCTCCGTCCGTTCTGCGGAGATTATCCGATTGGGGGGGCAGTCATTCGTGAACGCGGCTCCGTGATGCGTCATGACGGCACATGCGGGGCGGCATGTCACGGGAATCTCCGAAATCGCCGTATGCGTAATCGCCGTTTCCCTCGGACAACGGGAGATGCGGTTATGCCTTCGTCGGTTTCCGGAATATCCGTATATGGCGGGCGCTTTTTACTGACTCTGCGGGGGAGAGTTTTTTCCCTGACGGCGATGCCGTTTCGCGGCAATCGGATGCGGCGGCACAAATGAAGACGATACAGTCGGGAAGTGAAGAAAATGACAGATTTTATAGAAACAGGCAGCTCTAAGAGCGCGGTAAGAATTTTGACCAGTCCTATTGCGGATATTGCCGCATTTAACGCGATTGTAAACGCGGTGCTCACGGACAACCCGTTCGGGTGCACGGATTATGTATCGCAGGGTGTTGTGACGGCGGGGGTCGTAAAATCAAAGGAATATTACACCTCGAAGTTTCTCTATGAGGACGACAATGCGAAGACCGTCGGCAACATTACGCTTAAATCCCCGACAGTCGAGGCATTTACTAAGTCGGCATCGAGAATTGTTGCGGACAACACACTTGCGCAGATTATCGGCGGCGACGCGGTAAGAGACAGCGAAAACGATGCCT
>JAFPWZ010000048.1 GCA_017412625.1 Methanomicrobium sp.
ATTCTCATAACGCTCTTCCTGTTCATGGGTATTATCAGACTCGGTCAGACAGGTAAGCTCGGCGAAGCTTTCAACTTCAGCGCAATCAATAAGGCAATCTCAACCGGAGTAGGCTGGCTCGGCTACATCGGCTACTGCATACTTCTGTGGATTATCATACTCATCTACGGCATTATAATGGGACTTTTAAACGTCATACCGATCGTAGGCATAATTCTGGCGCTGATTATCACACCGCTCGTCTCGGTGTTCGCTACAGCGTATCTCAGAAACATCTACCTAGCAGGAAACCCGTAAAGCGGGACCTGCATAACACTTTTTTCGCTATCTGAATGACAGTCTCGAAGGCACCTGCCGGCGACGCGGGATATAAAAACAGACATTCTTACGGACACTTCGCGTATCCCGCCCTCTTAATTTTCATACTCAGCGCACTTATCGCACCGGCATCCGCCGTTCTCGAGATAATCCCCGCGGAATCTTATGCGGATACGCAATCCTATCTTACCGCCGCCGATGTCGAGTATTATCTCTCAAATTCAAACACCTCGATAACGCTCTTCTACAGCAGTACCTGCGGTGCATGCCATAAGGCAATGCCCTACATCGACGAGGCGCGGGCGAAGTATCCCGATGTCAGATTCAACAGTTTCGACAATATGGGCTCGCCTTCCAATCTTTCGCTGATGAACCGTTTCTCGGAGAAATACGGCGTCAGTTATCCCTCGTATCCCGTGATCTTCGCCGGCGACACCGTAGTCCTTCAGGGTTTTAACAGGATAAGCAAAAACATAGATTCGGTTGCAAAAGCCGTTGACGCGGGTCTTATCCCCGATGCCGGGTATGAAAAGCGCCTGTTTTCATCCGCTGACGCAACAGGCGCCATAATAGGCATACAGGATCTCACATTTCCCGCGGTTATACTTGCGGGTCTCCTCGACGGTATCAACCCCTGTGCTTTTGCCGTGCTCATATTCCTGCTCATAGCGCTTACAGCCGCCGAATCCAAACGCCGTGTCCTTCAGATAGGTCTGACCTATACTCTGGGAGTATTCCTCATCTATATCACCGCAGGCATAGGCATAATAAAAATCGTCTCTCTTACGGGGCTGTCATACTATTTCACGGTTATCGCCGGCATTCTGGTTATCGCCGCTGGTATAATCGGGGTTGCCGACGGCATCCTTAAAAATTCGCCCGTCTCTCTGTCGATACCCGAGTCGCGAAAAGAACTCTTTGTCGGATACATACGCAGAGCGACCGTTCCCGCGGCATTCGTACTGGGAATACTGGTCGGCATCTTTGAACTGCCCTGCACGGGCGGAATATATCTCGCGGTCCTGAGTCTGCTGTCGTCGCAGGTGACATTCAATGAAGGGCTGATATACCTTCTAATCTATAATCTGGCATTTGTATTGCCGCTGATTCTCATAGTGCTCGCGGTCACCCTCGGAATCTCGCCCGAGATGCTGAACCGCTTCCGCGAAGAGCATAAGAGGAGTCTTCGCATTGCAATCGGCATTATCCTTATTGCCATGGGAATATTCGTGATTGTTCTCAGCTACATCTGAACCGTGTCTGAACTTTATCTGAACCGTATCGGAAACTCTTCGCAGGCGGGCGCGGGGCGCGGTCTTAAAGGTCTTTATCTGTTTTAATCTTATCCTTTTTTGCGAGGGCATGACGCTCTATCAGATAAAATGAGAGAACGGCGACAGGTACGGTGAAGACAAATGAGAGCAATATCAGTTGCCAGATCTCTATTGATGGCATAAAATGCACTATGGTCTGTTGTAACGGATA
>JAFPWZ010000049.1 GCA_017412625.1 Methanomicrobium sp.
ATATTGCCGTCTTTATCGACAAATGGATTTGTTATCTCAAATTGTGAGATTATTCTGAAAATAATTGGAGATAGTTGCGAATTTTTGCCTTTATACTCTAAGAGTTTATCAGCGAACTCGGTGTAGAACGGTATCCAGTCATATTCAGGCGGGGCATCTGTCATAGATTCTCAATCTCTTGAATTTGGAAAAGATAGACTATATAGTTATCGAGAAATTGTCAGATTGGATGCATGACGCAAAATACCTGAATACTCTTATTAAAAGTTCTTAAAAAGGAAAAAGCGCCGAGAAAGAGATTTGAACTCTTGAGGTGAAACACCAGTGGCTTTCAAGGCCACCGCCTTCCCGGACTAGACTACCTCGGCTCACGAATGTTCACGAAGAATGCTCACGACTTTTCGTGCATGACGTGCGCTTATAATGTTGTCGTATTAGCTTAAAAATATGATGATATTATCTTGAGATATTCTGTTTTGGTATTCTTTCCGATATTCTGCTTTATTATTCTGTTCGGATATTTCGTTCTGATATTCTGTCCGATATTTCCGTTTTGCTCATCTGCGGCGGATAATCATTGCAGCGCCGAGTGCAACAAACGCGGAAAGCATGGCAACCGGCATCATGCTGCCTGACTGAGTCTCCGCAGGCTTTGCGCTGTCGACGAGTTTGCCCGCTTTATCGTTAACCGTGACCATCGAAGCGCCGTCAACGAAGATTGTGGCATATCCGCTGTCTTTTGCATCCGCGGGATAGACCTTCACATAGACGATACCGCCGGTAACGGGAATCGAGAAGGATTCTTCGCCGTCGCCGGTGCGGTCGTTAACCATGCCGAAATTGCCGGAATCGTCCACATATTCGATTATCCAGTCGCAGTTGTTTGAAGTCGAAACCTTAAGCATTCCGGGAATTGTCTTTATCTCAAAGGTTGCCGGGCTGCCCGCGGACGAAAACGTCTGGGAATTTATTGTCTTCGGCGTCGCCGTTGTCGGCTTTACAGTCGGCGCTGTCGTAGCCGCAGCTGTCGGAGCCGCTTTTACCCTTGATTCGAATTCCTGATATCTGATTAATCCTTTCTGATCGATGAAAGCGACATAGTAAATTCCGGGTTTCGTAATCGGCACATCCGTATTAAAGAATCCGTCCTTATCCGTGCCTATCCACTCCTCGGGCGAAACAATGCCGCCGTACTCGTCATCTACGCGAATCTGAATACCGGAACTTCCGCGTGTCGTGCTTTGTCCCGCGACGTTAAGAACGCCGTTATATTCCTGAATCAGCGGCGATGAAAGCACGATCTCATTTTTGCGGTCGATGATGTTAAACAGCTTGAAAGTCGTGGAACTCGAACCCAGACCGATATTGTTTTTGTCGTTGATCGCAAGACGGTATTTGCCCGCATCGAGCTTTGACGTCGGAATATCGACTCTCCAGACGCCTTCCGACTGAATCGTAAACGGATATCTGCCTATCTCATTCTTCTGCATATCCTGTGTATACAGCACAATCTCAAGGGAGTTTCCCGCCGGGATATTACTCGTTCCTTCCAATACGAGCGAATCTCCAAGATTTATCTCGGTCGGCGTCTCGAAGTTTATTACATAAGCCTGAGCGCCGCAGACGATAAAAGCAAGGAGGATAAACGCATAAGCAATCCTTTTCATATGTATCAGTTTCATTTTTTGACTTATATATCCTTTTGACAACCGGTAAGTTGTTCTTTAAGGCGTTTGCGGCAGTGACCCGCGGCATAATTACGGTATCCGAGCCGCGAAGATGCCGCCTGCAAATTGTTTTCATATCGCAGATCAAATTCTATAGACACAAATGAGATCCGAATACGGCGACAGAGTCGAAAAACCGCTTGCATGCTGGTCGGGAAAAGAGACTCACAACGGAGAAATAATCGACTGCCTGACGATTATCTTCAAATCCGGCGGCTGCTCGTGGAACCGCTGCAAAATGTGCGGTTACAAAAGCGAGCGCTACCACAATGTAACATGCGACGAACTTACGGAGAATATCAAAAGGCAACTGGCTTATGTGCTCTCGGAATACAAAATCGAGAAATTTCCGCTGATTAAGATATTCACCTCCGGCAGTTTCTTCGATTCAAACGAAGTGCCCCCTGCGGCGCGGGATGCAATCGGGGCGGCGTTCCGCGGCAAGACAATCATTGCCGAGTCGAGAACCGAGTATGTGAAATCCGATATCCTTGAAGGATTCCGAGAAATAATCGACGACGGCTCGCAGAAGATGCCGCTTTACGTCGCCATGGGACTTGAGACCTCAAATGACTTCATCCGCGAAAAATGCATAGACAAGGGTCATACCTTCGAGGATTTCAAAACCGCGGTCTCGCAGGCACGTAAAGTCGGATGCGGAACCAAGACATACCTCATGATGAAACCGCCGTATCTCACCGAACTCGAGGCAATGAACGACATGCAAAGCTCGATTCGGGACGTAATCCCGTATTCGGACATAATATCAATGAATCTCTGCAATATCCAGAACATGACCGAGGTCGAGAAACTCTGGAAACAGAACGCCTACAGACCGCCGTATCTGTGGAGCGTCCTTAAGGTGCTGATTGAGGCGGGCACCCATGTCCTCTGCGACCCTGTTGCCGGCGGCAAAAAACGCGGTCCTCACAACTGCGGAAAATGCGATTACGAGATTGTCGATGCCATAAGGGAGTATTCCCTATCGGGCGACGTCGAAACACTCAAAATGCTCTACGAAAATGGTTGCGACTGCAAGAACGAATGGGAATTTGTCCTTAAAGAAGAAAAACCGTTCTGTATGCCGCTGACACACTGAGATGCCGGCAGATTCGGCATTTTACCTCATTTACCTTTTTTACAGCTTCCGATTCAGGGTATTCTTGAATGTCTGATATTGTAAAGCGGCAGAAGTCTGTTTAAGTGCTCTATTGCTTCATCGGCGCTCTCAACACCGTAAACGCGGTCATCGGGGATATCGGGATATCTTATCCTCCAGTCAATCCGCGTATCCGCAAGTTTACCGCTCCAGCCCTCGATGCGGTATCCGATTATCAGTCTGTAAAGCTGCCATGCGAACGCTATCTCAGAAAGCGTCCCCGCCCCGCCGCCGATTGCGACAACCGCATCCGAGTTTACTATGATAGTGTTTCGCGCTATGTCAAGTCCGCAGGCAATCGGCGTATCGACATACGGGTTGGCTTTCCCGGGGTCAAATCCCGGCAGGATGCCGATTGTCGACCCGCATGTGTAATTCTCCGACTCTTTGGCGCCTTTTGAGACGCCCTCCATTACTCCCGCGATTCCCCCCGTCATGACGCGGTATCCTTCGTCGATAAGCCGACACCCCAATTCGCGTGCCAACTCGTATTTTTCCGAACCCGCGGGCACTTTGGCATCGCCGATCACCGCGATTATCTTTTTGCATGATGTTGCGGTCATATTTCAGACACTCCCCTTTTAGCCCCTGAATATCATTCCTGACGCCCACAAAAGAGTGAGCGGAATCTCATAAATCTGCCCCTTATCATCATTATGCATATTCATGCTATTAAGACTTAACCGCATTGCCAATGCAGGTCGATACCTCTTGCGATATTCGGCAAGACTCCTTGAATGTGTGTTAACGCCGGATTTGACCTCAATCGGAATAACGTCCATCCCGTTTTGGATTAAGAAATCAACCTCGGCTCGTCCTTCCGATCTCCAGTAATAAGGAGATGCACCCGAATCCGCGACAAGTTCGGTCAATACGAAGTTTTCGGCAAGAATGCCGCGAATATCGGATGTCTTCTCCGTCCTGTCGATTACAGCCTGCGCAGTAAAACCGCTCTTCTTCCTTAAAAGCCCGACATCGCAGAGATATATCTTAAAGAACGTCAGATCGGCGTATGCCGACAGAGGAATGTGGGGTTTTTCCACCTTCTCGACCTTGTGTATCAGTCCCGCAGATATAAGCCAATACAGAGCATCCTCAAGATCGCGTGCACGAAGTCCCGATTTTACATGCGTAAAGACGAATTTTTTGTTCTCTTTCGCGAGCTGAACGGCAATTCCGTTCCAGATCAGCATAAGTTTGGGATACTCGTTCTTTGGAGCATACTTCACGAAATCCTTCTCGTAATCCGAGAGAATATTGTCCAGCAGAAAATCCGCTTCTTCTACATCATGCTTCTCGGTCCATGATTTGACAACCGAAGGCATGCCACCCGTGATATAGTAATGTCTGAGCAGTGTATCCAGTCTTTCGCCGAAAGAAGTAGATATCGGTGCGGAAATGTCGCCGCCCGCGATTTTATCTTCAATATACCTGCAAAGGAGTTCTTCGCCGTTTGCAAGAAGATACTCATGGAAATTCAGCGGATAAAGTGTAAGAGTATGGACTTTGCCGACCGGAAACGAAGTATTCTGCCCCATCTGAGATAATGCGATGCCTAAGAGCGAGCCTGCGGCGGCAACATGAAGTTGCGGCATATCTTCGGCAAAATACTTCAAAGCCGTAATTGCACGCGGGCAGATTTGGATTTCGTCGAGTATGAGCAGGGTTTTTCCCGCGGTTATCGCCTTTCTGCGCAGAGCCGAGAGTTCGATAATAATCCTGTTTATATCGAGATCTTTCTCGAATATCTCCGAAAGTCCGGTGATTGTTTCAAAGTTAAAGTAGGCACAGTCCTCAAACTCGTTCTCACCGAAATTTTTTAAGAGCCATGTCTTACCGCATTGTCTGACCCCCTGCATTATCAGAGGTTTTCTGTCAGATCGGTCCTTCCATCGCAGAAGTTTTTCATATGCAAGACGGCGCATGATAATTTATCGGTCATTTAAGTATATAAGATTAAAGTAGGAAAATGTGTACATCGTACACATTTTTGGATCCTAAAATGTGTACAACGTACACATTTTGGTAACATAAACTTCAAACAATATATTTTTGGGACCGAAAACCGAGAGAACCGCAAAAAACACAACCATCAAAATTTGCAAAAAAAAGGTATCACGTATTTGGGATATAAATTCAGATCACGGGTTTATTCGCGCAGATATTTCGCAAGAAGCGGCAGGAATGCGCCGGCATCGCTTACAACGCCGATTGCCTGCGAAGAACCGCGGTCATTGAGCTTTGTGACGGAAGCGGGGTTGATATCCACGCAGATTGTCTTGACATAGGACGGCAGACAGTTGCCGACCGCAATCGAGTGCAGAAGCGTGCCTATCATAATGACCATATCGACGCCGTGAAGGTGCTTTCTCATGGTATCCTGCGCAACCATGGTATCGGTGATGACATCGGGAAGCGGACCGTCATCGCGTATAGAGCCTGCAAGAACAAACGGGACATTGTTCTTTACGCATTCATACATGATACCCTTCTTGATAAGCCCGCATTCGACCGCGTTCTTGATTGAGCCGGCCCTGATTACCTCGCTGATGGTCGAAATGTGGTGCCTGTGACCGCCGACCGCAAGCGTGCCCGTATCAAGATTCATTCCGAGCGACGTTCCGTAGAGGTTATATTCGATATCATGCGTCGCAAGGGCGTTGCCGGCGAAAAGAACGTCGATGTATCCGTTTCTGATAATCTCCGCAAGCGAAGGCGCCGCCCTTGTATGAACAATCGCGGGACCGCCGACAATGGCAATCTTGCCTCCCCTTGCCTTTATCTCTTTCATCTCGACGGCAATCTTCTTGATAATCGTCTCGCTGGGACGCTCCGAAGAGACCGTATTCTGCATGAATTCGAAGACATTCACCGAACGGGAACGTTCCGGAGGCGTAATCCTTACGCCGCGGTCGCCGATGACTACCCTGTCGCCCTTCTTTATCTTCGCAAGCGGAATACAGAATGCACGCTTTTCTTTCTCGTCGACGACGATATGACAGTCCATCTCGATATTCTCGACCGTAATCCAGTTATCGTCGTATTTGATGAAAGTCGGATGGTGCGTGGTTGAATAGAAGCCGTGAGGTAAAATTCTGTCGCCTTCCGCCGTTTCGAGAGTAACATTCTCGACTTCCGGAACGGAGGCACCGAGGCGGTGAAGTTCGCTTAATATATTGTCCAGTTCCGCTTCGCTTTCGGCGCTGATAATCAGCCTCGCGTAACTCGGATCCGTCTTCTGCTTCCCTATGTCGAATTGGGTTACCTCGACATTGCCGCTCATGTCATAGACCTTATCGTAAACGCGGGTAATGAGACCCGAATCTATGATATGACCTTTGAGTTCAATCTCACGTGACGCTTCCATGCCTTATTATATTGCTTCTTTAAAGTATATCCTTTACCGTGAATAATCAAAGGACTTATTTTCGCGGTTATACATAGGGGGACCTAATATTGCAAAGGTATTACAGAGGTATTACAGAGGAATTGCAGAGGAGCATCAGATGCAGTTTTAAGATCCGTCAGATAAGCCGTCAGATAAGCGGTTCGGGCTCGTTGCCGAGATTCATGGGCAGTCTGTCTCCCCTTATCATGACCTGCATCTTTGTCGTCCGAATCTTTTCAAGAATTATCTCCTTACCCTTCTGCGTCATGGCAAAGACGGGGACTCCGGTGCCCCCCTGAACCAGCGCCCGCGAGCCCGCGACCTCGCGGATTTTCGCCGATGAACAGGCAAATATGAGATCGCAGGTTTCCGCAAGTTTTTCGGCATTTTCCCTGCTGTGTCCCGTTGTATGAACGCAGATTATGACCGCGTCGGGATATGCCGCACGAATCTTTTCGGCATCGGCGACAAGCGCAATCGTCACGGCGACCTTCTTATAACCGAGCTCATATGCCTTACGGCATCCTGCGAAAGCGTCGAGCCTGCCGTCCGAAAACACGACATGACCGCCGTTATCGTTAATCCTCGCAATTACCTCGGGATATGCGGTTGTCTTCACAAGTCCCGACATTTTGCCGCCGATACCCTGAATCAATGCGGGATTTGAGACAATGACCGTTCCCGCACCGTCGCAGGCGAGAACTGCGCAGTCGATGATTCCCGCCGCCAATGCCGAGTTTAAAAGTTCCGAGGCGCCGAAGAGCACAAAATCATCATTCGAGAGAACTCTGCGCTGCGGCGTGCACATGCCGAAATCGGCTATTCTTCCCTCGATATTCTTCTTTATCTCATCGGCAGTCATATCCGACACGGGATATTTGAAGCGTCTTGCAAGCGGGCATCCTTTTATCACGGGGTCTTCGACCGCGACGACCCTGCCGTTTCGGATTGTTATTCTCGCTCTTCCGACAGCCTCTATTATATGTTCGTCAATCTGTTCGCCAATCAGTCCGTCAATTTTTTTGCATATGTTTTCGCCCATATTCCCATCCTCACCTTCACTTATAGCAGCATATTTGAATTATCAGTATTAGAAACTGTGCTTTTCTATTCAGTGTTCTCTCAAGTGACACTACTCTCTCAAAGGAACTTATTGATACAATTAATATTGATACAATTAACATTCCACAGATCAGATATCTATGAAAGCCCCGGAATATGAACGCCGAAGAACTCCTGAATAAGCGCAGATTTGCGCCAAACGGAACGCCAAACTGCACCGCAAAGACAGCGTCGCGCTACCTTGAGATAGATCTTCTCCGCGGCATTGCCATTGTCATGATGGTCTGGTTTCATCTTCTCTTTGACCTGAATTACTTTGCGATAGCGCCGGTTGACACTTCCGCAGGTTTCTGGAGGATATTCGGGTATACGACCGCGGTCATCTTCGTTGCCGTCGCGGGAATTTCGGCATACCTCAGCAACGAGCGGGCAAAACAGCGGTATTCATCCGAAAACAGCAATAAATGCCTCATAAAGTCACTGAAGCGCGGCTTTTTCATCTTCATGATCGGCGTCGGAATATCGACAGTCACTTTCCTCGTCATCGGCGACGGGTGGATAGTCTTCGGCATCCTTCACCTCATCGGTCTTTCGATAATGCTGTCGCCGCTCTTCATGCGCTTCAAGTGCCGGAATCTGGTTATCGGTGCTGCCGTCATTGTCGCGGGTTTCCTTATCCGCGATATTCAGTTCAATATATCTCAGCCGCTCCTTACTCCGCTCCTTATTCCCCTCGGAATAACGCCGAATAACTTCTATTCCGTCGACTACGAACCCCTGCTCCCGTGGTTCGGCGTTTTCCTAATCGGCATGTCAATCGCCGCTTACCTCTACCCGCAGGGAATGCGCCGCAGCGGTCGATTCGCGGAGATTGCCGGGAAACTCACATTGACGCCGTCCGAGAAAGTCTCATCCGATCTCCCTTCCGGCGCAGACACTCCCGTCTCCGCTTCAAAACCGCGTCTGCCGCGGGCGACTGCCGCCCTGCTCATCCGGTTAGGTCAGAATTCACTGATAATCTATCTGATTCATCAGCCCGTTCTGATACTTCTCTTAAGTATCGTCGCGGGGCATCTGCTTCTCTGAGCGAGCCGCCGCAGTGCACACGCATGCCATTCGGCATTTTATCCGTCGGTATCCGGCTTTTTTTCGTTTTTAACCGATATTAAAACCCGACAGAGACGTTCAGGCATCGGTTCAATCCCGGATTCAATATCGGGTTCAATATCGAGTTCATTCGGGTCAAGTATTGATTTTGAAAAGGCAGGCAAACGGGATTGAAACGATATTGAAAGGGGATTGAAAGCGTGCCGAAAAGGTATCGGAACGATATTGCCGAATCCCGAAAAATGCGGTCGGAAAACGATCCCGACCCGTCAAGGTTACATAAACCAATATATGGTTTATGACGATTTTTTACAGATTTTTATGATCCTTGAAAATAACCGCATATCACGGTCAAAAAGACAAACAAACCACATATTGACGACTTACAGATCATCAAATTTCAAAGAATTTTTGAGATTTTTTGGAAAGAAAGCAGATACAAGCCGACCCTCAACCGCGACTTGCGACCGGTAAGTTTCAACGGCATCGGCTTCGGCAAAGACACCCACACCCGGATGACAATGTAAATTTTCCGAATTCCGGCACTGCCGAAAGATTAAATCGCCGACAGATAAAAGTGCCCGAGCTGAAGCGGAAAAGGCAGAATAAACGAGGAAGAAAGGGTGAGGATGAGGAGATGCAGGAAGGAAAGAAAAGAGAAAAAACAGAGGAAAAACAGGCGAACAAACGCAATGAGCGACAAACTGAGAATTTGACTGAATAGGCATCCGCCAGCCGTCGCAAGATAAACCGACATGCCACATTTGCAAGCACACCGATAAAGATGCAAACATACATAAGCATACATTCAAAGACATACTCGTCTGTGATTTAGCAAACCGGATGCTCCGACGACCTGACAGGTACACTGAGAGCAATATATCCCATACCAAAACGAGTATCAACAGATCACTTCAATATAAATTCGACGCGGCATTGTAAACCTCCGGCAATCAGAACATCGGAAGCACGGCAAACTACTGACCCGCAAAAACATTGATCGCAAGCCGCCGATCCTAATAGAACACCCTCTTTGAATGAAGATATATCAGCCATTGATTTACTGCCGGAAATTGCCACCACCGCAGGCAAAAATGCCTCATCAAACACAAACCTCACCACGCAGCAGGTTCACACCCCCCATTTTGCACCAAAATATGATGAAATCTGCATTTCCAAGATAATTCCCCACCCCGGCAGATCAAGTCACACAAAAAAGCAAAAATATCACGTTTTTCGCACAATTATGTTAGTGTGTATGCGAACAAAATAAGATTGAGTCATATTTTTGACACGTTAATAAACCATATGTAGGTTTATACAAACTTAGTGCATAATCATAGATAAAATCAATAACCGCACATGAAACGAGTGCACAATATCGACAGAAAAGCAAACACGTCAAAAAAATCGAAACAATCACGATAATAAAAAAGAGTAAATCCGAAACTTCACTCAAAGAGAGCCGTATCGGAAAAAGCTTCGACATCGAAGAGACCGCGTTCTGTAATCTTCAGAGACGGAATCACGGTCAGCGCCAAAAACGAAAGATGGATGATAGGACTGTCCGTTATATCGGGTACGCAGATCTTTATAAGTGACTCATTTAAGCCGCATAAAAGCTCATTCACCTTCTCATAGGAATCATACGACATAAGAGCGCCGCAGGAAAGCGGAAGAACACACTCTTCGTCCCCGCAGACACAGGACATGCCCCCGCGGTTCTCGCGTATCAGATTCAAAGCGCGGACTATCTCGGCATCACTGCATCCGGCGGCAATCACATTGTGCGAATCGTGAGAAACCGAGACGGCAATGGCGCCCTTTGCCAGACCCAGACCCTTGACGAGTCCTACTCCTATTTTGCCGCTGCCGTATCGCCCGCAGACAACACACTTGATGATATCCCCATCCGTATCGGGAATCCGCTCCGAATCGATATTCATCCGAAGATTTTCGGTGATAATCTGCCCTTTTACGATGCCGATGACGTGTGCAGCGCCGCATCTCTTCGGAAGCGCAATGTCGGAAACGCTGATTTCGGGCATATCGAAGACCGAGTCCAAAACGGCGGGCTTTACCGGCGTATCTGCGAATTTTGCGGTATCAATGCCGCGCTTGTAGGTCTTTACAACCCTGAACTTCTCCGGCGAAGACTCGTCTATTATACAGAAATCGGCAATCCTACCGGCGACAAGCGCACCGCGGTCATGAAGCCCGAAATACTCCGCCGGCGAAAGCGTTGCAATCCTGTAGGCAAGTTCGGGGGCAAGACCGCGTGCAATCGCATTTCGTATGCAGTCGTCTATACTGCCGTTACTGCATAGAAAATCTACATGGCGGTCATCGGTCGCAAACATGCATCGCGAAGCCGTATAGGGATTTACAAGCGAAATCAGCCCGGAACCGTCTTCCGCGGTGCTGTCGCGGATGAGGATGTGCATGCCGCTGTTTAACTTCTCATAACCCTCCTCATATGATGTTGACTCGTGGTCGCTCCCTATATCCTGCATTACATAGGCATTGAGGGCTTTTCCCGAAAGATGCGGGCAGTGGCCGTCGCGAATCCCGCAGATACCCAGTTTTCGGAATACCTCTTCGTCGCCGCCGATGACCCCCGGATAATTCATCATCTCGCCGAGTCCGATGATGCCGCCGCGGGAACCGTATTTCGAGCCACTTTCTGCGATATTGTACGCATCATAGATCTCCTTCAGATCATCGGCGCTCAAAACCGCGCCCGCCTTGTCAAACGGAGTCGCGGGGACGCAGGAAGGAAGCATGTAAAATATATCGGCCGCTGTCTTCGCGGCTTCGGATATCATATACTCTATGCCTTTCTTTCCGCAGACGTTCGCTATCTCGTGAGGATCGGCAATAACCGTGGTAACGCCGCATTTAAGAATAAGACGCCCGAATTCGGCGGGCGTAAGCAGTGAACTTTCTATATGGACATGCGCCTCGATAAGACCCGGGATTACTTTGGCGCCGCCGAGGTCAGTCTCCTCCTTTCCCTTATAATCGCCCTTACCGACAACAATGCCGTCCTTAACGCCGAAATCGCAGAGCTCCCACGTGCACGAGAAGGGATTAAAGACGTTGGCGTTCCTGAATACGATATCGCACGGCTCATCCCCCAAAGCCGCACCCAGCAGTTCCTTTCTGAGATATCTGACCATATTTCACCGAAAAAAGAGTTGTTTTTTCATTTTTGGATTTATTTATACCGTGCCATTATTGTCTGTGCCGATATTGTCTGCATGAGTGTTATCTGCACGGGTATTGTCTGCAGCGGCAATTTTTATGCCGTTGTTCACGGAGATATCCCTTATCTGCGCGCTGTGTCTTCTGCCGTTCTCGAGGACATATAAATAAAGCTTATACCTGCCGTCTTTTAACTTAACGGGCAGAGAAAACTCGTTGATGCCGTTTCTTAAAACTACGGTCGAGACAAGAGTATCATACTCAACCTGCCTGAAATTATCCAGACTGTAAATTGTAATCTGAACGGACGCATTCTTTTCGGCACCGGCATTCTCCAAGATTACAATCAGATTTGAACCGTCATATACAGGATTTCCGAAAGTACAGTCGGTTATGCAGCCGGCGGTACAGACTGCCGCTACAGCAGCGGCAATCAGCAGAACCGCATATACAGTCTTTAATCCCAAAGAATCCGAAGACATTTGAAAGAATGTCAGTCTTTGAGGATTTATAATATTCGATTAACAAGCCTGCGCAATCAGTATGTTCTGGCAACAATTGCGGGCTTTGCGGGCTTGCCGCAGATGATACATCTGCCTTCCTTATCCGCGATATGCTCGGATCTGACCTCGC
>JAFPWZ010000050.1 GCA_017412625.1 Methanomicrobium sp.
CCTCTGCCGTTACCTTCGACCGTAACGAATGGGTTTGAGCGGTATATCGGCTGCATATGCATGGGCTTCCATATGGGGCGTCCTTCTGCGTTGAACACTGCGATTGCGTCAAGTATTTCTGTAGGGCAGGATTTGCCTTTTTCGTGGATAAATAAAGCACTTTTATCGTCCCTGACCTGGCGGCACATAGCAGCTTCATCTATGATAAGGCAGCTTAACCAGAAGTTTGGCTCGGAGTTTTTCTCGTCATACGGATTCATTGATGCGGGAAGATCTTTAAGTCCTTCTTTGTATCGCATATATATCGCTTTCTTCTGAGCGATATGCTCGTTAAGATACGGTATCTGACCGCGGATAACACCTGCAATAATATTGCTCATGCGGTAGTTATACCCTATCTCCTCATGCTGATACCACGGAGCGGCTTCTCTACTCTGCGTGGACCATTTACGGACTTTATCGGCATCTTCTTTGCTGTCTGTAAGGAACATTCCGCCGGAAGATCCCGTTATTATCTTATTTCCGTTAAAACTTATTGCATTAAAATCGCCAAACGAACCCGTCTGTTTGCCGTTGAACGTTGCTCCGAGACTTTCGGCCGCATCTTCGACTATAAGTGCACCGTGAGCGTCTGCAATACGCTTAATCTCATCAATTTTACCGGGTGTTCCGTAAAGGTGAGCGAGAACGATCAGTTTGACATCGGGATAAATCTCAAACGCTTTTTCAAGAGCTTTCGGATCCATATTCCACGTATCGTATTCCGTATCAATAAACACGGCTTCTCCGTCTTCATATGCGACGGGATTAACAGACGCATCAAAGGTAACATCAGAGCAGAAGACCTTATGGCCGTAAAGCGCTCCCCTGTCGGGTTTTGCCTGTCCGTAAAGTCTTTCGGCGGCAAGTTTTGTCGCAAGGTGCAGAGATGCCGTGCCGCAGGAGAGTCCTACAGCATATTTTACGCCGATATATTCTGCGATCTGTCTTTCGACCTCGTTTATGTTTTCGCCGACGGTGCTTACCCAGTTTTTCTGAATCGCATCGTCAACCCACTTCTGCTCGTCGCCGTGCATGGTGGGGCTGCTTAACCATATTTTCGATTCAAAAGGTTTTATTCCGTTAAAGCGGGGATCGTTTAAATAATCCATTTTACACCTTATTTATGCATTTTTATCGATTCGTTAATTATTGATTCCATACTGCCCATCCTTTTCAGCATATCTTTTGCGAGGGAGAGCTGGCATTTTGTGCGGATGAGGTTATGTTCGGGATAAAGGGTTTTGTAGTATTTATCGCCGGTTATGTAGTCATCAAGGAAGCGGACGGCCTGTTCGCATGTAAGTGTGAATGCGCCAAGCGCGAGGGTGGAAAGTTCGTTTTCTGTAAGGGTATCGTATGTTTTTGAGATAAAGCCATTCGTGAACGATTCGAATACTTTAAGATTTACTCCGGCTTTGTCATAGTCTTTGCTGTCTTCTTCAACGAAATTGGTTGCAAATCTTATCGCGTCTCCGAAATCGTGTCCGGCAAGTCCGGGCATTACGGTATCAAGGTCTATTACCGTTAA
>JAFPWZ010000051.1 GCA_017412625.1 Methanomicrobium sp.
GGCAGGATCAATCCGTAATCTCTTTTTTTGAGTTTCTTTCGGTGTGTTCAGTTTTTTCAATTTCTTTCGGTCTGTTTTGTTTCCTTTTTGCGACCTTCCGCCTGATTATTTTCTGTCCTTTTCTTTCCTGTTTTATCTTTTTCTATCATTTCCTCTCCTTTTCTGTGCATTTCTATCCATTTCTGTCCTTTTTGATCCTTTTGGATTTGCTTTTTTTTGTGTTTGTCTTCGTGTCCGTGATTGCGGTTACTTTGATTTTGTTAATTAATTTTACTTGATTATTGCTTGTAATTAAATGAAAATTATTATAAGATTCGAGAAAAATAATACCTGTTATGGTATACTGTAAAGAATGCGGTACGGAGATTTCCGTGCTTGAGAAGGTCTGTCCGTACTGCGGACATTCCGGTGACGACACTTCTGCGGCGGCGTTCACGAGAAGCCCCAGGACGACTACTATGAAGCGACCGGTTTACGTTGCACTTCCGTGCCGCTACTGTGCCTCAATTCGGGGTATGAAGAAGGGCGGCGGAGTTCCTGTTGAGGGTGAGGAGTGCCCCGTATGCGGCGGTGCGGGTAAGGTTGTTATGAAGAAGCCGTATGCCGCGTGTTCCGCCTGTAAGGGGACGGGCGTTATGAGAAACGGCGACGGCAGGGGCTTTGATGTCTGCGATAAGTGCGGCGGAACGGGCTGGGTAAGTAAGTAATCCGTCAAATCCGCCGGCGCCGGTATATGCCGGCAATTCGCTGTTAATTCGCTGTTAATTCGCTGTAAATGATGTCATAAACTGTTAAAGATGTCATAAATTGTCATAAGCCGTGATCATGCGGATATACGCGGCTGTAAGCCGCAATCGGAGTTTTACTCCGTTATTTTTTCGGCGTCAGGACGTGTTTGATTTTTGCCGAATGTTCTGCGCGGTTAATGCATTTATCCAAACTTTTGCGGTCGGCGATTCCATGATTGCGTTTTTCAGGATTATGCGGTTTTAAATGCCGTATCATTTGAATTATATCAATATCTGTAATATGCGGGCTGTTTTTTTGCCGGGCGTCTGTTAACTCGGTTAATTAATTGCATTTGATTAACTTATCCTATATATTAAGTATTGTATTCAACCAACCTTGTTTTGATGCATAGGTGTGCCCGGTGCTAATCGGCAGTATGTGATGCCGGTTACACTCGCGAGCAATAGCTTTCGTGGTTGTGGATTGTATTGGGTATTCCCGGGTATCGTTATAGGTGAAATAATGAGAAAATATGAAGAAGCTGTATCACCGGTTGTCGGCGTTATGCTTATGCTTGTCATAACCATAATCATCGCAGCCGTAGTGAGCGGATTTGCGGGGCAGCTTACAGGCAATGCAAAGAGTGCCCCCAGCGTTACGATGGATATTTCCATAAAGAATTCAGGTCTTGAAGCAACAAGCGCGTTTGTAGCAAATGTGCTTTCAGTCTCCGATCCGATTCCGACAAAAGACCTTAAGATGACTACGGTCTGGACAAAAGGCGGAAAGACACACACCACAGTCTCTGACGGTTCCTTTAACGTCTTTGGCTGGACGGTCGGAAGTATGCCCGGTAATGCTTCTGCACCGTGGGGATACGGTAACGGCGTTACTGCAGTAAACACAGGTGTTCCTAACAAAGACGCACAGCAGTTCGGACACTATACGCTTGAGGCAGGTACGATTATTAAGGCAATGCCTGCCGGACAGTCCGGCGGATTCGGCGGAGCTCCTGCTGATGAGGGGTATGGTCTTGACAAGGCATATGAGTATAAAGACTGGACATATACAGCCGGTACTACAGTGGACGGTATGCAGGGTATTCTCGGTGAAGGCTGGGAAGAACTGCGCACGGGTGATGTCGTAAAAGTATCATTCTTCCATGTGCCGAGCGGAAAGATTATCCTTGAGAAAGAAGTGGTGGTGCAGTAAATGAAATCTTTAAAGTTATCAAATGAAGCGGTCTCGCCGGTTGTCGGCGTTATGCTTATGCTCGTGGTCACACTTATTATTGCGGCTATTGTAAGCGGTTTTGCGGGAAGTATGGTAAGTTCGTCATCAATTACCCCGCAGGCAATCATAACCGCGGAATACAGCCAGGCGAACGGTATGGTTATCACTCATGCCGGCGGCGATTCACTTCCGATGTCCCAGATTAAATTTGCGACAATGCCCGGTGAAGTAATGGGTTCCGATTATTTACAGTTCTTATATGATATCGACATGAGCGGTATCAATTACACTGCAAGTGACGGCGAAAGCAAAGCAATTATGAATAACGCGACCGGTAATTTTGCCAAGTCGGGATTCATGCCCGGTGAAGTACTGACAATCAGTCGCGATAATTGTAAAGACAGCGTGACTACGCAGGCAGAAATAGATGCTTTAGAACATGCAAGCAGGAATAACAAATATACGGATTATGGTATTGTAAATACCAATGCTGCCGTGTTCTGGGGAACGCTTGACAGTGATAAGTTTAAATACTTCTCGGGTTATCAGTTCATGTGGCACGAGAATGTCGGTAAGTACTTCTATCTGATCGTTACCGATGAGAACGGAGCGACAATCTCCAAGACTAAAGTAACAATTAAAGCATAAATAAATTGAAATCAAAAAATGCAGGATATTCCTGCATTCTCAAATCTTTTATTTATTTGGGGGTGAGCGGTTGCCCCCACATATCATCACTCTTCATTACAGCCTGTTTTATGAATTTCTTCTGTTGAATTACTGTTTTATGAGTTTCGTTTGATGAATCCTTTGATGCTTTCTTTTCATGAATTGCTCTCGGATTAATTTTTTACGGCTGTTTTCGCATTTATTCAATGATCTATTAAATATATTTAGTTAACTCATTGTGTTATATAATGTAAACCGCATAACTTATTGAATATTTCATGACCGATAATTCCGCTGACGACAGGAAACTTCCGAATTATAAACTCAGATTCCTGATTCTGCTTATTCTGACGGTTATCTGTATTTTTGTTTCGTTTGCGGTCGGAAGATTTTCACTGGATATATCCACGGCAGCGGCATTGATGTATGTGAAAATTGTATCGATGTTTGATCCGCATGTTGTTCTGGCTCAAAATTATGCGGATTACAGCGTACTTTTCAATATCCGTCTTCCGCGGGTCATAGCGGCATTGCTTGTGGGTGCGGCGCTTTCCGTCGCCGGTGCGGCATATCAGGGAATGTTTCAGAATCCTCTTGTCTCGCCGGATATTCTGGGTGCATCGGCGGGTGCGGGGTTCGGAGCCGCCGTTGCCATTCTGCTGGGATTGGGAAGCACGGATATTATGATCTTCGCGTTTTTCGGCGGACTTGCGGCAGTGGGCGGCGCATACGGCGTAAGCCTTCTTTCAAAAGGTCCGTCCACTCTGAGCATGGTCCTCGCCGGCATTCTGGTATCAAGTCTGTTTTCCGCCGGACTTTCATACATAAAGCTGGTCGCCGATACCACCAATGAACTTCCGGCTATCACCTACTGGCTCATGGGCAGTCTTGCGTCCATGACATGGATGCATGTCATTTACGTCCTCCCCATTATTCTGATTGGATTGATTCCGCTGTTTCTTCTGAAATGGCGCATAAATATTCTCACGCTCGGCGAAGACGAAGCAAGAAGTCTCGGTGTAAACACGGGTCTTCTGCGGCTTGCTGTGATAGTCTGCGCAACGCTTCTTACGGCCGCGTCCGTCTCGATAACCGGCGTTATCGGCTGGGTGGGACTTGTCATACCGCATTTTGCACGCATGGCGTTCGGCTGCGACTACCGCAGAATTATTCCGGTATCGGTTGTCATGGGGGCATGTTTCCTTCTTGCCGTCGATGACTGTGCAAGAACGATGGCGACAATCGAGGTGCCGATAGGCATTCTGACGGCATTTTTGGGCGCACCCATATTTGCCTATCTTCTCATAACTGGAGGCAGGCATTAATGAGCCTTGATGTCTCAAATCTCTCTTTTTCCTATACAAAGGAGAGCAGACTGGTCTTAAACGGCGTATCGTTCAGTGCGAAATCCGGTGATCTTCTGGCAGTTCTGGGTCCCAACGGCGTCGGCAAAAGCACTCTCTTCAGATGTATTTTGGGATTTTTAACGAATTATTCCGGGCAGATTCAATTGAACGGCATTGATCTGAAAAAACTTGACAGCCGAAGCATCGCACGTATGGTGGCATATATTCCGCAGTCGACGTATCCCGTCTTTAATTTTGCCGTTCTTGACCTTGTTCTCATGGGCATGACAAATCAGATTCGTCTGCTCGGTGAACCCAAAGCGGAGCATGTCGAAAAAGCGCTGAAAGCCATGAAAAGTCTGGGTATAGATAAGCTGAAAAATGCGGGGTATGCGGAGATTTCTGGAGGAGAACGCCAGCTTGCATTGATTGCCCGCGCTCTTGTTCAGGACGCAAAGATTCTCATTATGGATGAGCCGACCGCAAATCTCGATTACGGCAATCAGATTCGCGTCATGAGAAGGATACGAAAACTTGCCGATGCGGGGTATCTCATTATTCTATCGACGCATAACCCCGAACATGCATTCCTGTATGCCAACCGCGTTCTGGTAATAAAGGACGGATGTGTGATTGCAGACGGCATTCCGTCCGCGGATCTGACAGCCGAACTTATCGGGACGGTTTACGGGGTGAAGGTTCATGTCGATGATTATCAAAACATTGCCGGCGTGCACAAGATCTGCGTGCCTGTTGATACCGATTATTCCGATAATGCCGATGACTGAGGGCATTTCCTGTGACTTTTTTTACGCAATCCGCTGACTTTTAGATCCGACTTTTCTATCCGAATGAAACCGAAACATGTTAACTGAAACATGTTAACAAAATCGCATTAGTTAGTCTTATAACTTAAAACCGCGCATTTTAAAGGTACTTATGAAATTAATTACAGTTGCAGGACCGCCTTCTTCCGGTAAGACGTCGGTTATTTTAAAGACTATTGCTGCACTGGGTCTGCCGAAAAGGAGTGTCGGCGTGGTAAAGTTTGACTCTCTGACTTCTTTTGACAACGTAAGATACAGTGAGAACGATGTACCTGTTCAAACCGGATTTGCGGGAAAAATCTGTCCGGATCATTTTTTTGTGACGAATATTGAGGGTGCAATTTCATGGGGTAAGAGAAAAAATCTTTCAATGCTCATCACGGAGAGTGCGGGACTTTGCAACCGATGTTCGCCTTATATTAAGGGTATACTTTCGGTCTGCGTTATCGACAATCTGTCGGGTGTAAATACGCCGCGAAAAATAGGTCCAATGCTTAAATATGCGGATATTGTTGTCGTGACCAAAGGGGATATCGTATCGCAGGCGGAACGTGAGGTATTTGCATTCAATATCAAAGAAGTGAACTCCAATGCAAAAGTCATTTTTGTCAACGGAATTACGGGTCAGGGTACGTTTATTCTTGCAAAATATTTCAGCGAGGTGCCTGAAGTCGATACTTTAAAGGACAGAACACTGAAATTTACGATGCCTGCCGCGATATGTTCCTACTGCACGGGAGAAACAAGAATCGGCGATTACTATCAGTTGGGTATGCTCAAAAAGATGGAATACGGGGATTAGATGAGTTCCGATACATGTGCATATGATTATTACGACGAGGTCATAACGACTCCGCTGTATCTTCTTTTGGAGAAGTATCCGCTCTCGGCGGACTATCTTGCAAATCACAGATTGCACGGCATTGATCTGTCAAAGACGCTTACGGATGCTCTGACCGATGAGGATATCGACGCCCTTGAGGAGTTCGGTCTTGATGTCGACGGTCTTGTGCTGCATTTCTGCAAATTCCTTGAGGCATTCACTCTTTCACAGACCTGCGATCTCGGAAAGATACATTCCTTAACCATAATCGGCGGAATGGACAAGTCGGGCGTCCCCGAGAATGTTTCACTGACTTTGCATCCGGGCGAAATTGTAAGTATTGTAGGTCCGACGGGGTCGGGAAAGAGCAGACTTCTTGAGGATATCGAGTGCATGGCGCAGAAAGATACACCCACCATGCGTCAGATTCTGATAAACGGTCTCGCTCCCGATGATGAAAGAAGATTTGATACCGGCGGAAAACTCGTTGCCCAGCTTTCTCAGACCATGAACTTTGTCGTGGATTTAACCGTCCGCGAATTTCTGGAGATGCATGCAAAGAGCCGAATGGTAAGCAATGTCGAGGAAGTTGTAAAGCGCTCGTTCATCTGCGCCAATTCGCTTGCGGGTGAGAAGTTTACTCCCGATACCAAGGTAACGCAGCTTTCCGGCGGTCAGTCAAGAGCGCTTATGATTGCCGATACCGCGCTTATGAGCGCTTCTCCGATTATTCTTATCGATGAGATAGAGAATGCGGGTATTGACAGAAAAGAGGCAATAAAACTCCTCGCCGGCAATGAAAAGATAATTCTTATGTCAACGCACGATCCGCTTCTCGCACTTCGTGCCGACAGGAGAATTGTGATCAAAAACGGCGGTATTTCAAAGATTCTTGTCACTTCGGATGAAGAAAGAGAGAGTCTTGATAAGATTGAGAAAATTGACAGAGTTTTGCTGAACTTAAGGAACAGTCTTCGAAGAGGGGATGTCATCAGCAAAGACAGCGTCTGCGAGATAAAAGAAGAGTCAAATGAACAATTATAAAATCTGAGTAATAAAATCGGAGTAATAATAGGACTAAAAAATAGGAGTAAAAATGTGGGAAATATACGATGCATTGATTGAAGAGATTCCCGACGATCTCACTGTTGATGAGATTGTCGTCGGAAACGGAATTACATATGTTGAGAGTAACGGCGGAGGCGGCAGCGCACCTTACAGGAATTACACGGAGCGTGCACCGCAGTATGAAGGAAACAAACTTGATCTGTCTCTGAAAGAGGTTGCGGAACTTGTCAAGTCATGGAACTTTGTGGAAGCCTCGGTGGGTAATGCCGCACTTCTTGCCTACTACAATCACCCCGACCGTGCCAGAGCCAAAGGGATTCTTTCATCGGATAAGAACCGCGTTGAAGACAGGCTGAAAGATCCGTTCATCAATTCGCAGAAAGAGATACAGGGAAAGAAGGTCTGCGTTGTCGGTCATTTTCCGCTCATAGAGAATCTGTTTGAGCCGGTATGCGACCTGAGCATAATTGAATGGAATCCTTTTGCCGGAGATTTTCCGTATACGGCATGTGATTTTCTGATTCCCGAGTCCGATTATGTGTATATCACATGCGCCTCCATCGCCGATAAGAGTCTGCCGCATCTGTTGGAACTCTCGGAAAATGCAAAGAAAATTACAATGGTTGGTCCCGCAACGCCGCTTGCCGAGCAGTTCTTTGATTTCGGCATCGACGATCTCTCCGGTTTTGTGATTCTGGACAATGAGCGGGCAAAGAGAATTGTCTCGGGTGCGGAATTCCAGCGCATATATGCGGCGGGAAAGAAGGTGAATTATCTGTCGTCTTCACGTTCGGAATAAGTGCCGTCACTTATTCCGGTCACTCAGCCAAACATGTTAACCAAATAACATTGACAAATATTAAATCTAAACTAATATATCTTTATTTTTGCAATAATATTGCATGATTATAAGATCATTTGAGATTTTGTCTTTATTTTTGCTGACAATGGCGTTATTATGCCCCATTGCAGCCGCAGACAGTGAAGAGCTGCGAAGTTTTACCGATGACTGCGGGCGAACCATGATGCTGCCGGTCACAATCAACAATGTTTCACCCTCGGGACCGCTTGCACAGATTGTGCTCTATTCAATAGATCCCGACCTGCTTGTGAGTATAGCGAGTTCTTACAGTGATGATCAGTTGAAGTATATCGATCCGCGTGTTGCCGGTCTGCCCGTTACGGGTCAGTTCTACGGCGCAAAGTCGACGATGAATCCTGAAGAGATTATGGAGATGGATAAAAAACTCGGGATTTCACTCGTTCTGGATACGGGAGAGGCAAAAGCTACCGTGAAAGAAGATTTGGATGCGATCTCGGAGCAGACCGGCATTAATTTTGCTTTCGTTACGCAGAATAAACTGCATCAGATTGCCGATTCGTATCTGGTTTTCGGAGACCTGCTCGGACGCAAGGAGGAATGCGCCAAATTATCCGGGTATGTCTCAAACCTCATGAATGAGTTTGATTCCGGCATGGCAAAAGTCGGCGACGGCAAAAAGAGCATAATCTATGTAACCGCGGTCAAGGGCAATTCCGTATCGCTCGTCGGTTCCGGCGAAAAATCGTATCACGGTGAGGTCGTGAATATGCTCGGAAACAATCTTGCAAAGCCTGCCGTGAGTTCGGGAGGTAACGGCGACGAATACACGACCGAGGATATTCTCAATATGAATCCCGATATAATCATTGTCTCATATGCGCCGAATCACGCTTACTATAATGAGATTATGAACAGTGCCGAATGGCAGCTTCTGGATGCGGTAAAGTCGGGAAACGTGTATGAAGCACCCTACGGACCTTACAGCTGGATGGGCGGACCGCCGTCGGTTCAGCGCCTGCTGTCCATGATCTGGATCGGAAATCTGATGTATCCCGATGTCTTTGATTATGACGTTAAGGAAAGGGCAAAAGAGTTCTATGAGCTGTTCTTCCACTATAAGCTCAGTAATGAGGAACTGAAGGAGCTTATGATTCATGCAGAGCGCAATGCGGATTCACCCTCGAATGCACCCTTGAATACACCATCTGATACACCCGCAACTTCATCCGCGAATTCATCCGCGAAGTCGCCTGCGCCTCTTGCGGCTCTGATTGTGAGTCTGATTGCGGCGGCATACGTTGCAAAGAGAAGATAGTGTAAACAGGGAAAACCGCGAAACTGAGAGATTATAGAAAATAATTCCAAATTTTGTTTTTTGATACCATGATTGATGTTTATGATATTGACTGGAATCTTTTCTGGAACGATCCCCGTATGTTTAACTCGGGAAACAAGGCGGAATGTTCAAACCGCTGGAATGACAGGGAGTTGTGCAGAAATTTCGATGCCGCCGCAAAACGCGATAATTACCGCAGTTCAATGAGCAGAATCGAGGGAATGCGGTTGACAAAAGACTCCCGCGTTCTTGATATCGGTGCGGGACCCGGGAGCGTTGCAATTCCGTTGTCACAAAGGGTTTCGCATGTGACCGCGGTTGAGCCGTCGGAAGGTATGCGGGAGTGTCTTTTGGAGAATATGGCGGAGCGCTCCGTATCCAATATCTCGGTTGTTCCCAAGACATGGCAGGATGTCGATATTGAGAAGGATCTGAACGGACCTTATGATGTTGTCTTTGCGTCGTATTCTCTGGGCGTGCCCGATCTCCGTGAGGCGCTTTTAAAGATGAATGACGCCACGGAAAAATACGTCTATATTTTCTGGTTTGCGGATATGATCTCGCATTGGAAGAAGTTTTACCGACCCGTATGGAAGGAGCTTTTCGGAGTGCCGCCGGTTGAGAAACGCACTCCCAATGTTATCTATAACCTTCTGCATCAGCTCGGTTTTTATGCAAATATCGAGGTGACAAAGTCGGTCAATTCCACGGCTTACGCCTCAATCGACGACGCCGTAAAAGATCAGGCGCAGGGACTTCTGCTTACCGAGGATAATCAGTTTGCGGTGCTGAAAGATTTCCTAAGCGGAATTATGCGCCGCGAAGACGGGCGTTATTATCTGGATAATGTGTCTTATCAGTCGAAGATCTGGTGGGAAAAGGATTTCTGATAAAACCGATTTCCGATAAAATACCGATTTCCGATAAAATACCGATTTCCGATAAAATACCGATTTACGATATAATTCCTTTTTTTATTCGACAGTAACCCGCCGTTTTTTGGAATATGCAATAAGCCGTGATCGGAGTTGCGAGTTTTAAAAAAGTGGATATGAATTTGTTTTTCGTTTATCTATAATGATTCCTGATCTTTCATGATTTATGCCCCTGTCTCAAGGTGTGAGATAATGAGTTATGTGCCGTCTGAAAATATATATTTCACTGTCCTGATGTCTCGGGAGAATAAAGTTATTTTCCCGTAATTCACAGTTATTATTATCGTGTTTGTGAACGCGGTCGGGTTGCGGCGCCGCGGCTGCGCCACGGATGCCCCGCAACGGTGCGGCGGACACGGTTTTCGGACAGTGAAAAACAGGATAAATAGTGGGGAAAACAGGATAAAAACAGGGGAAATAAGGGGGATAACGACGTGTACAAACAGTTCATCAATTTTTCGGGTTATTCCTTCGATCTTGAGAAGTTCAACGGCGACTGGGGGGAGTTCAGAGCGTTTCTGAATAAGTACGGGCTTGACGGTGCCGAGATGCTCCTTGATTTCGCACCGCTCGATGACAGCGTTCCGAAAGACCTCGTCGCCGCCGTCCACTTCCCTTCCTTTATGGGGTGGTACCGGTTATGGACGGATAAGAATTTCACCGTGCCTTCCGCGATTGACAAAAGCATTGTGAAGTATTTCTACGGCGGCGAAGACACCGCCGAACTCATCACCAATTTCCGTTCCTGCATCGCGGACAACGCGAAGTTTTCGCCGGCATACGGCGTCTTTCATGCGGGTTACATGGAGGCTGAGCATACCTTCATGAAGAAGATGCCGATACCCGACAGCGCCGTGCTCGACGCGACCGCCGAACTCTTAAACGAGGTTGCGGGAACTTTCAGCGTCGGTGACATGCCGTTTCCGATTGCAATCGAGAACCTCTGGTGGGCGGGGCTTACTTTCTTAACGCCGTCGGACACATCACGTTTTGCCGACCGCCTCGAGTTCGAGAACTGGTTCTTCCTTCTTGATACCGGACATCTTATGAACGCCGGCGGCGCGGTCTTCTCCGAAGAAGGGGGCATCGATTTCGTCCTTGACACCCTGCGCCGCCTGAGTGCCGATACCCTCGAAAAAATCCGCGCCGTCCACTTCCACTTCAGCGCTTCGGGTGAGTATCAGCGGCGGATGAAAGCCCCCGATAATTTCGATGCCAAGCCCTTTGAGGAGCAGAGCGCCGCTATCATGGCGCATCTCAAGAACTTCGACCAGCACCGCCCTTTTACCCTGCCCGCGTGCAAAAAGATTCTCGACTTCGTAAAACCCGATTATGTGACTCATGAGTTCATGGGCACGAGAGACGAACTTGAGGCGGCACTGACACGGCAGATGCGGGCGCTGAGGTGCGGAGGTGCATCGGGGCACTGAAGTGATTCCGCAAAAGTAATTATACTATCCAAAAGTGATTTCTCCAAAGTGATTTATCAGAAGTAATTTAGCAAAAAAGGGAATTACAGAACACATGATTTCAGTGCTCTGCTCATGATTACATGATTAGGGTGACAATGTGCTTATGAATGTCTTTTCCGTTTGTGAAAGTTTTGAATAGGTAACAAGTTTAAAAAAACGGATGGATGAGTATCCGTTTTTATCTCAACTGTTCTCAGCTTAGTTTACCGGAATAGTTGATGATGCAATCTGCTTACCGCTGTTCTTGTCGATTACTGTGATCTGAACAAGATCGCCTTTAGCAGGTTCATATCCTACAAATTCCCCATTTAACAGTGTTGTTTTGAAAACATTGTCCCATGGTACTGTTAATACATCACCTGTTTTAAGTGTCTCATAGACATAAGTATAACGTGCGCCATCATACCATCTAAATTTGCCTCCATTTCCACTGGGCAATTTTGCTTCTGTAAGATTTACATTGGAGACCATATCTATATTCTGTCCTGATACAAGTTTGGTTTTAACTTCTAGGGCTTCACCTTGAATTGTTTCGCCACCATTGTGGGATAATTTCAGTGAATCGCCGAACGTAAGTGAACTGCTGATACTTGCCTGCGGTGTTGCCGAGGTTGTACTGACAAGTCCGCCGCCGAATGCCGAGACTACTCCCGCAATGATAAGAGTTACAACGAGCATGAGCATGACGCCGACTACGGGTGATACTGCTTCTTTGTTTTCAATGAATTTCATAAATTTATGCCTCCGTTACATAGACATCTTTCTCAAATATGACAGTGCCTGTGGGTATGTCGATAAGTTTTACATTGACTACATCTTTTCCTGTCAGCATTTTTGCATTTTTAATTACTGAATGATCGTTGTAACCGTTTGTGTTCCAGTATGATGTTGATGATTCTACTTTCATAACTTCTCCAGCATGAAGGATGAAGTTACCAAACCATAATGATACTTCTTCACCTTCACCGTCAGCTGGCATGTCCTTCGGAATTACAAAGTATGGTTCTTGATATTTTTTAGTATAGTTCACATTTGCATCTGTCAGTGACAGGTTAACATATTTTCCAGTCATATATTCCTGTGGTGTTTCACTGAAAGGCAGTGCTGTTGTCTCTCTGAAATTTACAACCTCAGGGTTCGTCTTATTTGCCCATGAGGTGATAACCTTTGTGCGTGCGGTATCAATAGCATCGCCACCTATGTGGGAAATTGTCATACGTATGTCTTCCTGGTCTGGACCATAACTTCCTGCGACAATCTTTACATCAAAAGCTGCCTGAGGTGCCTTCTCGGATGTGCCGACAAGACCGCCGGCAAAGGCACTGACCGTTGCCGCGATAATAATCGTTACTACGAGCATCAGCATTACGCCAACCACAGGCGATACTGCGCTCTCGCGCTCTTTTGCTTCGAAAAGAGCATTGCTGAAGATTTTTCTCATTAAATAATCCTCCAATACAAACACAAACACCTATGCGTAACGAATAATGAAAGGTTCATTGCTGAACGGTTCATGACCTTGACAGTTCCCGAACATTTCGTTACTAAACTAAACAGTTCATTAACCACAACTAAACTATTTTTTAGTTAACGCATATTTGTTTGATACTCTTTAATTAACGATATTGAACTATATAAGACTTATTTCAGATCAGTTAACAGTGTAAACAAAAAATGAGGCGATATCCTGTCATATGAGGTATTTTTTGTTCACGGTGTTATGCGCGCAGGGAAAACGCGGCGTACCAAGTTTTCATGAGATGATTTTTCTGCGAAAACAGGTTAAAGATCCGATCTGCTTTTGATTTTAAGGCGGCGCACGTCGATAACGGGTTTTTGTTCGTCCGAAACATCCGATTTTCATCCGAACAAACAATATATGTAGTATTAAGTATTACGTTATGTATTATAAGTACTACAAATGTGGTCTTTTACGGCAATTTATTGTAATTATGCGGCATCCGGCAATCGGTGTCTGCGGTTGCACTCCGAAGCTCTGATCAACCTGAGTTGATTAAGACAGGTCGATGAATCCAATTAAATCTTACATATCTAAAGTAATAAATAATTACAATACATATAATAATGAAAGAATATATGTGTAGGTTTCCGCGGCAATACCGAAAAAACAGGATATGACCCGAAAAAATGACGGTCGGCACTGCGGTAATGTACTGCTGTAATATATATTTATTATCAATCAAGCAAGACATGTAATGAAGAGTGAGTAACACTAAAGAAATTCCTGTAACGGCATCATAATTAGCATCACCGGCATCATAACTTCACCGGCGACGCATCAATAACATAACCGGCGGGCACATAAGTTACTCGAAAATTACCTGTAAAAATCGGGGGGTTGCTGAAAAATCAGTATTTACGAAAATGGCAGGCGCAAAAGCATTAGATACCGATAAACTAGTCAGACTGATGACTGTGGGAGTCATAGTCATCGTTGTTCTCATTGCCGCGGTTCTCGGACTGGTAATTATCAAAGACGTTTCAAATATCA
>JAFPWZ010000052.1 GCA_017412625.1 Methanomicrobium sp.
ACTTAATGTCGCATACTCAATGAGGAACATGCCCTCGCGGTGTTCGCCGAAGACCGCTCCTTTTGCCAGGGAATGGTGGTAGGTGCAGAAAGCCGCACAGCCGGCACTGCGGCATTCGTGGTAGATTGCCACGCGGTCTTCGTCGACGGTGGTGAAGATTCTCTTGCAGGAACTCTGAAGCATTACGCTCCGAGCCATGTATTTCGCGGGGTTTCTGCCGCGTTTCTCCTCTTTTACGAGGACGCATTTCTCATCCGCGAGACGGTTTACCCAGTCCTGAACCGTGCTTCGCGGAAGTTTCGTCACGCATTCTATGTCGTGAACGGTAAAAAAGCCGTTTTTGAGGGTGCATTCCCTCATCAAATCCAGAAGTTCGCGCCTTTTCTCAATTACGCCCGCCATGATTTTCCTTTATGTAGAGCAGGTCCGAGATGATTGCGCTCGCGGTCTCAAAGGATCCCGCACCCTTTCCTATGAGGGTCACATCCCCTGCCAGATCCGTTCTTGCGGTCACGGCATTGAGGGTGTCCTTGACGACGAGGATGTGGTTCTTCGGGAGGATTCTGGGCGCAACGCTGAGGGTTTCCCGCTCGGCATCTATCTCGCCTATGAGGCGGATTGTCTTGCCGTCCTCGAGAGCAAGTCCGATGGCATCCGAGGACATGTTGTCGATTCCGGTTATCTCCACGTCGTCGAGGGTCTTGTCGAAGCCGAGGACGGTGTTTGCGAGAATCACGAGTTTTATCGCGGCGTCTATGCCTTTTATGTCGTATGTGGGGTCGCTCTCGGCATAACCGAGTTCGCGGGCTTCGAGGAGCGCCTGCTTGTAGGTGAGTTTTTCATCCGACATCCTGGTGAGGATGTAGTTGCAGGTGCCGTTGAAGACGCCGTAGATCTTCTTGATTTTGTTTCCGGCAAGTCCGTGCTGGAGGGCGTGGATTATCGGGATTGCGCCGCAGACCGTAGCCTCGTATTTAAGAAGGCAGTCATTGTCGTCCGCCATCTTCTGAAGGACTTTGTATTCGAGCGCAATGGGACCTTTGTTCGAGGTTACGACGTTCTTTCCGCGCGAAAGCGCCGATTTTATGTAGTCGAGCGCCGGCTGTCCGGTTGTGGCGTTGGTCGGGGTTACCTCGACGAGGACGTCGTATTCGGCGGTCTCGATTATCTTCTGCGGCGTTACGGAGGTGTCGCCGCACAGACCGGTCTTCTTCTTTGCCCGAAGGACTTTGGCGACGTTGAGCCCTTTGTTGTCGATGATTCCGCTTTTCGAGTCGGCGATTGCGGTTATGATGATGCCGAGGTTTTTGTCGGCGATTATCTTTGCGAGCCCCTTGCCCACCGAGCCGAAGCCGAGGATGGCTATCTTCAGTCTGTCCATGTTATGTTGTCCCCCGAATCAAAGTTGAAGCCTTCCCCTTCCAGAGGCTCGACAATGAGCAGATTCTTTTCTTTGGCGATCTCGCGGAGTTTTATCATGGCTTCGGTGATTCCCTGTATGCTGTCGGATTTGAGGATCATCTTAGCCGATGTCGGCTCGTTTATTGCCGGCATTATCATGGAGAGTTCGCCGACTTCCGCCGATCCGGTGGCGTCTATCTGCTCGACGGTGTCGCTCATGTCGGTGTGTATGAGGTGTCCGATGAGGATCACGGATTTTCGTATCAGATAGCGCTCTTCGTCGATTCTGACTATGGATACGTCGCTTTTTTTGAGTTCTTCCTTAAGCTGTTCGAGTTTTTGTCTTTGTATGTCTAAAGTAATCTCTACGTCGAGCGTCCCCGATGTGGAGAGCGGATCTCTCTCGTGGATGACCGATCTGATGTTTCCGCCGAGATCCGAGATCGGTTTGAGCGCTTTGACGAGCTGCCCGGGAGAGTCCGTTACTTCAAGTTTCATTGATATCTGCATTATCAATCAGTACCTTTCTTTGAGTTTGTTTACCTTTCCGTGAGTTTGTTTCCAAGCCGATATGCTTTCTATATTGACATTATGTTTATAAATAATCCTTGATTAACACTGTGAATCGTTTCCCGTTTCTCAGAGATTTTTGAGCTTGTTGTCGACTTTGGCGAAGAAGTTTTTGCCGAGATTGACGAAGAGCGCCGGTTCGGGGGATTTTTCGAACGAGATTTCGCTGCCGTTTGAGAGTTCGGTGATGTGCTGACCGTCGAGGACGAGGTCGGCGGGGTTTGGGCTGTCGAATTCGACAATGAGGCTTCTGCGGCTGCTGACCACGTGCGGACGCGATGAGAGATAATACGGCGCAAGCGGGATTATCAGGAAGTTGTCTGTCCACGGGTCGACTATGGGACCGCCGGCGCTCATGGCATAGCCCGTGGAGCCGGTCGGCGTGCTGACGATTATTCCGTCGGCACGGAATCTTTCGGCGGGAACGCCGTCTATGTTGATGATGAAGTGGAGTATTTTTGCGGGACGCGATGTCGCAATGACCGCCTCGTTGAGGGCATCTCCGGCGTATTCGCCGTCGACGAGGACATGGAGGCGCATGCGTTCTTCGATGAAGTATCTGCCCTCTTCTATCTTTTCGATGTAACTTTTTGCCTCGTCGGGGTCGAGTTCGGTCAGGAATCCGACATGCCCGCGATTTATGCCGACTATGGGGATCTGTTTCCGAAGCTGCCTTACGGTATGAAGGACGGTGCCGTCGCCGCCGATTACCACGGCGATGTCGGCGGAGAGCTCGGATATGTCGGATATCGCCGCTTTGCTTATCCCCGCGGCATTTGCGGTGTTCTTCTCCATGACGGTCTCATGCCCGCGCCCGCTTAAGAATTCGGATATGCTCTTTGCAAGCGAGATTGCCTCTGCGTTGTCGGGCCGTGCCACGATTGCGAATTTCATTTTATCCACCCCTTTTCCCTTAATTTATCCCTTTATGTTTCCCTTTATTTTTCCCTTAATTTTTCCCTTTATTTTTTATGTGTCGGTTTACGTTATGTGCTTTTTCGTGAGTGTGTTTATCCCCGCTGTCCGGCGTTATCTCAGATATTCGACGGCTTTGTTGTGTATTTTTCCGTTCGTGGCTATGAGGCACTGACCGCGGCTTACGTCGTCGGTGAAGTGCACGGGCTGCCCGTTCTTGTCGGTTACCCTGCCGCCCGCTTCCGTGCAGAAGAGGATGCCTGCGGCGGCATCGGTCACGCGCAGGGTGTTGCGCAGGTCTATGAAGCCGTCGAGCCTGCCGCAGCCGACATAGCAGAGTTCGAGTGCGGATGCACCATAGAGTCTCCAGCGGCGGATTTTCGTGCCGATTTTAAGGATGGTCTCGGGGTCGAACTTTTTGCAGTAGACGCTTATGGTGCTCTTCTCGAGGAGGCTTGTCGCGGATACGTTTACTCTTCTGCCGTTGCAGAATGCGCCTTTTCCGAGTTCGGCGTAGAAGGTTTCGCCGTGTGCGAGGTCGCGGACATACGCCTTTGTCGTGACTCCCGATTCCGCGTAGGCGACCGAGAGTGCGTAGAACGGGTTGCCGGTGACGGCATTGTGGGTTCCGTCGACGGGGTCGAGGTAGAGGGTTCCCGTGCTTCCGCCCATATCGATGTGCCCTATCTCCTCGCTTATGAGATCCCTGCACGGACAGTCGCGCCTGAAGCATTCTATGACTATCTCTTCTGCGATTTCGTCGATGGCTTCGGTGGGTGTTCCGTCTGCGCCCATCTTGATGACGTTTCCGCCTTCTTCCGTCCCGATAAGCGGCGATATCGCCGCAGTTACCTTTTCCGCCGCGGTCTCACAACACTCTAAAAACTCCATTTCGTACTCCGGTTAATGAATCATTATTCGCTTAGTTTATTTAAGTTAATAGTAATATAATATTAGAGTTTGATCAATCATGAAAGAACAGACTGAAATTGGAAAGCTTAAGGAAGGACGATATGTTGTCGTCGATGATGAGCCGTGTAAGATTTTGAGCATCGCTATCTCAAAACCGGGTAAGCACGGTGCGGCAAAGTCAAGAATGGATGTTGTAGGTATCTTTGACGGCGTTAAGCGCTCAATCGTCCAGCCGGTCACGGCAAAGACCTATATCCCCGTCGTCGAACGCTGCATCGCTCAGGTTATCTCGATTGCGGGCACAAGCGTCCAGCTCATGGATGCCAAGACATTCGATATGTTCGAGCTTCAGGTCAGCGAGGATGTCGCGGCAAAGCTCGTCGCGGGAACCGAGGTTCCGTATATCGCGTCACTCAACAAGAAGAAGCTTGATATCGACGAGTAATCGGTCGGCTTTATTATATTAAAAAGGACAGCAGTCTTTTATGCGTTGATGCGTTGATGAAATGCTTCTTTTGAAGCGTTTCGGATACAATATCAATATTATTTCACTTTCTGCCGGATTTTGAATTTCGGAGAAGAGTTTTTGGTTTGATTTTTTAAGAGATTTTGCTGCGTTGGCTTTTTTGTCTCTTTATTTTGGGTTGAATTTTATTCGGGGCCGAGTTTCATTCGAGGTTGAGTATCCCCGCGAGTTCGCCGAAGTTTTCTATGGTGTAGTCGGGGATGACGTCTTTTGCGGGTATTTTCATCCAGTCGCCGTATTTTGCGTAGACGCTGGTCATGCCGAGTTTGTTGGCGGGTTCGACCTCGCGGCGGAGGCTGTCGCCGACGACCATGGTTTCAAGGATTTCCGCGCCGAGCTTTTCAAGGGCACAGAGGAAGGTGGGGGGCTCGGGTTTTCTTGCGCCGGAGATGTCGGGGGAGACCGCGCAGTCGAAGTATTGCGCGAGACCGGTCTTCGTGAGCCGCTTTTTTGTCTGCGAACTTTCGGCGTCGGTGATGATTGCGGTCTTTATACCTGCGGCGCGAATCTTCTCGAGTGTGGGGACGACGTTGTCGTAGAGGACGAGGGAGTTGAGTTTTACGCTTTCGTAGATGCAGACGGCGGTTTCGTAGTCGGCTTCGTTATAGATGTCGTTGTCTTTCATGAATTTCTCGATGTTGGCGTGGTTTTCGTAGCCGAGACCGCTGTTTAAGAAGTAGCGCATGAGGTCCCAGTCGGTTCCTTTACCCAGAAATTCGCAGATCTTTCCGCACGAGGCAATTTTTGCGGCGGCGAAATCGAAGAGGGTGTTGTCCATGTCGAAGAGTATGGCATTTATCTCCGTTTTTGCCGATGTGCAGGTGTTCATGATAGTTTCTTGTTTTTTGCCCTAAATAAATGCGGCGAAGTTGACCGGAAATCCGCACCGATTGCAACCGCACCAGTTTTGCGGGTTTGCGGGATTTCGGATGCCTGCGCAGGCAGTGCGATTGCGGAAAATACAAAATCGGAATCGAAATCTGAATCAGAATCG
>JAFPWZ010000053.1 GCA_017412625.1 Methanomicrobium sp.
AATAAATAAATTTCCGCATTATCAGTACCAACGTCGGAACCAACACTCCCATCCGAGCGGTTTTGGCTCCCCATCAGAAGAAATTCGAGGAAACAATATTGGACTTTATCGGTAATAAAGTACGTTGTTTCCTTCTCATACAGCGGACTTTTTCTGCTCGCGGTTTTTCACCGTTTCTTTGAGCAATCCACGATATTTGGAATTTCTGCCTGGTTACGCACGTTTTTCTGCTGTCAAGGCTGTTGACCTTTTAGCAGGGGCGTAATTCTTTCAGCCTTACAATGTTAGCGGGGGGCGTATATAATGATTGTCAATTGCAGAAGGATATACAGATATGCAACGGCGTTGCGGCATATGAAAAACCCGACATATCGGTATTTTTTCCGCGACATTAATCCAATCGCGCAGATTCACACCATCAAATATCGCATGATTACGACGCATGCGGCAATACATATACGGCAATAACTCGGGCAGGGCATTGCTCCAAAAAAGGATTGTAATTAGTTTGATTTTATAACAAATTATCAAATACAGTTCAGCTTTTTAAGATCGGTCTGCACATCCGATGCCGCCTGAATGCCGAATGTCTTCACAAGCAGATCGAGGACTGCGGGCGAGACAAACTTCGGAAGAGAAGGTCCGAGCATTATGTTCTTCACACCCAGATGAAGCAGAACAAGAAGGACAAGAACCGCTTTCTGCTCATACCATGCAATATTGTAGTATACGGGGAGATCGTTTATTCCGCACTCAAAAGCTTGCGCAAGCGCGGTCGCGATAACGACAAGGCTGTATGAATCATTGCACTGACCCGCATCAAGAACACGCGGAATGCCGTCGATATCACCCAGATCAAGAGTATTGTATCTGTACTTCGCACAGCCCGCCGTAAGAATTACGGTATCCTTCGGCAGCGCTTTTGCAAACTCGGTGTAATATTCGCGCGCATTGTCGCGTCCGTCGCATCCCGCCATAACAACGAAACGCCTGATTTTGCCCGCCTTAATAAGTTCGATGACCTTACCCGCAAGCGCCAGAACCGCATCATGTCCGCATCCCGTTATCATCGGCGGGATCTTAAGATCTTTCGGTGCGGGAGACTGCTTTGCAAGCCTGATGACCTCGGAAAAGTCCTTTCCCGACGGTGTCTCGGGGATATGGACACATCCGGGGAAACCTACGGCGCCGGTCGTGAACACCCTGCCTTTATAGGACTGAAGCGGCGGCACGATACAGTTTGTGGTAAAGACAACGGGACCGCCGAAAGACTCAAGTTCTGCCCTCTGATTCGCCCACGAAGTTCCGTAGTTTCCTTTAAAGTGCTTGTACTTCTTAAATTCGGGATAAGCATGCGCGGGAAGCATCTCGCCGTGCGTATACACGTCCACGCCCGTGCCTTCGGTCTGCTTAAGGATCATCTCGAGATCCTTCAGATCATGACCGCTTACCGCAATTCCGGGATTGTTTCCGGGTGTTGTGTTAACCTTCGTTATCTCGGGAACACCGTAGTGACGGTTTGCCTTATCGAGAAGAGCCAGAACATCGGCACCGTACTTTCCGCATTCGAGAACAAGTGCGGTTCTCTCCTCGATTGAGAGTTTCATGAATCTTGACGCGAGAGCTTTGGTAATGAAAGCCAAAAACGCATCATTCTTCTCACCGAGCGCGACCGCATGCGAGTAGTATGCCGCAAGCCCTTTTACGCCGAAGAGCAGCAGCGAGATGAGTGAACGCTCGTTTTCATCCGCGATCGCATCAAGCCCAATCTTATCCGAACTGACTATATCTTCTTCTCCTGCCGGTTTCCACGAGCATTCAGCCGGTTCACCCGCAATCGCCGGGAGGCTGTCGCGGTGATCGGTAATGCACCTGAGATATTCGACAAAACGTGCCTTATCAAAGCTTACATTCGTGAGAGTCGCAAACAGCGGTTCTATAATGCACGGTTCGGGAAGTTTTCCCTCCGCGTTCAGCCTGTAACAGAGTCCCGAAAGGCAGTATAGTACCGCATCCTGATATGCCGCCGTTACTTTATCCTTACCGCATACTCCGCCCACGGTGCATGCCGGTGCCTTTGCTTCCTGACATTGTTGACAATACATCTTTTTCACCTGATTTCTTTTTAATACTAAGTATATTGAGTATACTAAAATATATACGAAAGAGTTTCCAAAACTATACCATGGACGAAAACTGCACGGTGAATCTGACCGTGAAATATCTGACAAAGAAATGGACTCTGCTTATCATTCTGGAGATTTATAAGGGCGAAAACTCTACGCGGCGCTTCTCCGAACTTAAAGAAAGACTTGACGACATTACCCCAAAGATTCTCTCGGAACGTCTCACCGAACTTGAATCAGAAGGTATCGTCAAAAAAACGGTTGACGCCTCAAAAGTTCCCATAGTCTCAAAGTATACGCTTACCGAGAGCGGTCTTGAACTGATAGAGGTCATACGCGGCATAAAATACTGGGCGCTGAAAAGGAAGATAGACAATATCCCATGCGGCAATCAGGAATGTAAAAACTGCCGCCTCTGATCTGAGAAAAAAGTGCAGATAAAAGTTTCAAAATTAAGGAAATTCAGCGGTGCCGTTTTTCAAGCTCGGCAAGAACGTCCGCAAACTCGACATCGGTAGCCTTGAGCGCGAGTATGAGGTGGAATAATAGATCCGCGGCTTCCTCGACCTTGCGCTCGTAGCTGTCGTTCTTAGCCGCGATTATGAACTCGGTCGCCTCTTCGCCGACCTTCTCAAGAGCCTTATCCATTCCTTTTCTGTGATTGAGAATATCCAGAACATAGCTCTTTTCGGGCGGATTCTCAATCCTTGAGAGAATTGTCTCCCATATCTCGTCCAGTATTGCAGTATCGGTCATTTTTTCACTCAATTTTTTCACTCTATTATTTACTCTGTTTTTTCACTCTCATTTAAGAGGAGAACTTCCCCCATATCCATTCCGAAATATCTCTGCAGAAGCAGATCCGCTTTCGCGACATTGCAACCGTTTTTGCCGATTGCAATCCCGAGAGAACTCCGCTGCGAAAGATAAACATTCACTTTTCCGGACTCTTCGTCCGCTTTTACACTGTGAATCTGCGCGGGTTTAAAGATATTTTCGACGAATGACTTAAGATCTTCGCCTTCCTCAACCATCTCTATGCGCTTACCCAGTGTCTTCGTAAGCCGCTTAATGTTTGCGCCGTCCTTTCCGATGGCAAGACCCATATCGCCTTTCTTTATGACATAGATGATACGATCGAAGCTGTCGTCGATTATGCAGTCAATCGCCGTTGATTTGGAAGCAATTCTAAGCTCCTCAATATAACGCCGCTCTTTAAACCCGATATCAGACCGCATAAAACACTATAATAGATAGAACCTGCTTCATTAAATTACTTGCACAGGCACATGCAAAAAAATTGATCAAAAAATTAGGGGTCAATTGATCAGTCGACAGGCTCAATGCAGTCTTCAAACATTACCTGCTTTTTTCTGCATACAATGTCGAGAATGCCGTTTTTGAGACAATGAGTAAATCCGCGGGCGGTAACCGCGCAGGGAAGGTCGATATGATAATCGATTAAGCCGAAGCCGATATGCACGGATCTCTCGGATACGTCAATCTCGGGCATGACCGCGATATCGAACGGAACTTCGACCGTAAGGTAAAGAAGATCCTCCCCTTCCACGATCTCGTATTCCAGTTCACGTGCATCCGCCTTGATTCTGCCGCCCGGGATATCGTGCGGGATGATACGCGGCTCACTGTCGGGTCCTGAGATTACCGTGCATCCTACAAATCGGGTATTGCCCTCCTTTTGCAGGTTTTCGATAATATCCTCCACTACTTTTGCAATATTCTTAAAGAAATCGTCGCCCTTATCATCTGACATAATTATCACATATCCTGTATAGACTGCCTGTTCTCTCCACGATTCCTTTTGCCTCGAGTCCCCGCAGACCTTCGGCAACCTCCGGGACCGGAGTTTTAAGTAACTGACTCAGATCCTCCGCACTTATCTCATAACCCGCAAGTGCAAGTACTAAGTTCAACTCTGTTTCACTACCTATTATTTCTTTGCAGGATGTCTTCAGTTCCAGTATTTTATCGTTTACCTCGGACTCCAAAGCTCTCAGTTCCGAGAGAATTTCAGAGCGCGATTCCATAAGATAACGGATATCCGATATACAGCCCAAGGTGCGCCCGACATCGGCGCCTGGAATGCGTCTTGAAACGTCGGCCTCATCGTGCGGCTTTGCCTGAGATTTTGCCTCTTTCAGAAGAGCGGAATCGGCAGGCAGACCTTCATATTCGGCATGGCTTATCGCCTCGGGGCTTATGAGTATCTGGAAATTATTCGAGAGATAGTAGTATTTCCTGCGGTTTAAGTCATAGCGGACGGAGAGAATCTGTTCGCGCTCCATAAGCTGAAGATGATCTATCACTGCTTTGGGGCTTATCATAAGCAGATCGGATATCTCCGTAACAAAACACGGTCGCTCACGCAGAAGCATGATTATTCTGCGGCGGTTTTTGTTGCCGAGAATATCGAGCATGCGTGAGACGTTCTCATCTTCAAGCATATATACCAAAAGTAAGTGTAAGTTATATATTAATGTAGCCAATACCCCGAGGCATGTGACTGTGAAACCGTGACTGATAGCCGTGAAGGATAACTGTTTGCGGATAAATCGGAAAAAAGGGATATTGTATCTTAGATACAGGATTTGTATTGAAATTATTTTGAAATTCTGTAATTGGGTGCCTCGTCCGTGATCAGAATATCATGCGGGTGGCTCTCAACCTGACCGGCGGCGGTAATTCTTATGAACTTCGCGTTCTCTTTCAGGTCGCGGATTGTTGCCGAACCCGTATATCCCATAGCGGATTTAAGACCGCCGATGAGCTGGTAAATGACCTCGGAGACCGTTCCGACATACGGGGTTGCGCCCTCGATACCCTCGGGAACATACTTGTTCTGACCGATATTCTTCTGGAAGTATCTGTCGCTGGAATGACCTCCGGTCATTGCGCCAAGCGATCCCATGCCGCGATACTGCTTGTATTTTCTGCCCTGTATCGAGATGACGCGTCCCGGAGCCTCATCAGTTCCAGCAAAGAGACTGCCGAGCATTACGCAGTCCGCACCGGCGGCGATTGCCTTTGCGACATCTCCGCTGTATCTGATACCGCCGTCCGCGATAACCGGCACATTGTAGCGCGACGCAACCTCGGCAACCGATGTAATTGCCGTAATCTGCGGAACGCCGACACCCGCAACAACCCTTGTCGTACAGATCGAACCCGGTCCGATACCTACCTTAAGGCCGTCGACATAGGGGGCAAGTGCTTCCGCGGCGGCTGCGGTCGCGATGTTTCCGGCAACAACGTCACAGGATACTGCCTCCTTGATCTTCTTCACCGACTCGACGACGTTCAGATTGTGACCGTGCGCACAGTCCGATATGATTACATCTACGCCAGCCTCATCGAGAAGTTTGGCTCTCGGGATATCGAAAGGTCCGACTGCCGCGGCAACGCGGAGTTTTCCGTCCTTATCGTGGTTGGCGTTGGGATACTGCTGACTCTCGAGAAGGTCCTGCATTGTTATGATACCCAAAAGGCTGTTGTCGTCGGAAACAACCGGCAGTCTCTCGACTTTCTTTGTATACATGAGCTCGAGCGCACTCTCGAGCTTGACCGAAGCATCCACGGTTATCGGATTTCTCGTCATAACCGTGCATATATTATCGGATGCGCGTGAAGGCATTATGCCTCTTAAGTCGCGGCGCGAGACAATACCCACAATCTTGTTGTCCTCAAGAACCGGCAGACCGCCGATATTTCTCTCGCGCATGAGGTAATGGACATCGGCAACGGTTGCTTCCGAGGATACCGTGAGAACATCCCTCTCGATAAATTCGCCGGCACGCTTGACGAGTTTTACCTCTTCAACCTCGCGCTCGGGCGTCATGTTTCTGTGAATTACGCCGATACTTCCCGCACGCGCAAGGGCAATAGCCATTGTCGATGTGGTAACGGTGTCCATTGCGGCAGAAACAAGAGGTATTGACAGATTTACATTCTTTGAAAAACGTGATTTTACATTTACCTGATTCGGCTCCACAGACGATGCCGCGGGGATTAAAAGAACGTCATCAAATGTGAAACCGGTTTGCATATCCAGTTTTTCGGTATACATATAATATATTCACCTTACCATTGCAATAGCTTTTTGCACGAGCTCTTCACGTATGGAATTACTTCGGTCGCCGCCGCAGACCATACCGCGGACGCCGATGATCTCGGGGTTGATGCGCTTTAAAACAGGCAGATCGTCGAACTTCAGCGAACCCGCAAGTGCGGTCTTGAGACCGAGTGCGCGGTTCTTCGAGGTGAATTCAGTCAGTTCAGCCTCGTTCAAGTGGTCGAAGAGGCTCTTTCCGTCCTTGATTGCGGTATCGATCATTGCGACATCCGCGCCCGCCTTTGCCGCGATGGGCGCCATGTCGAAGGGAGAAATCGAATCAACCCTGCCGTAATCCGCATAGGTTGCGATTACGACGGTTTTTTCCGGGAACTTCCACTTTACCGCGCGTGTAACCGCCTGAATAAACTCCAGAGCCTTCTCATCACCGTCAAACATCAGACCGACTTTGACATAATCCGCGCCGGCACATGCCGCGCCGAATGCTCCCTGCGATGCGCCGCCGGGCAAAAAAGCATAATCGCCGATTGCGGCGCTGACCGGCTTATCGGTCATATCTTTTATAGCCGCAATTACCCACGGAAAGTTTGCGCCGAGCGACCCTTCCGAGGGTTTTTTCACATCAATTATGTCAGCGGAAAGTGCGTATTTTGCTTCTTCCGCACTTGCCGGACTAACTAACAAATCCATATTAAGATTATGGTATTCAATATAATTAGTGATTATTATCCATTCGCGTCGGGAGTCAAAAACCGTCACGGACCGGACCGCGCATAACGACATCGCGCATACGAATGCATGTGCCGAATGCAAAACCAGATATCCGTGCCTCATGACTGCGGCAGTCCGCAGACAAAACGGTGACAGATGGTGGCGCATGGTGACACACGGCGACGCGACCGCAAAATAAAAGAGAAATATTACTATTGCTCAGAATAAAGCATTGAATTGCAAACAATTCCAAGAGAGACGGCATCACAATGAAGATATATTTAGCTGTGGATATCCTCGACGGAAAGGTCGTTCAGGGATATAAGGGTCAGAGAAATATCTACAAACCTCTGGACTGGGGTCTGGCGAAGTCGGTCATCCCTCATGAATATCTGGCGGAGATGCGACCGAAGAATGTCTATATCGCCGACCTCAACCGAATTCTGGGCAAGGGCGACAACAATGAAGCCATTCTTGCCTGCGGCATCATGAAGGACGCGATCGATTCCGCCGTCATCAACCGCGGCTCGAAAGTGCCCGAAGCGCGTATGGGCGACCCTTCGGGGAAACACTCAGACTGGGCGGATAAACTGGAATATGTCATCAGTACTGAGACATGCCGCGGCAGACAGAGCGAATTTGATTTTGAGTTTTTCAGCATAGTCATAAAGGACGGACTCGCCTGTCCGTCGGGCGAGGCACCCGGGAAGGTCTTCAAAGAGTGCGTAAACTGGAATTTCAAAGGCGGTGTCGTGATGAATCTCTCAAGCGTAGGCGCGGAAGACAGTATGGGCGGGCTCGACATTGAGGCAATAAGGGAAGCATATCCGCATCCGAAGGTTCTTCTCTACGGCGGCGGTGTCAACAGCACGGATGACCTGATGAGACTCAAAGACGCGGGTTACGACGGCGCCATCATCGCAACCTCGGTTCATAAAGGGCGCGTGCCCCTTGAATTACTTCGTGCGGGGGAGATCTGAGATGCTGGTTACTATCGAAGGAATTGACGGAACGGGAAAGAGCACATTGATTGAGGGGCTTAAAACCGAGCTTGCCGATTTGAACCCCGTATTCACCCGCGAACCCGGAAGTTCATGGGTGGGCGAGGCTGTAAGGCGCGGCATAAAGGAAGAGATTAATCCGATAGCCGAAGCACTGCTCTTCGTAGCCGATCATGCGGTGCATGTAAATACCGTGATAAAGCCTGCGCTGCGTGAGAAAAAACTCGTGATATCCGACCGCTACTCTGACTCAAGGTATGTGTATCAGTCAAAGACCCTCAAGGGACATATCGCCGATCCCGTCAGATGGCTGAAAGACATGCAGAGTGAATGGACGGTCGTCCCCGACATCACATTCCTGCTTGTGCTGCCGGTGGAAGAGTCCCTGCGCAGAATCAATGCCGAGAGAGAGAGCACCGAGCACTTCGAATCCGACGGCGTCCTCCGCGAAGTTCAGGCGAATTACATGAAACTCACAGAAGAGGATCCGAAACGCTTTGTGATTGTCGATGCCAAAAAGGATAAAGAAGAGATCCTGAAATTTGTGGCGTCCGTAATTCGATCGAAGATTGTTTGACAAGGTGCTATCAAATAATCTTCAATCAGGATCATGGATTTTTATCCTGCCGCATTCAATTTTATTCAATTTGTCCCACCCCGTCCATGTAATTACAGCCATTTTTTTAACCAATACAGCCGAATATATATTGCTGAAATTACGGGAGAATTATTGATCCTAAAGCGACCTAAAGAGGCAGCGGGTAACATATATGACCGGAGAAAGAATACTTATTGTCGACGATGACGTCTCGGAGGCTATCGCCACACGCAAACTGTTGAGAAACAATAAATTTGACATTTCGGGTCTTGTCATAAACATTGTCGATGCCATCCAGCAGGCGGGTGCGGATAAACCCGATCTCGTTCTGATGAAGGTGGGCATCTCGGGAGGCATGGATATCATTGACGCCGCTTCGAAGATTATTGCAAACTATAATCTGCCGGTTCTCTTCATTGTCGGAGACAACGACATAGAACTTCTGAGCAAGATCAAGAAACTGAATAATCCCGTCATCGTAATTCACCCCTACACCGAAATAGAGCTTGTAAAAAGCATAAATATAGCCCTCACCCGTCATGCCGCAGATATTAAAGCCCTGCACGATAAAGAATCGGCAAATGTCGATCCCGTTCAGACGGAACTTGCGGCAATTCCCGCGCCGGCAATCACAATCAACAAACGCGGCGCCATTACAAGGATAAACAAGGATCTGGAGTTCCTGACGAAATTCTCAAAGAACGAGCTCATCGGCAGGAAAGTAATGTCCCTTATCTCGACTTCAGACGACGCCGTCTCCGAAAAAAGTGAAGAGGATGATAACGAAGAGAGCATTACCGGAATCTGGCCCGACAAGGTGCTTCTGAAGACGGCGGACGGCGGCACGAAAAAAGTCGTCGTTATGGCGGGATTTCTCAAGAGTTTCGGCGACAACCTCGACGAGATGGTGCTTATCTTCAAGAAGGTCACGGGCGAGGTCGAGTTCTCGAACAAGGATATCGACGTAATCTTTGCCAAGGTCTTAAACTCCCTTGAAGATATGGTCTTTGTTCTGAACAAAGACATGGAGATCACCCACTACAACTCCAGATTCTTTAAATTCGCAAAACGCCTGGGCATTACCGAGTTCCAGCTTGAACGTCCGCTCTATGAGATATCGCAGTTCTCAAAGATTGCCTCGGTAAACATGTATGAGGAACTCTTCAGGACAGGCGCTGAGACAAAACAGCTGCGCAGATACGGTTCGGAAAAAGAGCCGCTCTATATGCATTTCCGCTTTATTCCGTTAATCGCGGACGGAGAAACAACGCATATGATCACGGTCATGCGTGATATCACCGAGATTGAGGAGTCGCGCCAGAACAGCAAGAGCATCTACGAAGAATTCATGAAGAACAGGACACTTATCAATAAGATTCAGAGCGGAATGTACGATATCAGAGCCTCAATGTATCAGATTATCAAGTTCGTGGAGAAGAATCCGGAGAGGGCCACAAGTCCTTCATTCAAGCAGATGGCAAAACTGACAAAGAATGCGGAGCAGAAACTTCTCGCTTTCGATGTCGTCTGGTCTAAATACGAGACACAGCTCAATATGATGCAGATGAATGCGAAATATAAGTTCAACAAAAAATGACGGATGCATTAAAAAGCATCAGACAATCAAAAAACATCTTAAAAAACCGATAAATAACACCTGTCAAAAATATCTGTCAATAATAAATAACACTTATCTCTAAAAAAATCATACAGAATATACCTTACCCGGAAGAAATCAGGCAATAATTCAATACAAAATATTAACAATTCAAACCCTTTTTCAAATAAAATTGCTTATCTCAGACAGGAATTTTCGGAATTAACGATCTTTGCAGGGGAATTACGGCGTGTAGCACCGAGTCACATGAAGGTGTCAAATGAAAATAAACTTTATTATCTAATAGACATAAAAGAAAGTATACATATATATACTGACCCTGGTAGCTTTTTAAACAATACCGATAACCACAGGTATATACATGGAATTTTTGGAATGATCATGACCGGATAACGAATAGCGCTGCAAAATACCTCAGCCATTCCAAACCGAATATCCACAAATAGATTGAAAAACGGCAAAGGGGAGACAGATGACTGGTGAAAAGATACTTATTGTCAACGATGTGGTCTCGGAGGCTATCGCAATAAGACAAATTCTGAGGAAGAATAAGTTCGATATTGCGGGTCTTGTCATAGATATCGTTGATGCCATTCAGGAGGCGGGTGAGAATACGCCCGATCTTGTCCTGATGAAGATAGGTGTCTCGGGAAGCATGGGTGTCATTGACGCCGCTTCGAAGATTATTGCAAACTATAATCTGCCGGTTCTCTTCATAGTCGGAGATGACGACATAGAACTTGTAAATCATATAAAGAAGATAAACAATCCCGTTATCCTGTTCCAGCCGTTCAAGGAATCCGATCTCATTAAAAGCATCAATACCGCAATCAACCGCCATGTCGCCGAGACGAAGATGCGTGAGGAGAAGGCGCGGGCAAATATCGACCCCATTCAGACGAAACTTGACTCCGTAGAGGCTCCGGCGATTACAATCAACAAACGCGGCGCAATTACACGAGTAAACAGGCAGATGGAATTTCTTACAAAATTTAAAAAGACCGAACTCATAGGCAGGAAATTCCTCTCCTTTATCGATGCAAAGGACCGCATAGAATACATAAACATAAACGGTCAAGCGATCGATGACGAAGAAAACGTGGAGATATGGCCGAACAGAGTCAGTCTTAAGAATGCCGAAGGAAGCGCCTCAAATGTCCTTGTAATATCCGGTTTCATCAAGACCTACGGAGATAATCTGGACGAACAGGTGCTGATCTTCAAGAAAATCACGGGCGATATCGAGTTCGCGACCAGGGGAATGGACATTATCTTTTCCAAAGTAATGAATTCCCTTGATGATATGGTATTCGTCATAAACAAGGATTTTGAGATTACGCACTATAATACCAAGTTCTTGGATTTCACCAAACGTCTGGGAATTACCAATTATCAGCTCTCGCAACCGATTTACGAGATCGCCAAGTTCTCGAAGATCGGCGCCGTAAACATGTATGAGGAACTTTTCAGGACAAACTCGGAGACGACTCAGGTACGCAAATACGGTTCCGATAAAGAATCGCTCTATATGTATTTCCACTTTATTCCGATCATGACAAACGGCGTTACGACCAACATGATTACGGTCATGCGCGACATAACCGAACTGGAAGAGACGCGTCAGAAAAGTAAGGCAATCTATGATGAGTTCATGCAGAACAGGTCGCTTGTCAGGAATATTCAGGGCGGTATTTCCGAAGTCAGAAAGTCAATGTATCAGGTCATTAAATTCGTAGAGAAAAGCCCCGATACAGCCACCAATCCCACATTGCAGCAGGTTTCCAAACTGACAAAGAATGTGGAGCAGAAACTTCTGTCATTCGATGTTGTCTGGTCCAAATACGAGAAGCAGCTCAATATGCTGCAAATGAACGCCAAATACAAATATGACAAGAAATAATGATACTGCCGGGGCCGATTCGGTTTATCCCGGGCAGTATCCCTGATACGATTCCTTTTTGCGTTTTTGCGTTACGATTATCTTCCGGCACACGCGGGTTCTGTCGGATATACTGACAGGTGCTTTTAATTTCATCAGGATTATTCCGGTTTTGATAATACCGCACTAAAATTGAGTTTTATTAAAATTGATTACTATTAAAACAGATTTTTATTAAAATGAGAATTATTGGGATTTCAGTTCTTGTGAACCGTTACGATTACATCCTCGGAGAGCGTGAGAACTTCCACCTTCTCGCCCTCGACGCTGAATGAATATACGGGTTCAAACGAGTTCTCGATAACCTCAATCTCGGCGCCGTCGACCTTGACCGTCTTGGGCGGGTTTAAGATCTGATCCTCGGGAAGTACCTTAATTGCGTTCATGTAAGCGGATGCCTGCTTTCTGAGCTTGGGACCGATAACGCCGAAGTTAAACTTAACATCCGAGACCGCGCGGGTAAGCTTGGGCTTTTCGCACTTGAACTCGACATTCGCATTGATTGCGGATGCGCAGTCGCCGCCGTCGTTGATCTCGAAGGGTGTGTAGACAACCACATGTCCGAGCGGGGCATTGAGTGCCATTCCCGCGTCGTGCTTGTAGCGGCGAATCTCGGATACGACCTTTACAACCAGATCACCCTCATCGAGAGCAAGTTTGTCGACATAGTCAAAGTCAACCCAGGACTGTTTGTGAACGCTCTTACCGCCGGTAAGAATCGTATAACACTCCTCCGCGAAGAACGGGGTGAACGGCGCAAGCATCCTGCACAGGGCATCGATTGTCGTGCGCAGCGCATACAGAGCGCTTGCCCTTCCGGCGCCGTCGCTGTAGAGACGTCCCTTTACAAGCTCTATGTAGTTGTCGGCGAAGATATCCCTTGCAAACTCACGAATGACACGTATGGCGCCGTCGAAGTTGTAGACATTCATGAATCCCGTGACATCCTTCTCGACCTGCGAAAGTCTGTGCATGAGCCATCTGTCGGCAAGAACCTCGGCCTTGTCGGACTCGGGGCCGCCCTTCTCGAGCTGCATCATTGCAAAGCGGCAGATATTCCACATCTTCGTCTGGAAACGCGCACCCGCGGTGATATCGTTCCAGCTGAAGACAATATCCTGTCCGGTTGCCGCACCGCTCGCACTCCACTGCCTGAATGCATCCGCGCCGTGCTTTGAGAGGACTTCCTCGGGGACAATGACGTTTCCGCGGCTCTTCGACATCTTGAAACCGTCGTCGCCGAGCACCATACCGTTGACGAGGATCTGCTCCCACGGCTTTCCGCCCGTGAGTGCGTTTGCGCGCAGGATTGTGTAGAATGCCCATGTTCTGATGATATCGTGACCCTGCGGACGAATCTGCGCGGGGAAAAGGTCGGGCACTTTCGAGCCGTCCCAGCCCGTTACGTTGAGAACGGAGATTGACGAATCCATCCATGTATCCAGAACATCGGTCTCGCCGACAAACTCGGTTCCGCCGCATTTCGGACAGGCATGCTTGGGTTTATCCACGGTAGGATCGACGGGTAAATCGGCTTCGTCGGGGAGGATGACCTCGCCGCACTTCTTACAGAACCAGACCGGAATCGGCGTGGCGAAGATTCTCTGCCTTGAGATACACCAGTCCCATTCCATCTGCTGTGCCCAGTTCTCGAGGCGCGACCTCATGTGCTCCGGCGTCCAGCTGATCTGCCTTGCCTTCTCCAGAATCTCATCGTTGTGAACCTTGACGAACCACTGGCGTTCCGAGAGAATCTCAATCGGCGTCTTGCATCTCCAGCATGTACCCACGTGCTGGTCAAGGGGCACCTGTCTCTTAAGAATACCCTGACTCTTCATGTCGGCGAGGATTGCCTCACGGCATTCGGTCGAGGTCATTCCCTGATACTTGCCGGCAATCGAGGTCATCCTGCCTGTCATGTCGATTGCTTTTCTCAGGTCGAGTTTATGCTGTTTCCACCAGTGAACATCCTGCTTGTCACCGAAGGTACAGATCATTACGGCGCCGCTTCCGAATGAGGGATCGACGGCTTCGTCCGTGATAATTCTGACGCTGTGACCGAAAAGAGGAACCTTGAGAGTCTTGCCCTTAAGCGATTTGTAGCGCTCGTCGTCGGGATGGACGGCAACCGCGACACATGCCGCAAGAAGTTCGGGACGCGTGGTTGCTATCTCCAGACCGTCAAAGTCGAAGTAATTGAGTTTTGTTGTCCTGTCCTCGTAGGATACCTCGGCGAAAGCGATTGCCGTTCCGCAACGTGTACAGAAGTTTACGGGGTGCTCGCTCTGGTAGATGTCGCCCATCTTATACATTCTGAGGAATGATAACTGAGTCTTTCTGTAGTACTCGGGCATCATCGTGATGTATTCGTTGGACCAGTCGTTTGAGAAACCGCAGCGCCACATGGTCTTGCGCATCTTCTCGATGTTCGAGAGTGTAAGCTCGCGGCACATCTTTCTGAACTCTTCACGCGGAACGTCGTTCTTTGTGATTCCGTTGAGTTCTTCTACCTTAACTTCGGTAGGAAGTCCGTGGCAGTCCCAGCCCTGCGGAAACATAACGTTATATCCGCACATTCTCTTGTATCTGGCAATGAAATCAATATAGCACCAGTTAAACGCGTTTCCGATATGGAAGTTTCCGGTAGGATACGGCGGCGGAGTGTCGATTACAAACTGCGGCTTTTTGGAGTGACGATCAAAATAATAGTCCTCTTTCTTCCACGTGTTCATCCAACGCTCTTCTACCTCTATTGGATCATAGTTTTTAGGTATTTCCTTTGGCTGAGACATATTCCCTTATATTTTGTTCCTGTTATGAGATATATTTGTTGAGAGGAGATCGCAAAAAACGATTCTGCAAGGTAAATTTTCGGGGGATTTTCACATGATCATGATTAATATTAAATCGGACCGTAACAAACTTTATTTATCATGGCAGTCAGTAAAAATGCGGAACTGTGGCTGGCGCTTATTGCATCCGTCGTCGCCGTCGCCGTAGCGCCGCATATCAGACCGCAGTGGATTGTTGCCGTTGCCGCAATAGTCATATGCGCACTTTACTATCTGATTGCCGATTCGCGTTATCCCGCAATAGGTATAGGAATAATAGCGGTTCTCTACGCCGCGGATATGATCTCCCTGATGATCTTCTTATCGACGATTGCCATCGTCATTATGGGAGAGTCGGCTTACAGAATATGTCGGGACGAAAAACGCAAACCGCTGGCTTTCCTTGCGGTCGCGGTAATAGCGTCGTTTGCCACGACATTCTATCTCGGATATACGCTTTATCTCGTCCCGCTTACGGGTATCATAGTTGCCGCGATGTTAAAGACCATTCTTAAGAAACGCGAGGATGCACTGCTTCTCGAATGTCTCGGAACGGCAATGACCATGCTTCTATTCGAGGATATCAGTTACGTTCCGAGGATGGATCTGCTCATCTTCGCGATTATTATCTCTTTTGCATTCGGAATTGCGGCATACGAGATGCGTGCCGCAGATCTGTCGGGTCTCTTCAGCGCCGCACTTATGGGTATCCTCATCATTGTCTTCTCGGATATCACATGGTTCTTTGTAATGCTGACTTTCTTCATACTCGGCTCGGCATTTACCAAATTCAAGTATGATGTCAAGAGAAAACAGGGTGTTGCCGAGTCACGCGGCGGTATGCGCGGATTCCTGAATGTCTACGCAAACGGCATGGTCTCTCTTGCCGCAGCCATTCTCTACGGCATCTACGATCATAATCTCATATTTGCGGCGCTCTTCCTGGGAAGCGTATCCGCGGCAATGGCGGATACGACGGCAAGCGAACTGGGTATGCTCGGTAAGCGCCCGTATCTGATTACGACATTCAAGCGCGTCCCGAAAGGAACGGACGGCGGCGTTACGCTCTTCGGAGAGGCGGCGGCGGTAATTGCCGCGATTATACTCTGCGCCGCGGCATATCTCATGGGTATGGCAACGCAGGAGATTGCCGTCATATGCGTTGCGGCAGGTTTCGTAGGCACGAATATCGACAGCCTTGTCGGCGCAACTCTGGAACGCGGCGGCTATATCCACAATACCGGAACCAATTTTATCTGCACGCTGTCGGGCGGTCTCTTTGCCGTGCTTCTCTATATCCTGCTTCTGTGAGCGCCACTCTTTGAGTGCTGCTGTTGTTGCCGGCAGATGCAAAAACAGGTCACGTTTTATTTTTTATAAAAGTCCTCGACGCTTAAGTCGCCGTCGTCCGATTTTTCGGGTATCTTTCCGAGCATGGATATCAAAGACACCATAAGTTCGTCGCGGTAGAATATCGCCTTATACGGCATAAAAAGAAGTGTAAAGAGGAGCACTGCAATTCCCGAAAGGACGGCGGTTACAAAGACACCGTGTTCTCCTAGAAGGTTAACCAGATTCATGGAGTCCTGCGAGAATGCCGCAAGCTCTGACTGCGACATTGTAAGCAGAGGCTCGAACTCCTCCGCAAGAAGAGATGACCAGACCATTGTATAGAGCATGAATAAGACGAAGACGAGCAGAGCCGCGACAATATAGAACATAATAACCTCGAGCGGCTTTGCCATGACAAGTTCTATGCTTCTCTTAAGACTCTCGAAGATCTTTTTGTCCTCGAATATTGCCGCCGTATCAAAGAAGAATGTCAGCAGAATCAGCGTGATGCCGATGATATACGCAAATACGGAGAGTCCCGCGGCACTCTGAGCGAAAAACACAGGTACGGTCGCAATGAACATAAGCAGAATAATTGCGAAGAGCAGTACGAAGCATGGAAGCATTACCCTGAAGTAGCCATCCGCGGCGGACTTAAGATAGGCATTGACCGAGAAATCGCCGCTTTTCACCGCGGCATAAGTTCCGGCGATGAAGAAGGGGCTTACGAATATGAAGAAGAGAATCGCAAGCTTCAGTCCGAAATAATCCGTGATGTCCGCAAGACCAAACATTACCGCCGCAAAGACGAACAATCCCGCAATTATCGGATAGATCCACATCACCGGATTCTTCAGTGTCAAAATTCCCTGATTAAGTGCCTGCATTCCCATAAATATTCAAGTCCTTTTTTCAAGTATTATCCTTAGTATTGTTCTTGGATCAGCGGTTTCTCGGCATTGCCGCAATCTCTCTTACCTGAAGATTGAAGTACGATGCCGTGTGAGAAGGCTTGATGACGCATACGGTATCTGCGCCCTCCATTGTGCCGCCGACGGCGATAACCTCCTCATCGGGGGAGACATAGCCCTGATCCGCGGCAATGAGCGTGCATTCGACGGCGACCTTGAGCCCTACGGCAATGGTGCGTCTGAGAGTCTCGGCTATTACCTCGGTTCTCGACACTCCGCCCAGAGCCGGATTTCTGGAGATTGCACGTTCAAGACCCGAAAGGGCATGTGTTCCCGTGACGATTGTCACACCCTTCGAGCGCAGATCATCGGCAATCTCGGTCGAGAACTCCCATTCGCCGGGCTTTGAAAAACCGACGACATGCGTCACGACTATCTCTTTAAGCCCGCTTACCTTTGAGATCTCTTTATGGAACTCGACCGCGGTAGCACCGCTGCAGCTGGCAACGACAATCTTTGATATGCCGAGTTCTTTTGCGCGTTCAACGGCAATCTTTGCGCAGTCGCGGGTATTCTCGGCGCCGGGTCTGTCGAAATAACAGATGGTCTTCTGCGTATACGTCATGATTACTATATTGTCGGCAGGAACTGATTTAATTTTTTCATAGTAAAATTTTCATCGGAAAATGCAGAGAGAAAAGTCATAATTATATCAAAACAAAGCCAACTGAGATTATCAGGATATCACGGACGGCGAGATGCAAAAATGATAAACTTAGCAATCGCGGGCAAACCGAACTGCGGAAAATCGACATTTTTCGCCGCGGCAACAATGGCACCCGCTGAGATAGCAAACTATCCTTTCACGACAATAGACGCCAATAACGGCGTTGCATACGTGCGTGTGGAGTGCGCATGCAAAAGTCTCGGTATCGAAAACTGCCCCGCATGTCAGGACGGCGTGCGCTTCATCCCGATAGGACTCATAGATGTCGCGGGACTTGTCGAAGGAGCGCATACGGGACGCGGTCTCGGAAACAAGTTCCTTGACAACCTTCGCGAAGCCGATGCGATAATTCACATTCTGGACGCAAGCGGCTCTACGGATGCGGAAGGTAATCCCGTTGACCGCGGCTCGCATAATCCAAAGCAGGATATCGGATTCATCGAGTCCGAGATGAAGATGTGGGTCTACGGACTTATCGAGAAGAACTGGAACAAGATTCAGCGCTCGTCACAGCAGAAGAACTACTCGATAGAGGATGCGGTTGCCGAGCAGCTCGCGGGTCTTCAGATCACGGTCAACCACGTCGAGGAAGCGGTCAGAATCACGGGCATAAACCTCAAGACCTGCAATGAAGAGGAACTCATAAACTTCTGCGGCGTCCTTGTTCAGCACGCAAAGCCGTTTATCGTCATAGGAAACAAGGCGGACTTCGCACCCGCGGAACTTCTGGAAGACCTGAAGAAGGAGGACATAAAGTTCACATGCGCCGCCGGAGAACTTGCGCTCAAGAAAGCCGCGGAATCGGGACTTATCAACTATGTCGCGGGCGACGGCGATTTCACGATAAACGCGCCGGAAAAACTGACCGCGCCGCAGAAGGCGGGTCTTGAGGCAATACGCGGTATGATGAAGCAGTTCGGCGGCACCGGCGTTCAGCAGGCAATCAACAGCGCGGTCTTCGACCTTCTAGACATGATTGTCGTCTATCCCGTCGAGGATGAGAACAAATACTGCGACGGCAAAGACAGAATTCTCCCCGACGCATACCTCATGAAGCGCGGCTCGACACCGCACGATCTCGCATATCAGGTGCACACCGATATCGGTAAGGGCTTCTTATACGCGGTTGACGCCAAGACAAAGATGCGCATCAAAGAGAGCCACGAACTCAAGAACGGCGACGTTATCAAGATAGTTTCAACCAAGAAATAACAATTTTTGTTTTTTTATTTTGGCATTTTTTTACTTTTTTGATGCTTTGACGAAGGCTGCCGATAACCCGCGTAACTGCGCACGTCACGAAAGTCCGAGATACCGTCCCAGAATCAAAAAATAACGTCTGACAATTGTCGGACGCCGCTTTTAGGCAGAAAGCATTTATATTCAGTAAGTCCAATACTTTGCTTATCATGAGTGCGGAGATCTATCAGGCACAGGTAATCAAAAACTTCTTTGATACCATCACCGGTACCGATAGGAATCTTACACGCATCTATATGTGCGTCATAAGTCTTGCAAAACTGCGCTCTGAAGAGCCGGAAAAGCTCGCTCACCTCATCGATCAGATGAAGAAGAGTAAGGTTAAGAAGGAGCTTTCCATAGATATCATAGACTATATGTGCACCTGCGCCGCCGAGATTGATATTACTCACGTGCAGACCGCTTTCGGTGTCAGAGACATAGCCGATATGGCTGATACATTCAACTCGGTCAGCCTTGACTCGTTCTGAAATACGGGGCGTCGGGCACAAATTACTTTTTTCGGTCTTTTTTGACTTCGCAATTCTGCGAAATATTGCCATTCAAAAATGAAATTCTAGATAAAATTCAAAAAGAGTGATTTTTATTTTTCTGTTTCCAGAATCTCACGCATTCCGGTTCTCAGATCCGCAAGTGTGTACTTCTTCAGTTCATCCTCCATTGCGGTCTGTATGGCTTTCAGTTTGTCATCAAGCAGGGCATGAATATTCCGTCCGACCGGACAATCGGGATTAGGCGCTTCATGAAAACGGAAAAGGTCTCCGCCTTCCAACGGCTCTATAGCCTGATAAACGTCGAAAAAACTGATCTCGGATAAATCCCTTGTCAGTGTGATACCGCCTGTGCCCCTGGCAACCTTAATGAGTCCCGCTTTCTTCAGCTTCGCCAAAATCTTACGTATGATTACCGGATTGGTATTGATACTGGCGGCAAGGAAGTCGCTGGTCACCTTATAGTTCTCTTTAAAGGTATCCACGCAGGTGAAGATGTGTAGGGCCACAGTAAATCTGCTTGATATCTGCATTACATCAAGATAGACGCCGCCAGTATAGAACTGTTTTGCTGTAATTCAGATGATTACATCAGAATTTTCCGTTCCTGTTTGCCCACGTATCCTCTGAGGCAATGGTCTCCATGACATCCCAGTGCTCGACAATCTTTCCGTTCTCAATGCGCCAGAGATCGTAGTATGAAGTGGGTACGCCGCCGAAAGTGCCTTCCGAGACCGCAAGAACAAAATTGCCCTGTGCAAGGACCTGATGAACCGTATCATAGACCATACGGATATCCTTCTCCGCAAGAGCGGCCAGCGCGTTACCTAGACCTGAGAGTCCGTCGGCAATACCCGTATTGTGCTGGATGTAGACATCGCCGTTAAAATACGAAGGTGTCTTCTCGGGTGCCTTGCCCTGCAGAACATCGTGAAGGAAATTCTTCACCAGCCGGCGGTTCTCCTCGGTCTTGTCAAGATCTTTAAGCATGTTTGCACCGTCAATCTGCGTATGACCCGAAGGATTGGGCTCTGCTTTAGCGGCAAGGTTATCCCAGTGCTCGGCAATCAGACCGTTCTCATCGATACGGAATATGTCGAAAGCAACCTGATCTCCCGCTCCCGCAAAATTGTATACGGTCTGAAGAAATACCTTGTCGCCGTCCTCAAACGCGCGAATGTTCTTTACTGTTGTCTTGACCGGCGCGGAAGCAAGCCATGCCACGCTGTTTACGAAGGCAACACGACCTGTGCCGTATGCAAGGTTGTGCTGAATGTAACCTTCAGCAAGAAGGGACTCAGCTTTTCCTGTATCTCCGGTAGCAAATGTATTAATGAGTGCCAATGCTTTTTCCTTGTTTGTCATGATGGTTTTCACCAAATTATTGTATGACCTCTTTTGATATAACCATTATGGTTACAACAAACATAGGCAGGCAATACCCCTAAATAATTTCAATACCGATTACCGCCAAAATTACTCGGACATTAATCGAGTAATCTCGCAGTTACACCAGAAATAAACCTGAAATCTACAAATAAAGCGAAACGGACGACCCGAATGAATACGCAGAAATATCTGACAAAGCAGGTTTTGATTATTCTCATCGTCATTCTCTCGATAGTCGCACCGTTTTCAACCGACATGTATCTCCCGGGTCTGCCGATAATCGTGGAATACTTCGGGACCACGGATGCCATCCTCAACATGACGCTCTACGGCTTCATGATGTTCATGGCTGTGGGCATACTCATCCTCGGACCCATAAGCGACAAATACGGACGAAAACCCATACTGCTCGTATCGCTCATCGCATACACGATAATCAGCACCCTCTGCGCGTTTTCGCCGAACATCTGGGTATTCATTCTTCTCCGAATCCTGCAGGGTATTGCCGCCGGCGGCATGCTGGTTATCTCGACCGCGCTCATAAAAGACTGCTTCGAGGCATCGATACGCGACAGAATCCTCACGCTGACGGTCGTGATGGGCGTCGTTGGACCTCTTCTCTCCCCTATTGTCGGCGCATACCTCATAGAAGCAATCAGCTGGCAGTCGACGCTTATCGCGCCGGCGTTTCTTACCGCAGCATCGGTCATTGTGAGCCTGTTCTTCACGGAATCCCTGCCCGAAAACGAGAGGTTTACGGGCAGCGTTCTCGGAGTAATCCTGCATCAGATAACGCTTTGCAGGAATAAGGCGTTCACGCTCTTCCTTCTCTCGACAAGCATGCTGAAACTGCCGTTCATGGCATTCCTTGCGGTATCGTCCTACATCTTTATCGCCGGATACGGAATCAGCGGCTCACTCTACAGTATCTTTCTGGCAATCGACATAGTCGTCGGAACTGCGGGCATGCTTGTCATTCAGCAGATAGGCTACCGCATCGGCGGCAGAAGAACGGGGCCGATATTTATCGCGCTCGGGTTTTTAAGCGGCATTCTCATGCTGACATTCGGACATGCGGGAGCATACATCTGCCTCTTATGCTTCATCCCCTGCGGAATCTCCGCGATAGGTGTGAGACCCTACACAATCAGCAATCTCCTGAAGCAGTATGACGGTGATACGGGCTCGGTTTCATCGCTCTTCAACTTCACGGTCATGTTTATAGGCTGCACGGGCATGATAATAGGCACCCTGCCGTGGCCGGACTATATCACGGGTCTGGGAACATGCAGTGTCTGTGCGTCGATTGCATCGGCGATTCTGTGGATAATACTCGTAAAAAGCGGCATGAAATTAAGAGGAATGGATTGATTCCGAATGATTTGCAGATATATTGACGGATTAACGTATTGATGAATTAAAAATAAAACAGGGTTAATGGGACATTAATGGGACAGTCGCGGCAGGTTCTCAAGCACAACGGGCTTTCCTTTCAGATTTGACAATGCTTCAGTAAGTTTCTCACAGGTCTGAGGATATTCGGCTTCCAAACCGGCAACCGCTTCTTTGTTGGACGAAATCGTATTTTCCGACCTCTCAAGAGCGGCTTTCAATTCAGCCATCCGCCCGGACAGCGCGGTCATCTCTTTTGCCGCATTCGAACCGTCAATCTTCAGAACATGTTCGGAAAGTGACTGCTTCTCCGCGGCATAACTCTCGCAGAGTTTGGATATCTCCGATATCAGCGCGCCGGCATCGGTTAAGAGGCGCTCTTCCGATTTAGTCTTCATAAACGATGGATTGTCCCGGACATAAACCGCGACCGCGGAATAAAGCGGCGACCAGAGTGCTTTAATCTCCGAGAAATTCTTCTTTTCTTCTGTGCTTAAATCGTATGTGTTTAATGCCGTCTCAAACCGCGCAATATCCTTCACGAGTTCTTTTGCGCCGTCCTTTTCCGCCGCATACGACACTTTGCGGAGGACATTGCCGAGATTGGCAGTTATCAGATGGTAGTTGTCGGCAATGCGGACCAGCTCTTCTTCAGCGGCTGTCTTACCCGCAATCGCCGCTTCGTAATCCGCGTATTCCGATGAAACTTTCAGTTCCGAGATACTCTTCTCAATTTCGGAGATCTCCGATTCGAAGTCCGCGATCTCCTTCTCAAGCCGCATGTTTTCGTCGAGAAGAGCCCCGTGTCTCTCCGCGATATCCCTGCATCTTTCATAGGCTGTCGAGACCGCATCAATGCGCGCGGTCTTCTCGAGCGCGGGTCTGAATGTCCCGTTCATTGAGTTGATCTCGCGCCCAATGACGTCAATATGACCTTTAAGCTCTTTCATCTCCTCGGGAAACGCCGCAATGACATATCTGCCCTGACCGCGTATGCACTTCGTGACGGACTTCAAAGTCTCCGCAACCGCGTTGTAATACTCCTGCGGATCCTCGGGAAAACTGTCCTCGTCGGGAACAGTCTTCCTGAGCGCCGCCGCAAACTGCGGCAGTGATCTCTCGACAACGGATTTCACGCGCGCGTTGAGGGTGGAATCGGAGTCCACCTTCAGATTCGTGAAATTATCGGCGACCGCCGCCACATCCCCGAGCGCCCGCGAGATAACACTGCGCGATCTCTTCGCTGCATCATTGAGCGAGGCGGATACCCTATTCTTTTCCGATTCAAGATCCGAATGTATGGTATTGTAATCGCATATCAAAGGCGAATTATCATCCTTTGAAAAAAGTTTCTTCAGAAATCCAGCCATGGTTACCTCTTCAAAAGGCACTCACTCGTCGTCCGTGCCCGCTATCCTTTGAAGTCTCTCTATGCCCTTTATCTCCTCAATAACGTCGACAACCGCGGGCGGTACGAGTTTCTGCCAGTCGCCGCCCGAGAGCATCCTCTGGCGTATCTCGGTGCCGCTGTGACTCTTGCGCTCATACATCTCGGGAGATTCCACGGGAATATTGCGCTCGGAGAAGAGCTGAACAACCAGCGGATTACTTGAGAAGACTCTCTGAAACGGCGGTGAGATTGAGGTAACATGCGCGACCCAGAGTGCATTTCTCTGAAGATCCTCGATGGGAATGACATAATAGCGGCAGTCCAGATCCTCAAGACTCCTTGTGATCATCATGATGCGTTCGCCGGCGGTAAACGGATTATTGATGTCATGACTCATCTGCGCACTGCCGACACCGATGATTATCTCGTCGACCTGCTTTGATATGCGCTCAAGAACCGACTGATGACCGTAATGATACGGCTGGAAACGCCCAATATAAAGACCTCTAACAACACTCTCGGCCATTTTTACCCTCTGTCCTCTCTCCTGTTAGTCTTTGTTCTGCGATGATTTATCTTTGTTCACCCGCGATCTGACGCGGATTTTCGTGAGTTGTCCCCGTTACCGCACGCCATATTGGCAATCAGCGCCGCATATGCGCCGGCAGTGAATCCAGCATCGATATTGACGACGGTAAGCACGGCACAGGACTGAAGCATACTTGCCAGAGCCGCTTCGCCGCCGCCCATATACCCGTATCCGACACTCACGGGAACGCCGATAACGGGGCGGTCCACAAGACCCGCGATGACGGTCGGCAGCGTTCCTTCTCTGCCGGCGCAGACCACAAAGGCGTGCGCATCGAGGAGGTCCCTGACGGCGGGGAAGAGTCTGTGTATACCTGCCGCACCCGCATCATATGCCGTCTTTACGACACAGCCCATCTCTTCCGCAATAACCTTGGCTTCTTCGGCAACGCGGATATCCGAGGTGCCCGCGGTGATGATTCCGACGATTCCGCCCGTTCTCTTCTCGCACCGCGCCTTTACTTTTTCATCGCGGGTCATGATGAACATGCGCCCTTCTGGGTTGTATTCGTGAATGCAGCCTTTTTCAACCGCAAATTTTACAAGCTCTTCGGCCTGAGCGGGAGTAACGCGCGAGGCAAGGCATCTGCCGTTTGTCTGCGTTATCTTATCGACAATAGAGAGCAGATGCGGCAGATCCTTGTTCTCGGCAAGAACGACTTCTGGAATGCCGCACCGGATATTTCGCCCCGTATCTATCTTTGCGCAGTTGCCTATCATATCCAGACGCAGACCGCCTATCAGAAGTTCCGCTTCTTCGAGAGAGATATCTCCCGCGGCATAACCTTCAAGGACTCCCTTCAGACTGTTGTTAATAACCATCGCTCTTCTCCGATTCGGGCATATAAGACCGCACGCATTACTCACAGTTGCTTATGCCGCAACTTTTCGATAACTAAGATATTCTCGGGCGTTGAATAATAACTATTGTCATGGAGCACACGTATCTTATATATGTCGGCATCTTCGGTTGCGCGGTTGCCGCATATCTCTGGATGAGGGATGCAAGAATATTCTACAGAACGGCACTGCCCGGATACCGCAAGGCGGCATACTACGGGGTCGCATATACGGCGCTGTCAATTACGGGCATTCTCTTCATGCTTAGTTTCATGGAACTGCTGGGACTCGGCATGATTCTTCTGGCATTATACCTTCAGAGCGCAATCGTAAGGGAACGCGACCGCATCTGGAGTGCGGATTCCGGCACACTCGACAGGGCGCTCGGAAAAGCGACCTTACAGAAAGCCGACAGGAAAGCCGAATCAGCCGATTCGGAAGATGAATCCGATAAATCCGATATCAGACTCTCAAGACATGAGAGAAAGATGAGGGAGAGGGCGAATAAGGACAGGGAAAATAATGATGCCGAAGATAAAGATACGGAGACGGGAGATTCAATAAGCGAAATAACCGCAAAATAACATATCCGCAAAATAACGGCAAATATCGCGATCAAAGATAACAAGACTAAATGCAGAACAGATACAAAAATCATATACAAATCAGATAAATAATCGGATATATTTCGGATACAAACAACTACAGACTTTAATAACTACAGACTTTCAGGTGAACCAATGCTTCAGAAACCACGAGGAACAAGAGATTTCCTGCCCGACGAGATGGAACAGAGGCGCGAGATAGAGATGCGCCTGCGCAAAGTCGCGCGAAATTGGGGATACAGGGAGGTCTGCACCCCGACATTCGAGACCCAGGAACTGTATGTCCTGCGCTCCGGCGAAGGAATCATCAACGAGATGTATACCTTCGAGGACAAGGGCGGACGCAAACTTGCCCTGCGACCCGAAGGAACCGCGGCCGTAATCAGGATGTATGTAAACGAGGCTAAAGTGCTCTCAAAGCCCCTCAGATGGTGCTATCTCTCTGACTGTTACCGCTACGAGCGCCCGCAGAAAGGAAGATACCGTCAGTTCTGGCAGTTCGGTGCCGAGCAGATCGGCGCTGACACCCCAGCGGGCGAAGCTGAGATTATTCTCCTTGCATACGAAATGCTGAAGTCGACCGGCGTCCGCTTCGAACTCCATATAGGCCACCTCGCACCCATGAAGCATATCCTCTCGGAACTCTCGGATACCGACAGAAAAGCCGTAATGGCACTGCTCGACAAGAAGAACTTCGAGGATCTGAAGAAATATCTCGAAGGCATCAATGCCGCGGGTCTCTACGATTCACTCATAAAACTCATAGAATGCAAAAACATAGACGAAGCAATCGAACTCTGCAACAACTGCGGAGTCTCGAGCGATATGCCCGATAAAGACAGGATGAAGGAGCTTATCGCAATCATCGACAGCCAGAAGATAGACTACAAACTGAATCTGGGCATTGTAAGGGGACTCGACTACTATACGGGCATGGTCTTCGAGGGCTTCGCGGATAATCTCGGCGCGGAAAACCAGATCCTCGGCGGCGGCAGCTATCGTCTGGCACACCTCTTCGGCGGGGATGATACGGCAACATGCGGTTTCGGAATCGGTTTTGACAGGGTTATGGTCTCCTTGGGAGAGGTCAGACCGGCAACGTCACCTACGGCAGCTGTCGTATACACGCCGGATGTAGCGGGATATGCTTTCTCTGCCGCAAAAGAACTCCGAAGTGCGGGGATAAATACCGAACTCAACCTGCTTGACCGCGGTATCGGCGCACAGATGAAGTATGCCGCAAAGACTGCCGATTATGCGGTCGTCATCGGCGCACGCGAGGCGGAAGCGGGAACGGTCACGCTTAAAGATCTGAAGTCCGGCGAACAGAAGGAATGCAAAGTCGCGGAAGCCGCCGACAGCATCCGTTCAGGCAATTAGATCATAAATAAACAGAACGGTAATCAAAACAGATCAAAAAGAAATAAAGCAAATCAAAACGACGATAACAAATCGGAAACGGGGGAAGACTGAATGGATTTAGCGGAAGAACTTGCGGCACAGCAGAGAAGTATCAGCGTAGCCGAATTCTTTGAGAAGAATAAGCACCTTTTGGGCTTTGATTCACCGACACGCGGGATAATTACTACGATAAAAGAGGCAATCGATAACTCTCTCGACGCCTGCGAAGAGGCAGAAGTGCTTCCCGACATCTATGTCGGAATCAAAAGGGTCGATAAGGATGTCTACAGAATAATCGTCGAGGATAACGGTCCGGGAATCATTCCGAAACAGGTGCCGTATGTTTTCGGAAAACTCCTATACGGCTCAAGATTCCACCAGATAAAGCAGAGCCGCGGTCAGCAGGGTATCGGTATCAGTGCCGCCGTCATGTATGCCCAGCTGACAACGGGAGTGCCGACCGTGGTCATCTCGAGAACGGGTCACAAGTCAAAGGCGCACAGGTTCGAGATACTCATAAAGACCGAGCAGAACGAGCCGCAGGTCTTAAAGGACGAAGAGATCGAATGGGATCGCATGCACGGCACGCGTGTGGAGATTGAGTTCAAGAGCACGCTTGCGGCAAAGAAGAAACTCATCGATTATCTGAGATACACGGCAGTCGTCAACCCGCACGCAAGAATTCAGGCGGATATCGACGGCGAAAAATACACCTACGAACGCGCGGTCGAGCAGGCAATCGTTCCCCCCAAAGCCATCGCACCGCACCCGCACGGCATTGAGTTCGGACAGCTGAAAAGAATGGCCGACACCAGTAAGGACAAGGTAAAGGACTTCCTCATAAACGGCTTCTCAAGGGTCGGCGAGAAGAGCGCGGATGAAATATTGGGCCTCGCAAAGATCAAGCCCGACAGAAAGGCATCGGGTCTTACATCCGATGAACTCAAGGTTCTGCTGGATGCCATGCAGACCGTCCAGATTCCGCCGCCACCGGCATCGGTATGTCTCTCGCCAATCGGCGAAGAGAGCATTGTTCAGGGTATCGACAAAGAATATGAACTGGATTTCGTCAGATCAAAGACACGCAAGAGTCAGGTCTTCTCGGGACATCCGTTCATAGTCGAGGCCGCAATCGGATACGGCGGCAAGCTGGACGGCGACGGTCCGGGGCAGCTTCTGAGGTTTGCAAACCGCGTCCCTCTCCTTTATCAGCAGGGAGCATGCGTCATCACGGATGCGGTTGCGGGCATTAACTGGAAACTTTACAATCTCTCGCAGCAGGGGCTTCCCATGGGTCCCGTGCTCATTCTGGTTCATGTCGCGTCGACCAATGTGCCCTTTACCAGCGAAAGCAAGGATGCCATAGCCGCGATTCCCGAGATCCAGAAAGAGATTACTCTTGCCCTTCAGGAACTCGGACGCGAACTCAAGAATTTCATATCGCGGCGCGACAAGAACAGGCAGGTTGAGGAGAGAGCCCGCGCCGTCTGTGCAATCCTGCCGGATATTGCCGCAAAGGTCTCGGAGATTGTCGATAAGCCCGTGCCGGACGTGACACCTCTGGAGGCGCAGATAATGCGCAAGGTGGTCGTCAAGAAGCGCATAATCACCGAATCCGGCAAGACCGAGATTGTAATCAATAATTTCACGCGCAATTCCGTGACACTTACACTGTACTGCATGTCGCCGGATAATGCGGCGGATTCGCTTGTGAAACCCGATTTTACCGACACAATCGGGGACGAATACAATATCGTCTGGAAGATAACAGTGGAGCCCGAGTCCGTGTGGAAAACGGAGTTTTCCGGAACGGCGCACAGCACGGTCAGCGTGAGAGGCGTTGAAGAGAAACTTCTGGTCGTTGTCGACCTTGCGGGAATATAAAAAGGAACGGGGATATTATGAGAAAAGAAGAACTTGACAGGCTGGCGGACACAAAGCTCTACGATATCGCGGATAAGTGGTATAATCAGATGCAGAATGCTCTGATTCCTTTTATCTCGCTGCCGACAAGGACAAAGCACAATATCGAGTATGACGAGCGCTCCGAGGTCTGGAAGTACGGCGACCGCGAGACTCTGCGAAATGCAAACAATGCCAAGGGTGCGACGCATCTGCTGAAGATGGCTTATGTTGTCTGGTTTATCAGGCAACAGCTTCGCGAGAACCGCTCCTCGACGCTGAGAGAAATGTATTACATATCGGAGGGCTGGAAACGCGCGAAGTTCGGCGCGCAGGACGAGAGCAACCACCTTATCGAGGATCTGGAGATTATTACCGAGCTTTCCAGAGAGGCCTTCCACCTGCGACCTGAAGAGGACGGCGCGTCCGTATACGGTCCGCTCAGGATTAAGGAGAATACCCGCCGCGGCGAGAAGGTTCTGCACTGCCAGGAGGATGTAGGAGAGTCGGGGTATTCGATTCCGAATAACATCGAGAACGTTGATTTCGTGGAGCACGACGCCAAGTTTGTGATTGCTATGGAGACCGGCGGTATGTATGCGCGTCTGATGGAGAACGGTTTTGATGAGGAGTATAATGCAATCCTTGTTCACCTTAAAGGGCAGCCCGCGCGCGCGACGAGGAGGTTTCTGCACCGCATCAACGATGAACTGAAGTTGCCGGTCGTTGTCTTTACAGACGGCGATCCGTGGTCTTACCGGATCTATGCGAGTGTTGCCTACGGGTCAATTAAGGCGGCGCATATGTCCGAGACCCTGGCAACTCCGAGCGCGCAGTTTATCGGCGTTCAGCCATCGGATATAAGTCATTACAATCTCCCATCGGATGTTCTGTCGGAGAAGGATATAGAGGCGCTTAAGGCGGAACTTACCGATCCGAGATTTGATACTGATTACTGGAGACGCGAGATTAATTTGCAGTTAAAGTTGGGTCTGAAGTCTGAGCAGCAGGCGTTTGCGGCAAGGGGACTTGATTATGTCACTAATGAGTATCTGCCGGCGAGGCTGAGTGAACTTGGGGTGCTGTGAATGGAGGAGTATACGCTGGGGTTGTTTGCGAATATGTACCCTGCAGATGAAAAAAGTTCATTCGGCAATTTTATCAAAAGGGACGTTGACTCATTGGAAAAAAGAGGAGTTATCGTAAATAAGGCAGTTAAGACATCCAAGTTGATATCGGCGTATCCGAAATTTTTCATGGACAGCTTCAAACTTACAAGAAGCGGAGAATGCGACATTTTTCAAGCGGAGTATATCCCGCACAGCAGTTTTGTTCCGGCGCTTTTTAAGGGAGATACGCCGTTGGTTATAAAATTTTTAGGGGATGACGGCAGATTATACCCATATAAGAATAAAATTAATCAAAAAATCATTGAATCAATGATTAAACGGGCAGATCATGTAATTGCCGTAAGCGAGGAATTAAAATCAAACCTTATCAAATTTGGCGCCATTCCGGAGAATACTTCCGTTTTTGCCACGGGTGTGGACACTAATGTCTTCATTAATTTAGATAAAAATGAATGCCGATTAAAACTGAATTTGCCGCTAGATAAAGTGATTTTTATATTTATTGGCAGACTATGTGAACAAAAGGGGATTAATGAACTGATAGATACGGCAAAACAGAGACCTAATATGCTTTTCATATTTTGCGGTCCGGGAATTGTACCCCCTCATCCAGAGAACTGCATTTTTACGGGTGAAATTCCGCATTTGAAAGTACATGAGTGGTTATGTGCATCAGATTGTCTCATTCTTCCAAGTTACAGCGAAGGTTTGCCAAACGTATTAATGGAATCACTCTCGTCGGAAAGACCGGCTATTACAACGGATGTAGGGGGATGCAGAGAAGTTGTTGAGGATTACAAATCCGGATTACTGATTCCGCCAAAAGACATCTCTGCATTGCTGACTTCTGTCGACTGGATATATGAAAATCAGTCAGACATGAAAAAAATGGGCATATACGGTCGAGAAGTTATGGTCAAAAAATATGAACATGAAATAATAATTGACCAAATAATGGAACTCCACAAAAAATTAATTGAAAATAGTCGGCAATGATTTTTATGATCACAATCCAATTTCTTCAAGATATTCTGCAATTTGTGATTTGTCTAATATGACAGATGATCTTGATGAGTATTCCTGATGCAGAGGTACCGGTTTCCAACCATCAGGGGGCACATATTCTTCATGCTTTACAACACGCGAGAGGTGTGTCGGATATATCATGAACATATCTTTATTTTCATATGCACTTTCGGATTCCTCAGAAGTCATTAGCATTTCATATAATTTCTCACCGATACGCTTGCCGGTTATATCTATGGGAAGATCTTTGGGATCATAACCATACTTCACGGACAATCTCTCCCTCATTACCTCAGCCAAGTCAATGATCTTTAAAACAGGCATCTTTAGTATAAACACTTCATATCCGTTTGCAATCATGCCTGCGGTAATTACCAGATTTGCGGCGGTAGGAATCGTCATGACAAATCTCTGCATATCAGGATCGGTAACGGTGATATGACTTTTTGACTGAATCTGTTTTAGGAATATTGGTATAATTGAACCGCGTGAATTCAAAACATTGCCGAATCTGACTGCGGCAAACTTTGTGTCGCGGTTATTACTATGATTATTTGCGGCAATTGACAGGCGTTCTGCAATATATTTGCTGGCACCCATCACGTTTATAGGACTTACAGCCTTATCTGTCGAGATCATTATAACTTTGGATACCGAATTTTTTATCGCAGCATCAATAACATTCTGAGTGCCGAT